>JBAUQH010000024.1:0-56079 GCA_049580605.1 Gallionella sp. | reverse complement strand
CAGTCCCAGCGGTTTCTTGTAGGTCATCGTATGTTCCGCGATGACCGGTATCCAGTTGCGCCTGAACATCGCCTTCAGCAGTCCGGTGCGGATGAACAGGTCGATCCGGTTCAGATCGCAGATGGTCAGGTAACGGCCGTTGTTCATGTGGAGATTGATGTCCAGATCGTTCGGCAGCACGCGCAAGTCCAGCCTGCTGAGCGAATTGCCAATGTCGAGCGACTCGCGGAACTGCGCCAGGAGGAACACGTACAGCATGCGGAAGAACAGGTTCATTCGCGCATTTCCCGTCCGGTGAGTTTCAGGAACACATCCTCCAGGTTGGCCGGCCGGTGCAGGTAGCGCAACTCCGGATGTTGCTGCAATTCCATTAACAGGGGCTGCGCATCGGCCACGTAACAGAACACCGATTCGCCGCTGACTTCGAAGCGCTGCGCATGCCGTGCCGCATGGTGCCGGGCCCATGAAGCCGCCTGTTCGCCGAACACCTCGACCACCTGCGGCTCGATGTTCTGTGCGATCAGATCGCGCGGCGAACCGGTACTGATGATGCGTCCGTTGTCCATCACCGCGAGCCGGTGGCACAGCCGCTCCGCCTCGTCCATGAAATGCGTGGTGAGCAGCAGCGTCTTGCCGCGCGCGGTCAGCTCGCGCAGGCGCTGCCAGATAAGGTGGCGCGCCTGCGGGTCGAGCCCGGTGGTCGGTTCATCGAGGAAGATCACGTCGGGATCGTTCACCAGCGCGCGGGCCAGGGTCAGGCGCCGCTTCATGCCGCCGGAAAGCGTCGGCACCTTCACGTCGCGCTTGCCGCTCAGGTTGGCGAATTCCAGCAATTCCGGCATGCGCGCATGGATCTCCGTATCGCTGATGCCGAAGTAGCGGCCGTACACCAGCAGGTTTTCCGCCACGGTGAAATCGGGGTCGAGATTGTCGATCTGCGGAACCACGCCGACGCGCACCCGGGCCTCCCGCGCCTGCTGCGGCACGGGATGATCGAGCAACTGCAATTCGCCCGAATCGGGTGCGATCAGGCCGAGCATCAGGCGCAGCGTGGTGGTCTTGCCCGCGCCGTTCGGTCCGAGCAGGCCGAAGCATTCGCCGCGCCGGACGGACAGGTCGATACCGTCCACCACTACCTGTGCGCCGTAGCTTTTGCGCAGCTTTTGCGCGCTGATTATTGTATTCATAAAGGCTGCCCGTTGAACGCGTGCAGCACGGCCAGCTTGAGCTGGTTCAGCCGCCCGTGAAAAAAATGCCCCGCCCCCGGCAGCACCATGATGGGCAGGTGCAGCGGACGCGCCCAGTTCAGCACATCGGCCAGCGCGACGATTTCATCGAGTTCACCGTGCACCAGCAGCGTGTCGTCCCGCACCGGCGGCATGCCGGTACTATTCTTGAACGAAGGAACGGAGCGCCCCACCGCGGGCGCGATCAGCACCAGCCGGTGCGGATGCGGGTGCAGCTGCTGCGCGGCACGCGCCTGCACATAGCCGCCGAAGGAAAAGCCGGACAGGATCAACGGCAGGTCGCCGTATTCCCGCTGCGCATCGCGCACCACCGCCAGCACATCTTCCGTCTCGCCGTTGCCGCTGTCGAACCCGCCTTCGCTGCCGCCCACGCCGCGAAAGTTGAAACGCAGCGCAACGAACCCGAGTTCGACAAACGTCTTCGCCAGCGTCGTGACCACCTTGTTGTCCATCGTGCCGCCCATGGTCGGCAGCGGATGCGCGAGCACCGCGATCGCGCGCGGCCCGCCGTCGGGCAGGTGGGCGACTCCCTCGAGTGTTCCGGCAGGCCCGGCAATGGCGAATTTTTTCAGGGCGGGCATTTATCGATGTTTATCCGGATTTTGGCAGAACGGTTCAAAAGTAGATGCGGCAAGGTCGAAACACCATCTGTCAGTACTGTTTTCATGTTTTCAATATTGCGGCAGCAAATACGCTAGGCGCTTACCGCAAACGGCTTGCCGGTCGCCTTGGCCCTGTGCATCGCATTTTCCGACCGGTCGAACACTTCCGATATTGATGCCGGCGGCTTGGCGAAGGTCGCAAAGCCGATACTGGTCGACAACGGGAGCGCCGCATCTTCCATCTGTTGCGCAATCTTCAGGGACAGCTTCCTGCAGAACGACTCGCATTCGGCGGCATCGGTATTCGGCATCAGGATCGCGAATTCGTCCCCGCCGATGCGCGCCGGCGTGTCCAGTTGCCGAATGTTTTCCCGAAGCGCATGGGCGACGAGCTTGATCGCCTTGTCCCCGGCTGCGTATCCCGTGGATTCGTTCAACTCCTTGAGCTTGTTGATGTCGACATAGGCAAACGAAAAAACCGCTTTTCTCTGCTTTTGCCTGTCTATTTCAATATCCGTGATCAGCTCGAAACTCAGCCGGTTGCGCAGACCGGACAACTTGTCGAAGGAAGATATCTGCTCGACCTCGATAAAGTTTGCCCGTGCGATTCTGGCGACAAAGACCACCGTGATATTGATCAGCAATACCATGGTCGCGTTGATGTATTTTGAGGACATCGGAATGGTGTCCATTGCAATGTGCATGCCCTGGAGCAACAGCGCCAATATGACCGCCCCGCTGATCAGTTTCATGCGCTCGCAATGCAAGCTGATCACGACCAGCGGAAATATATAAAGAAATTCCATTTGAATGGTGGAGGGCGTAACGATGTCGATCAGGAAAATCGCAACAATCGTAAAAATTGCAAAATAGCTGCCATAGGCGACCAGGGTCCGTGAGAACCCCCGCGGCGTGACCACACTCCTCAGGCGTTTGAACCTGACGTTCGACGTGACAGGATGATCCGGGACGGCTTTGGTACGCAGCAATGCGGACAGGCATGCTCGCAAATCAATGCCCAGTTCATGGGCATTTTTGTAGCGGGCATCAGGCGATTTTGCAAGGCACTTGAATATGACCGCATCCAGCGCGTCCGAAATGCCGGGGTTCACTGAGCTGGGTTTTTCCGGGACAACACCAACGATCTGGTTCATGAGCAGATTGATGTCCTCCTCCGGAAAGGGCAAGCGTTCAGTCAGCATGTAATACAGAACGACCCCGAGGGAAAATATATCCGAGCGGGCATCAATTGATTTTCCCTGGATCTGTTCGGGCGACATGAACGGGGGTGTTCCATAAACCGAGTCTTCCTGCCTGCTTTCCGTGGAAGAAATCGCATGGGAGGAAACCATTTTCGCGATGCCGAAGTCGGCGATTTTTACATGATTGTCGCCCAGCACCATGATGTTCGAGGGTTTGATATCGCCATGCACGACACCGCGCTGGTGAGCATAGGACAATCCTGCCGCGACCTGAATTGCGATGTTCAGCGCATCGGTAACCAGCAGGCGCCCTTTGCCGTAAATCATCTCCTGCAGTTCACGGCCTTCCATCAGCTCCATTGCGATGTAGGCCACGTCGCCGCTTTCCCCCAGGTCGTAAATGGTAACGATGTTGGGATGGCTCAGATGTCCCGCCGCCTTGGCTTCCTGATAGAACCTGGCCTCGTATTCGGACCTTTCCGCTTCGGACAGCACCCGGAGATTGATGGTCTTGATCGCGACGAACCGCTCGATCAACGGGTCATAGGCTTTGTAAACTATGCCCATGGCGCCCCGCCCCAGCTCTTCAATTATTTCATAACGCCCGAGATGACTGATCATTTTTCGTTTTTTGTAGGTCCGGAAATCGCCGCAGGCTGCCTTCGTGCTGGTACGCGGTCTGCCTGCGGCAGGAAATTCATGATTCCTAAATCTTCAGCCGTTCCACGATGCGACCGTTCTTCAGGTGCTCTTCGATGATCTCGTTAAGATCATTCTCATCGACATAGGTATACCAGGTTCCCTCTGGGTAAACCACGATCACCGGGCCTTCTTCGCAGCGATCCAGGCAGCCTGCGGAGTTGATGCGTATCCTGCTCTGGCCGCCGGAGATGCCGAGCGCCTTGACCCTGTCCTTTACGTAGTCGCGGGCTTTCTGCGCGCCGTGGTTGTTGCAGCAGGCTTCGCCGCCGGTGCGCTGGTTGGTGCAGAAAAACACGTGCTTGTCGTAATAACTCATGGCGGCTGGCGTATCGATGCGGATACCGGGATTATACTTTGCGGGATTATACTTTCCTGGCGCGCCACAGGTGGAACAGCAGCAGCAGCGGGTACACCAGCGTGATCGTCTGCGCGAGCCCGTTGTAGTTCAGCAGGTGCCCGTAATGCCAGTGGTAGATCGACATTGCGGCCGAAGGCGAGTTGTCGTCGAACACAAAATTCACCATCGCAAAGTCCCACAGCGCTACCGCTGCACCCAGGCTTATCACGGCGCGGCGCGGCAGCCACAGCGCCGAGAACAGCAGCACTACCCCCAGCATCATGCCGAACACCGCCTCGCTGTTGATCCACAGCAGCAGCGCCCACGATTTCAGCAGCAGTGCCGCGGTAATGAATTTCACCAGCGCGACCGTGCTCAGTACGGCCAGCAGTGACGTGACGATGTGGCGCGGCATGCGCAGCAGGGTCAGCAGCAGCGTGCCCAGCATCAGCAGGTTCAGCGTCACGACACTGCTTTCCAGCCAGTTGAACGGTGCGGGATGCGGCGGCACAAAGGGCTGGCTGGCCGTGCCGCTGATGAACACGTTGCCGAGCATCGGCAGCGACGGGTTGGCCTGCCCGAACATCCATAGCGCAAGCAACGCAAGGCCGAATTCCGTTTCCTTGCCATGGCGGAACAGCTCGTTGCGCCAGCGTGTCAAGCGCGGGAAAAACCAGGTCCAGGAAGTGATGCTCACCGCCAGTATCGAGCCGATCAGCGCGCCGCAGCTGTTGGTCAGTATGTCCATGTTGGAACTGATGCGCATCGGCAGGTACATCTGCAGGTATTCCATGCTCGCGGACAGCAGCACGCCTGCGAACAGGCCGAAGGCGACGCTTGCCAGCGAACCGAATCGCGCGCGCGCGGTCAGGCCGACCAGAAGGCCGAAAGGCAGGTAAGACATCAGGTTGATGACCGCATCGAACGCGGTATAGGTCTCCTCGAATGGCGTGAGCAGCACTTCGCTGAATTCGAGCCCCTGGTCGTGCCAGCCGGAGAAGGGCGACAGGCTGCCGTACAGGATGAACAGCGTATAGCCGAGGGTCAACCAGGCCCTCAGCTTCAACCGGGATTCGCTGATACGGGATTTCGTCATGTCCTGTCCGGGGCTATTTCCGAAGCGAATCTGCGCGATGCGGTGGAGCGGTCCGGCAGGGAGATTCGCGATTTGCAGTTGGTCGGGCAAACAGTCGTGTTCATTGCAGTCATTCTACCTCCTTGGTTCGCGGTATTGCCAAAATCCGGTTCTGCCGGGGCAGGCAGGCAACCGGCTGTGCCCGGTCAAGCTTAATTCCGGGGTGAAGTCAGCGGCCGCCGACAGGGTATAATTGCGCCACCATTTTCGCCTCACCCCCGATGAATATCCTTTACGAAGAAGACGGCAGTTTCAAGGTCGGCAGCATCATGGCCGACAACACCACCTCGCTCCAGATCGAAGCACTGTCCGGCAAGCGCAGCAAGGTCAAGGCGGCCAATGTGATGCTGCGTTTCACCCAGCCCGCACTGGCCGAATTCATGGCGCAGGCCGAAGCACTGTCGCAAACCATCGAGGTGGAATTCCTGTGGGAGTGCTGTCCGCCCGAAGAGTTCGGTGCCGAGCAGATTGCCGCCGAATATTTCGGCCATGCGCCGAGCGCGCTGGAAGCGGCCGCAGTACTGATGTGTTTGCACGGCGCACCGATCTATTTCCACAAGAAGGGCAAAGGCCGCTACCGCGCCGCGCCGCCCGACGTGCTGAAGGCCGCGCTGGCCGGAGCCGAGAAGAAACGCCAACAGCTGGCGATGCAGGCGCGCTATGCCGAGCAGCTCACGCGCTACGAGCTGCCAGCTGAATTCGCCGAACATCTCGACTACCTGCTCTACAAACCGGACCGCAACACGATCGAGGTGAAAGCGCTGGAAGCCGCCTGTGCCGCGACGCAGCTTTCGGCTGCCCACCTGATGCATCGCTGCGGCGCGCTGCCGTCCACGCACGATTACCACCTGCAGAAATTCCTGCGCGAACATTTCCCGAACGGCACCGGCTTCCCGCCGGTCGAATTGGGCACTTGGGATGACTTGCCGCTGTCCGGGGCACGGGCATTCAGCATCGACGATGCGGCCACCACCGAAATCGACGATGCGATTTCCGTGGAAAAGCTGGACGGCGGGAACTGGCGGGTCGGCGTGCATATCGCCGCCCCTGCACTGGGTATCCCGCGCGATTCCGACGGAGACCGGATTGCTGCCCAGCGCCTCTCCACGGTATACATGCCGGGAGCGAAGATCACCATGCTTCCGGACAGCGTGGTGGACGCCTTCACGCTTCGCGCGGAACGGGTCTGTCCGGTGCTGTCGATGTACAACGAAATCGACGGCGAAACCCTTGCGGTAATGGGCCACGAGAGCCGCATCGAGCGTATCCGCATCGCGGCGAACCTGCGCCACGAAACGCTGGAGCCGCTGTTCAACGAGGACACGCTGGCTGCCGGAAAACGCGATTATCCCTACGCGGAAGATCTGGCGTTGTTGTGGAAACTGGTGCAGAAGCTGGAGGCCGGCCGCGGCAAGCCGGCGGACAACAGCACCCAGCAGGTGGATTACAACTTCCATATCGAAAACCCCCCGGACGGTGTCAACGGTGCAAACGACGAAAACAGCCGGGTCAGCATCACGGTGCGACGGCGCGGTTCGCCGATCGACAAGGTGGTTTCCGAGCTGATGATCCTGGTCAACAGCGAATGGGGCAAACACCTTGCCGAGCACGGATTCGTCGGCATCTACCGCACCCAGCAGAACGGCAAGGTGAAGATGAGCACGGTCGCCGCACCGCATCAGGGGCTGGGCGTCGCGCAATACATGTGGTCCAGTTCGCCGCTGCGGCGCTATGTGGACATGGTGAACCAGCGCCAGATCATCGCGATGCTGCGCGGCGAAGAACCCGCCTATCCGAAAAACGATCCCGCGCTGTACTCGACAATGCGCGATTTCGATACCATGTACGGCATCTACAACGACTTCCAGCGCAGCATGGAGCGCTACTGGTGCCTGCGCTGGCTGCAGCAGGAAAACATTGACCAAGAGGAAGCGACCCTGTTGCGCGAGAACCTGGTGAAGCTGGACAACATGCCGCTGGTCTTCAAGGTGCCGTCGCTGCCGGAATTGCCGGCCGGCAGCCGGGTGCGGCTGGCGGTCGTCACGGTCGACCTGCTCGACCTGAATCTGCAATCGCGCTACATCGCGCCGATAGAGGACACCGTTTGAAAGCCCGCAGGAATACCGGGGTCTTGTCGCATTTCAGGACGAGGCTTTCCTACTCGATGTATTTTTCCATCGTGCTGCACGCGTTCCTGCTGTTCGGTGTCGCGCTGGTGATGCCCGACCCCGGCAAGGCGGCAGGCTATTTCCAGCCGCTGCAGGTGGTGCTGGTCAACAGCAAATCGGAATCGACGCCCTTCCATGCCGATGCGCTGGCCCAGCACAATCTGGACGGCGGCGGCAATACCGAGGAAGACCGCCAGGCCAAGAGCCCGCTGCCGTCGATCAGCGACGATCCGCGCTTTTCTCCCGAGCAGGAGGCCAAGCGCGTTGCGGCGCTCGAGGCGAAAACGAAGCGCATGCTGACCGTGATGAAGAGCGACTACAGCACGGTACAGGAAGAACTCAGGAAGCAGAAGAACGACAACGCCAGCAGCGGCGAAGCACTGGTGCAGAAGGCGCTGGAAATGGCGCGTCTCGAAGCGCAAATCAACAAGAACTGGGATGCCTACCAGAAGCTGCCGCGGCGCAAGTTCATCGGCGCGCGGACGCAGGAATACCGTTTTGCCCAGTACATCGAGGACTGGCGGATCAAGGTGGAGCGCATCGGCAACCTGAATTACCCGGAACAGGCGCGCCGCCAGCATATCTTCGGCAAACTGCAGCTCAGCGTCTCGATACGCGCGGATGGCAGCGTGGAGAGCATCGATGTGAGCCGGTCCTCGGGCAAGCCGATACTGGATGCCGCGGCGATGCGCATCGTCAAGCTTGCCGCGCCGTTTTCCCCTTTGCCGCCGAGCATCACCAAGGATACCGACGTCCTGACCATTACACGCACCTGGTCTTTTACTTCGTCGGACCGGATGGAAAGCGAATAGCCGCTTGCCGGGTACAGGTTTGTTGGTTAGAGTGCGCGCCATGCAACGTTCCCTGCTCACCGGACTGCCGCTGATACTGGCCATGCTGCTTGCGCAGATGGGCAGCCTGGCGCACGGCATTTCACACATTCATCCCGAACGGTCGCAGGGCCCGAACCCGTCGCTGCCGCATGACAAGTATTGTGCGCAGTGTGCGGCATACGCGCAGATCGGCGGCCTGGTCGGCAGCAGCCCGGTCGATTTCGCCGGCAGCGAGAGTTTCGACACGCTGTCCCGCAGCGAACCCGTTTCATTTGATTCCGCCACGTTCGTCGCATTCGCGGCGCGCGGCCCCCCCGATCCCGCCTGAGCACCGTTCAAATGCCCCGCCTTCAGCTTGCGGGGTCTTGCCACGCTTAATCAGGAGTCATCATGTCCCGAAATATTTTCTGGTGCACGGCTGCCGCCGTGCTGCTGGCCAATCCTCCCGGCGCGCTTGCCGCGAACGATACCGGGCCGCAATCGATAAGCGAGCAGGTCCGCCAGCTGCAGCAAAGCAATGCCCGGCTGGAGCAGCGTCTGCAGCAGGACGAAGCTGCTGCGGTGCAGGCGCCGGCCCGCAGCAGCGCACCGCCGAGCAGCGTGAACAGTTTCAACCCCGCCGTGTCGATGGTGCTGTCCGGCACCTATGAACAGCTGCAGCGCGATCCCGCGATTCCGGTGACCGGGTTTGCGATGAGCGCCAACAAAACCGGGTATACGCGGGGATTCTCGCTGCAGGAATCCGAGCTGGGTATCGCCGCCGACATCGATCCGCTGTTCCGCGGCGTCGGCACGTTCTCGCTGGCGCCGGAGGGCGGAATCGCGGTGGAGAATGCCTTCGTGCAGACCAGTGCGCTCGGCAACGGCCTGGATCTTGAATTCGGGCGGTTCTTCTCCGGCCTCGGCTACCTGAACGACCAGCATTCGCACGTCTGGGATTTCGTCGACCAGCCGCTGGTGTACCGCGTGATGTGGGACAACCAGCTGGCCGAGGACGGTATGCAGCTGAAATGGCTGGCGCCGACCGACATGTTCATCGAAGTCGGCGGTGAACTCGGCCGGGGGCTCGATTTCCCGGGCACGAACCGCCAGAAGAACGGCTCAGGCGCAGGGGTTCTGTTCGCGCATTTCGGTGACGACGTCGGCATCGAAAACAGCTGGCGCGCGGGTATTTCGCTGCACGAAACCCGGCGCGAGAACGCGGTCAGCAATGCGGTCGATTCATTCGGGATCCCGATCAGCACCCTGACCAACAGCTTTACCGGCGACAGCCGGACCGCGGGACTGGACTTCGTCTGGAAATATTCGCCCAACGGCAATATCCGCGAACGCTATCTGAAGGTGCAGAGCGAATATTTCCAGCGCAGGGAGAACGGCCTGCTGACCGACAGCCTCGCCAATTCCGGCAGCTATGCCGTCACGCAAAGCGGCTGGTATCTGCAAAGCGTGTACCAGTTCATGCCGGACTGGCGCACCGGATTGCGCTACGACCGTCTCGATCCGGGTACGGCCAGTCTGGGAGCGGGCGCCCCGCCGAACATCGCCGGAAATTACGCATTCCATCCGGCGCGGCTGACCTGGATGGCGGATTACAACGCCAGCGAATTTTCGCGGATACGCGTGCAGCTGGCGCACGACAATTCCCGCCAGGGACTGGCCGACAACCAGCTGTTCGTGCAGTACATCATGAGCCTGGGCGCACACGGCGCGCACCAGTATTAATTCATGAATAACCTACTGCGCGGACAATTTGCTGTGTTGCGTGCTCACTCGCATTCTCGCCTACCAGCAAGGTATGTCTCGTCGCTCGTTGCGCCGCGCCTTGCACCTTGTCCTGCTCGCAACGGTTCAACATGAATTAACAACCATTCAATCAGGAGAAATTTCATGAAAAAAAGACTCTTTCCATTGTTACTGCTGCTGCTGAGCGGCAGCGTCCATGCCGCCGTCAACGTGTTCGCCTGCGAACCGGAATGGGCGGCGCTCACCCGGCAACTGGCCGGCGACAAGGCCGACATCTACACCGCGACCGGGCCTTTGCAGGATCCGCACCAGGTGCAGGCGCGCCCCAGCCTGATCGCCAGGGCGCGCAACGCCCAGCTGGTGGTGTGCACCGGCGCGGAACTGGAAATCGGCTGGATGCCGGTGGTGCTGCAGGAATCCGGCAACAGCGCGATACAGCCCGGCAGCACCGGTCATTTCGAGGCGGCAAAATATGTCAAGATGCGCGAAGTGCCGACCAGGCTGGATCGCGCCGACGGTGACGTGCACCCGGAGGGGAATCCGCATATCCAGACCGATGCGCGCAACTTCCTGCCGATCGCGTCTGCGCTCAGCCAGCGGCTGAGCCTGATCGATCCGGCCAACGCCGCGTACTATGGGCAGCAGCTCGCCGCGTTCGACCAGAATTGGCGCGCCTCGATTGTGAAATGGGAAAAGCTGGCTGCGCCTTTGAAGGGTATACCCATCGTCGTGCATCACAAGGGGTTCGCCTATCTGAACGCATGGCTGGGACTGAACGAGGTTGCCGAGCTGGAGCCCAAGCCCGGCATGGAGCCCAGCGTATCGTATCTGGGGACAGTGCTGTCGGAATTGCAGCAGCACCCGGCGCGCATGGTGATACGCGCCGCCTACCAGAACGGGCGTCCCTCGGAATGGATCGCGGAACGCGCGCATATCCCCGCGGTTGAACTGCCGTTTACCGTGGGCGGCACCCCGCAGGCGACAGACCTGTTCGCGTACTTTGACGACACCATTCAACGCCTGCTCGCGGGACTGAAATGAACAATACCGAGTTGAGTATCCTGCTGCCCGCCTTTATCGCGGGTCTGCTGGTATTGGCGACGCATATACCGTTCGGCATGAAGGTGCTGGAGCGCGGCGTGATCTTCGCCGATCTTGCGGTCGCGCAAATTGCCGGGCTGGGCGTGATCATTGCCGGCCTGCTTGATCTGGCCGAAAGACCGCTGCTGGTGCAGGCAATCGCCGCCGCCAGCGCGCTGTGCGGCGCGGGGCTGCTGGCCTGGATCGAGAAGCGCCTGGCCGACGTCAAGGAAGCGTGCATCGGTCTGACCTTCGTGTTGGCCGCCAGCGGCGGAATCCTGCTGATGAGCCGCGACGTGCACGCGGGCGAGCATCTCAAGGATCTGCTGGTCGGGCAGATCCTGTGGGTCAGCAACGGGCAGCTGGTCGCCACCGCATTCCTGACGGTCGCATTGCTGGCACTGTGGCAATGGAGCAGGCTGAAGACCCATTATCTGGGTTTCTACGCGCTGTTCGCGCTGGCCGTCACCGCGTCGGTGCAACTGGTCGGTGTGTATCTGGTGTTCGCGAGCCTGATCATTCCCGCGCTGGCCACCTGGCGCGCCGGCCGCCGGCGCATGCCGTATGCATTCGCGACCGGCATAGCCGGATATGCCGCCGGCCTGCTTTTGTCCGCATGGATGGATTTGCCCAGCGGCGCAACGGTGGTGTGGGCGATGGCGATTGCCGGGGTTGTTGCGGCAGGGTTGCTGAATCCGCGAAAAGCCGGCTGATATTCTTTACAATGCGCGCATCGGATTTTTGCGCAAATTACATAATGACTGACAAGTACGCCGTTATCGGCAATCCTGTTTCCCACAGCAAGTCGCCGCTGATACACACGATGTTCGCAAGGCAGACCCGGCAGGACATCAGCTACGAAGCGATCGAGGCGCCGCTGGATGGCTTCGCCGCCAGGGTGATGGCGCTTCGCGGGAAAGGCTACAAGGGCTGCAATGTCACCGTGCCGTTCAAGTTCGAGGCATTCAAACTGGCAACGCAGCGTTCGGCGCTCGCGGAAGCGGCGCAGGCGGTCAACACGCTGCAGTGTGTCCCGGACGGCGATGCAATACTGGGCGACAACACCGATGGCACGGGACTGATCAGGGACATACGCGCCAACCTGGGTATCGCGCTGCTTAACAGGCGTGTGCTGCTGCTCGGCGCGGGCGGTGCCGCTTACGGGGTTGCATTGCCGCTGGCTGAAGCGGGCGCGAAACTGACCATCGCCAATCGCACCGCGGACAAAGCCCGCGCGCTGGCCGCCAGTTTTGCTTCGCTGCTATCCATCGTTTCGAGCGGCAGTCTGGATGATATCGCCGGCAGGCAATTCGACGTGGTGATCAACGCGACTTCCGCCGGACTGAGCGGCAGCGGGATTCCGCTGCCGCCGGCGGTCTTCGCGCCCGGCGCACTGGCTTACGACATGACGTACGGGCGCGACACACAGTTCATCAAATTTGCCCGCGAGCACGGCGCCGCTAAGGTTGCGGACGGCTTCGGCATGCTGGTCGAGCAGGCCGCCGAATCGTTCTTCATCTGGCGCGGCATACGCCCCGAAACCGCGCCGGTCATCGAGGCGATGCGAAAATTCCAATGAAAAGATCCGGTGACCCGTTGATGCGCTGGTTCTGGCGCAGCGTAAAGCTGCTCGTTGCCCTGCTGTTCCTGTATCAAATCTGGCTGTTCGCGCATGTCTGCTGGTGGATCAAATTCAACCCGTCGAGCAGCGCGTTCATGGATACGCGGCTGGAAATCATGCAGGACAGAAATCCCGATGCCGAACTCCGGCAAAAGTGGGTCCCCTACCCCAGAATTTCCGACAATATGAAGCGTGCGCTGATCGCTGCCGAAGATGCCCGTTTCGTCGACCATGTCGGTTTCGACTGGGAAGGGATACAGAAGGCCTACGAAAAGGATCTCAGGAAGGGCAAGATCGTTGCGGGTGGGTCCACCATCAGCCAGCAGCTTGCGAAGAACCTGTTCCTGTCCACCCGGCGCACCCCCTGGCGCAAGCTGCAGGAAACGGTGATCACCCTGATGCTTGAGGCGGTGATGGACAAGCAGCGCATCTTCGAGATTTACCTGAACGTGATCGAATGGGGAAACGGCGTGTTCGGTGTTGAGGCGGCAGCGCGCCATTATTATCACGAGAGCGCGTCGCAGCTCACCGCAGAACAGGCCGCCAAGCTTGCCGCGATGGTGCCCAACCCGCGCTATTACGACAATCACCGCGAGGCTCCCGGCCTGCTGCGCAAGACCGACATCATCCTGGCACGCATGAACGACGTGGAAATTCCCTGAGCGGCAGGCAGGGGATTTCTTTACAATAGCGCGCGTTTTACAGGAAATGCGCGATGACCGACGCCAGCCAGGAACATCACTATACCGAGAATGTGCAGGAACACCTCAAACAGGTGGAAGTGCTGCTGCACAAGCACGCACTGCTGGAGGAAGTGATCCATCGCCAGGAACTGCCCCGCGACGACCGCCACGCCCTGCTCGATACCCTGGTGCACAAACAGCATATCGCCGAACTGCAGCGCAAGCTGGACGGCATGCATCCCGCCGATATCGCCTACATTCTGGAAGCGCTGCCGATCGAGCAGCGAATGCTGGTATGGGGCCTGGTCAAGTCGGAGAATGACGGCGAAATTCTGATCGAGGTGTCCGATGCGGTCCGCGATTCGCTGATCGGGGCGATGAGCCGCGAAGAACTGCGCGAGGCCACCGAACAGCTCGACACCGACGAGATCGCCGATCTTGCGCCGGATCTGCCGCAGAACGTGATTCGCGACGTGTTCAAGTCGCTGCCCATCGGGGAACGCGAACAACTGCGGACTGCGATGTCCTACGAGGAAGATTCGGTCGGCGCGCTGATGGATTTCAGCATGGTGCATGTGCGCGAAGATGTCACGCTGGAAGTGGTGTCGCGCTATCTGCGCCGATTCGAAGAACTGCCCGACCACACCGACCAGGTGTTCGTCGTTGACCGCAACGACAAGTTCAAGGGTGTGCTTCCGATTAACATGGTGGTCGTCAACGAGCCTGAAGAAATCGTCGGCAACCTGATGCTGACCGATATTATCCAGTTGCATCCAGACGACAAAGCCGACATGGCAGCCCAGGCTTTCGAGCGTTATGACCTGGTTTCGGCACCGGTCGTGGACGAGGATGGCAAGTTGTTCGGGCGCGTCACGGTGAACGTGGTGGTGGATTACATCCGCGAGGAATCCGAAACCGAGTTGCTGAATTTTGCCGGCCTGCTCGAGGAAGAGGATATTTTCGCGTCGGTATGGAAGAGCGCGCAAAACCGCTGGACCTGGCTTGCGCTGAATCTGTTCACCGCATTTTTTGCCTCGCGGGTGATCGGCGCGTTCGAGGGGACAATCGCAAAATTCGTTGCGCTGGCGGCCCTGATGCCTATTGTTGCGGGCATTGCGGGCAATTCGGCCAATCAGACAACCACCATCATCATACGCGCGCTGGCCCTTGGCCAGATATCGCATGAAAATGCCCGCAGGTTGTTTTTCAAGGAATTGGCGATCAGCGGATTGAATGGTCTGGTTTGGGGCGGAGTTGCCGGCCTGTTCGCCTATTTGCTTTATCGCAGCTTGCCGCTGGGCATCGTGATGATGTGTGCGATGGTGCTGAACCTGCTGGTTGCCGCGACCGTCGGCCTGGGTATTCCGCTGGTCATGCAAAAACTCGGTCGCGATCCGGCCATCGGTTCAAGCGTGATGATTACCGCGATTACCGACAGCGGCGGATTCTTCATCTTCCTTGGACTGGCAACGATCTTCCTGATTTAGGTCTTGCACAGGCCGATATGCAGCGCGGCAACGGCCCGGTGGCTTCCCTGCCGGTAATATCTGCGGATAGATCAGTCACCCGCCGAATGCGGTGAATACCGCAATGCAGGTTTGTTGAATGGTCGCTCAGCCAGGAAACACCCCAGCACTGAAGCGCGGAACTTCGGGCCGGATTCCAGCAGGTTGAATTGGGCGAGGCGGACGACCGCCCCCCCTGTGAGGCAATTACTACGCGCCCAGAATTCCCCTGCCCGCGGGCTTCTTCGCGACAGCCTTCTTGGCGGCCGGTTTTTTCGCGGCGGCTTTTTTGGCTGCCGGTTTTTTTGCGGCAACTTTTTTGGCAGCGGGTTTCTTTGCAACTGCCTTCTTGGCGGCCGGTTTTTTTGCGGCGGGTTTTTTAGCGACTGGCTTTTTTGCTACTGGTTTTTTCGCTGCGGGCTTTTTCGCTGCGGGCTTTTTTGCGGTGGCTTTTTTTGCTGCGGGTTTTTTAGCTTTGGATGTTGCCATTTTAATTCTCCATTTGATTTTAGAATAATTTCCACGACTCACTGCACACCCAAACGCCCTGTTCACCAGCGAAAGACGATTGCGGCACCGGTACTGTATCGGCGTTTAAAAAATCGTGCAACAAAATTCGTAAAAATCGTTCGCGAAAATTGCAACATCACGGAATCAGATTTTCTCCTGCATACAATTGCGGCAGCTGCTCGCGTTCGCGAACCAGGTGGATGCGGGTGCCGTCAACGATTACCTCTGCGGCTCGCGGACGGGTGTTGTAGTTTGAACTCATGCTCATTCCGTAGGCACCCGCGGAAAGCACGGCCAGCAAGGCGTCCTGGGCTATCGCGAGATCCCTGTCGTGGCCGATGAAGTCCCCCGTTTCGCAGATCGGGCCGACGATTTCGTATCGCCGCACTTGAGCATTCACATGCTGCACCGGCCATATATCATGGTAGGCGTCATACAGGGATGGACGCATCAGGTCGTTCATTGCGGCATCCACGATCGCGAAATTTTTTTCTTCGCCGTGCTTGAGATACTCGACGCGGGTCAACAGAATACCGGCATTGCCGACCAGTACCCGGCCCGGTTCGAGCAGCAGTTTTTCGCTCCGGCCTTTCAGCACCGCCAGCAGGCCTGACACATAGTCGCCTATCGCCGGCGGTGTTTCATCCTTGTAGCGTATCCCCAGTCCGCCGCCCAGATCGAGGTGTTCGAGCCGGATGTCCTCTTTGGCCAGTTCGTCCACCAGCAACAGTATTTTTTCGGCGGCGGCGATGAACGGGCTGGTTTCGGTAAGTTGCGAGCCGATGTGGCAGTCCATTCCGGTAATGTGCAGGTTGGGCAGGCCGCGCGCCTTGCGGTACAGCCCGAGGGCATCGTCATAGGCCACGCCGAACTTGTTTTGTTTCAATCCGGTGGATATATAGGGATGGGTTTTCGCGTCGACATCGGGGTTCACACGCAGGCTGATCGCCGCAATCTTGCCCATGCCGGCGGCCACCCGGTTGAGGCGATCCAGTTCCGCGTCGGACTCGACGTTAAAGCACAATATCCCGGCATCCAGCGCCATGCGCATTTCGGCAACCGTTTTCCCGACGCCGGAGAACACCACTTTACCTGCATCGCCGCCTGCTGCCAGCACGCGCAGCAATTCGCCGGCGGAAACGATATCGAATCCCGCGCCGAGGCGCGCCAGCAGGTTCAGCACGGCCAGGTTGGAATTGGCCTTTACCGCATAGCAAACCAGGTGTTCCCGGCCCTGCAGCGCGTTGCTGAACTGGCGCAGGCCATCCGTCAGCGCCGCGCGGGAGTAAACGTAGCAGGGGGTACCGAATTGCGCCGCGATATCGGCCAGCGGGACCTGTTCGGCGTGTAGCGCACCGTCCTGATAACGGAAGTATTCGTTCATGGCTGGCTGCCTGGCTGGGAGGCGGGCAAGCCGGATGCCGGCGCGATGATCCCCTGAGTCTGTGCAGTCCCGGGCGGAGGCGAGGGCAGCATCAGCGGACCCTTGTGTCCGCAGCCTTCCAGCAGCAGGACCGGAATCGCGATGATGAACAGGATAAAGCTGAAACGCATGATGGTCCCTGCAGAATTTTAACTGGCCGGATTATAAGTCATCTGATCGCGACAGCCCTGAGCTCGCTGCGCAGGCAGGCATAATCGGGACAGGCGCCTTCCACCACCCGCCAGAAGGCGGGCGAATGGTTCAGTTCGCGCAGGTGTGCCAGTTCGTGCACCACCACGTAGTCGATCAGGCGCGGCGGCAATTTGATCAGCTGCACATTCAGCCGCACCGCTCCTTGCGCGGTGCAGCTGCCCCACTGGGTCCGCGCCTGCGACAGCTGGACGGTGCGCGGTACCGCGTTCAGCATTGGTGCATAATATGCCACGCGCCGCGCGAAAAGCTGTTCGGCCTCGCTCCGGTACCAGAGCGCTACTTCTTGTTCGATACGCGCGCCATCGCAGTTTCCGGTCACGAAGACCCATAACTTATCGCCACGACGCTGCGCAGGCGTGGCAAACAGACTTTCCATCACGCGCAACTCCAGCAGTTCGCCGAGGAAGTCGATCTTTTCGCCATCCTGCCAGCGGAGCGGCGGCGGATTGCACGTCTGCCATCCGTCCAGTTTTTCCACCACCCAGCGCGCTTTTTCCTGCAGTACGCTGCTCAGCCATTTTTCCGACGCGCGCAATGGCACGCTGACCGTCAGTCCGCGGTCGTCGATGCGCAGACCGATGCTGCGGCGTTTTCCGCTGCGTTTGAGTGTATAGGTGATCTGCTTGCCGGCGAGGAGAGCGGCGCGTTGTTCTACGGCGGGCAGGGCGGTTGATTTACGCAACATATTCCGGGCAGGTTGCCAGCATCAGTGGGCCAGATTTTCAATCTCGTTTTCTATCCATGTCTCGACGCGCTGCTTGATCTCCTCGGCCTTGAGCCCGCTGGTTTCGATCGGGACACCGATACTCATGGTGATCAGTCCGGGGTGCTTGCTGAATGCATTGCGCCCCCACAGGCGTCCGGCGTTGTGCGCCACCGGAATCACCGGCACGCCGGTGCTTGCCGCGAGCAGCGCGCCGCCGATTTTGTATTTGCCGCGCTGGCCGTAGGGTACGCGCGTGCCCTCGGGGAAGACCACCACGCAGAAGCCGTGCTCCAGTCTTGCCTTGCCCTGCTTGAGCAATTGTTTCATCGCGCCTTTGCCATCGCTGCGCTTGATCGCGATCGGACTGGTCAGCGCCAGCGCCCAGCCGAACAGCGGTATCCACAGCAATTCGCGCTTCAGCACCCACACCTGCGGGGGAAAGACGACTTGAAGCGCCAGTGTCTCCCACGCGGACTGGTGCTTGCACATCACGATGCATGGCTGTTTCGGAAGATTCTCGATGCCGCGCACTTCATGGCGTATGCCGCACACCAGTCTCAGCAGGGGCAGCATCATCTTTGCCCACAGCGAGATCAGTCGATAGCGGGTGAGCGGCTTGAACGGGAAGGTCAGCAGCGCAGCAAGCGAAAAAACCGGGGTGATGGTGATTTGCAGCAACAGGAATATCAGTGAGCGTATGACCAGCATGTTTGAACTATATCAGTTCGGCGGCCACAGCAGCCAGGTCCGCGAACACCCGGGTTCCTTCCGGCAGTTCGCCCGCCGCCTGGGTATTCAGGCCCTTGCCGGTCAGCACCAGATAGGGCTGCGCACCCATCGTTACGGCGGATTGCAGGTCGCGCAGCGAATCCCCCACCGCGGGAACGCCGGCAAGGCTGACGTTATATCGCTCGGCGATCTCTTCCAGCATGCCGGTCCTGGGTTTGCGGCAGTTGCAATGGTTTTTGGCGGTATGCGGGCAATAGAACACCGCATCGATGCGCGCACCGGCCAGCGCGCAGGCCTTGTGCATCTTGTCGTGGATCGCGTTCAGCATGAGCATGTCGAACAGCCCGCGCCCGATACCGGACTGGTTGGTTGCGACGACCACCCGGTAATCGGCCTGGTTCAGGCGTGCAATCGCTTCCAGGCTGCCGGGGATCGGTTTCCATTCCTCCGGCTTTTTGATGAACTGGTCGGAATCGAAGTTGATTACGCCGTCGCGGTCGAGAATGATTAACTTCATATCAGCTTGCCAGTTTGGAAATGTCGGCGACCTGGTTCATCAGTCTGCCAAGCTGCTGCAACAGCAGCGCCCGGTTGAGGCGCAGGTGCTTGTCGTCGCACATTACCATGACTTTCTCGAAAAAATCATCGATGAACGGCTTGAGCGTGACCAGTGCCTTCAGGTTCTTTCCGTATTCGCCGCGATTCAGGTAGCCCTGCACGAAAGGGGTTATGTCTATCATGGCCTGGTACAGGTCCTGTTCGGCTGCTTCGGTCAGCAGCCCGGGCTTGAGTGCCGCGCCTGCCAGATCGGGGCCGATCTCTTCCCGGTTTTTGCGCATGATGTTCTGCACCCGCTTGTTGGCCGCGGCCAGATCCTTTGCCACCTCGAGAGCGGCAAAATCGCGCACGCCTTCCAGCCGCGGCAGAACCTGGTGCAGGTGTCCGTTCAGCATGTAAAGCACCGCTTCGATGTGCTGCACCTCGAAATCGCGCTCGCGCAGATAGCCGCGCAAGCGGTCCAGCATGAAGGCTTCGACATCCTTCGCGACCGTGGCACCCAGCGTGCCCGCAGGGAAATTCGCCGCCGCGGTTTTGAGCAATGCGTCCAGCGGCAGATCGATCGGCGTCTCGATCAAAATGCGCAATATGCCCAGCGCATGGCGGCGCAAACCGAACGGATCCTTGTCACCGGTGGGAATCTGGCCGATTCCGTAGATGCCAACCAGCGTTTCCAGCTTGTCGGACAGCGCCACGGCGCAGGCGATTGCACCTTGCGGCAGGGTGTCGCCGGCGAAGCGCGGGTGGTAGTGCGCCTCGATCGCATCCGCCACGACCTTGTCTTCTCCGTCATGCAGCGCGTAATAGCGCCCCATGATGCCCTGCAGTTCGGGGAATTCCCCCACCATATCGGTCAGCAAGTCCGCCTTGCACAGGCGTGCCGCCAGTTCGGCATCCGCCTTGTCTGCGTTCAGCATGCGCGCAATGGTCCCGGCCAGGGTCGCTATGCGTTCCACGCGACGCAATTGCGTGCCGAGCTTGTTGTGGTACACCACGCTGGCGAGTTTGCCGACGCGAGATTCGAGTGTCTGCTTGCGGTCCTTGTCGTAGAAGAATTTGGCGTCCGCAAGGCGCGGGCGGACCACGCGCTCGTTGCCGCCGATCACCAGGCTTGCATCTTCAGGGCGGATGTTGGACACGATCAGAAAGCGGTTGGTGAGCCTGCCGTTGGCATCCAGCAGCGGGAAATATTTCTGGTTCGCCTTCATCGTCAGGATCAGGCATTCCTGCGGCACCTCCAGAAATTCCTTTTCAAAAGTTCCCGCCAGCACGTTGGGTCGCTCGACCAGCGCGGTCACTTCATCCAGCAATGCACCATCGTCGATCGGCCTGAGGGCCGCCTTGGCCGCGGCTTCGGCAAGCTGAAGCGCGATCGCATTGCGGCGCTTGCCGAAGTCCGGAATTACCGCGCCCTCGAATTCCATCTGAGCTTCGTAACTGTCGGCATCGCGGATTTCAATCGTTGCGCTGTGCGCCTCGAAGCGATGACCACGGGTCTCGCGTCCGGCAATCAGGCCAAGCGCGCTGACCGGGACGATGTCTTTGCCGTGCAGCGCGACCAGCCCGTGCACCGGGCGCACGAAGTTGACGGTCTTCCACCCGTTTCCCGACGGATTCGGATAGGTCATCACCCTGGCGATCGGCAATCCCGCAAGCGCGTCCTTAAGCGCGCCCTCGAGACCAACGAACAACTGTCCCCCTTTCACGATCGGTTCACGGTACAGATATTCCTTGCCGCCCTTGATCTTCGTGATGAAGTCGCCCGAAGACAAAATGCCCGCAACGTCGATTTCTTCGTTAAGCATCTTTTTCAGCTTCTTGATTAAAGCCTGGGTCGGTTTTTTCGCAGCGTCAAATGCGATAGCGGTTGGCATGATCTCTTCGGAGACTTTCGTATCCGCAGCAGTCGCCAATACATCGGGAATCCAAACGCCCAGTCGGCGCGGCGTGGCAAACCCTGCCGGTTTTGCAGAATCGGAAACGAATCCACGCTCCGACAACCCCTTGTGCAGGCCCGCCGCAAACCACTCGCCGAGAATTTTCAGCGTCTTCGGCGGCAGTTCCTCGGCCAGCAATTCGACGAGCAGGTTTCTGGGTAGCGTCATTGCGCGGTCTCCTTCGGGCGCCCGGCCAGAAGCATCTCGGCGTCCATCTGCGCAATCGCATCGATGGCCCAGTCGCGCGGAGCCATCGGGAACGGCGGGTCGAGCCGCCTGCGGCTTTCCTTGTAGCTCCTCGCGACACTGCGCGCGAGGTTGCGAATGCGGCCGATATAGGCCGCACGTTCGGTCACCGAGATCGCGCCGCGCGCATCCAGCAGGTTGAAGGTATGTGCGGCCTTGAGCACCTGCTCGTAGGCGGGCAGCGCCAGTTGCTGGTCAATCAGTTGTCTGGCCTGCTTCTCATGGCTGCCGAACGCGCCGAGCAGGAATTCCACGTCGCTGTGTTCGAAGTTGTAAGCGGATTGCTCGACCTCGTTCTGGTGATACACGTCGCGGTAGGTCACCCCCTCGGTCCAGGTCAGGTCGAACACGTTCTCCACGCCCTGCAGATACATCGCTAGCCGCTCCAGTCCGTAGGTGATTTCGCCGGTGATCGGCCTGCAGTCGATGCCGCCGACCTGCTGGAAATAGGTGAATTGCGTGACTTCCATGCCGTTCAGCCAGACCTCCCAGCCCAGTCCCCAGGCACCCAGCGTCGGGTTTTCCCAGTCGTCCTCGACGAAGCGCACGTCATTCCTTTTCAGGTCGAAACCGAGCTCTTGCAGCGAGCCGAGATACAGGTCGAGTATGTTTGCCGGCGCCGGTTTCAGCACCACCTGGAACTGGTAATAATGCTGCAGGCGATTCGGGTTTTCGCCGTAGCGGCCGTCCTTGGGGCGGCGCGAAGGCTGCACATAGGCGGCTTTCCAGGGTTCCGGGCCGAGCGCGCGCAAAAAAGTTGCGGTATGCGAGGTGCCCGCGCCAACTTCCATGTCATAGGGTTGCAGTAGCGCGCAACCCTGCTTGTCCCAATAGTTCTGCAGGGTCAGGATGATTTGCTGGAAGGTGAGCATGTGATGGTTCGGGCGGTAGCAATGCTGCGCATTTTACCGGTTTTCGGCGGCAGGCGTCAGACTACGCCGCCATTTGACCGGACTGCCCCGCGGCAGAAGCAATCAACGCGAGTTTGCCCGTTCGCGGCAGGCGTTTGATGTCCATCTCGCGTTTCAGCGCGGCTGATTTGTCGGCACAGGCTTCAGCGAATGCCAGCCTGACCGGGCCGCGCCCGCGCGTGTACCGTGCCGCCGTGCCCGCGTCATGCGCGGCAAGGCGTTTTCCCAGATCGTTGGTGATTCCGGTGTAGAGGGTACCGTCGGCACAGCTTAAAATGTAGCATACCCAGGAAACACCTGGCGATTTGGAGGAAGCGCGTTTTTCCGGATGGCGTAAAGCTTGTGATCGGGAATTCATCAGTGCGGCACTGGAATATTGTGCATAAATTTAGGGAACCTCTGATCAAGTCCCGCATGACCGCGCATTCGGCTTTGCGGGATGGGATGCAAGAAAGGCGACGAAGCGAATGGTGATTCCCTTCGCAAGGAGCCTGACGCAGCAGACCGCCCGCAAAGCCAATGCCCTTGAGGGTTGCGACAAAAACGGGTGCTCGTGGCGTTGCGCTCCTTGGCATCGTAGAATGACTACGACCAGCGTCGCGCGCCTTGCGATCATCCCGTTTTTGTCAGCAACGCGGTTCATGATGGACTTGATCAGAGATTCCCTAGCTGTCTGGTCATCTGCATTGTAAGATGTTTCGCTGGATTATTCCTCGGATGACGGTATGCGCATCTGAAATCGAATTAACCGGGGTTCTGAATGCTAAAAATATACAACACGCTGGCGCGTGACAAACAGGAATTCGTGCCGATCGTGCCGGGCAGGGCCGGCATGTATGTGTGCGGCATGACGGTGTACGACTATTGCCATCTCGGCCACGCGCGCGTGATGGTGGTGTTCGACATGGTGTACCGCTGGCTGAAGGCAACCGGATACCGGGTCGATTACGTGCGCAACATCACCGACATCGACGACAAGATCATCAAGCGCGCGGCGGAAAACGGCGAGTCCATCCATGCGCTCACCGCGCGTTTTATCGCCGCGATGCACGAGGATGCCGACGCGCTGGGGGTGCTGCGCCCGGATCATGAACCGCGCGCGACCCGGTATGTGCCGGAGATGCTGGACATGATCGGGAAGCTCGAATCCAACGGACTCGCTTACCGGGCGGAGGATGGCGACGTGAACTTTGCGGTGCGCAAGTTTCCCGGCTACGGCAGGCTGTCCGGCAAGTCTTTGGAAGACCTGCGTGCCGGCGAGCGCGTCGAGGTGGCCGACAGCAAGCATGACCCGCTCGACTTCGTGCTGTGGAAGCACGCGCGGGAGCAGGAAGCCGAGGAGGTGAAATGGGATTCACCGTGGGGCAAGGGCCGGCCCGGCTGGCATATCGAATGTTCGGCAATGGGCGCCAGGCTGCTCGGCAGCCATTTTGACATCCACGGCGGCGGTGCGGACCTGCAGTTCCCGCACCACGAGAACGAGATCGCGCAGAGCGAGGGCGCCAACCGCTGCACATTCGTGAATTACTGGATGCACAACGGGTTCGTCAATGTCGACAAGGAAAAGATGTCCAAGAGTCTGGGCAATTTTTTCACGATCCGCGAAGTGCTGAAAAAGTACGATGCCGAAGTGGTGCGCTTTTTCATCCTGCGCGCACATTACCGCAGCCCGCTGAATTATTCCGATGCGCACTTGGACGATGCCAAGGGCGCGCTGACCAGGCTGTATACCGCGCTATTGCGCATGGGCAGCGGCAAAGCCGCTGGGCGTCCATCGGCCTCCCCCTTGCGGGGAAAGCATGTGCCGCTGAACGCGGAGAACGCGGTCGACTGGAACGAACCCCATGCGCAGCGCTTCAAGGCGGCGATGGACGATGACTTCAATACGCCGGAAGCGGTCGCGGTGCTGTTCGACCTTGCCAACGAGGCGAATAAATCGAATTCAATGCAGCTTGCCGAGCAGCTCAACGCACTGGGCGGCGTGCTGGGCCTGCTGCAGCGCGATCCGGTCGAATTCCTGCAGGGAGGTGCAACCGCGGGCGGGCTGGACGATGCTGTGATCGGCGCACAAATCCACGCGCGCATCACGGCCAAACGGGCTAAAAATTTTGCCGAGGCGGACCGTATCCGCAAGGAATTGCTGGAAGCGGGGATCGTGCTGGAAGACAGCGCATCGGGCACTACCTGGCGGCGCGTTTAGGGTAGTTTGCCCGCCGACACCATGCGGTTGACCAGGAAATTCGGCGATAGCCAGATCACGATGTCGTCGAAGTTGGCTGCGGGAAGATGGCTGACGTAGGTTTGATAGGTGGCGTACGGCGAATTGTGGAGATTGACGGCTTCATCGGTACCGGCACTGCCTTGGGCGCCGTTTTTGCCGGTGGAGAAAATCACTGCCGGTACGCCATTGGTGGTGAGCGCATTTCCAGAGGAGCAGCTTGATGCAGCGATACCGGTGGATGTGGAACAAACCAGCAAACTGGTTGGCGCGAGGTTGGATATCCCGACCGTATGCATCCCGTTCGTCGTGGTAAACACGTCATTCAGGGACGGGCTGGTGCTGTTCCATGAAGTTACCGCATAGCGGATCGGATTGCCCCACGCATCGAGAACCAGTCCGGCGTTGGTCGCACCAGACAGACCCAAAGTTGCGGCGGGGACAAAGCCATTGTAGAAATTTGAACAAATGCCATCTGCTGCGCTGTGGCCAACAGCAAAATTTTCAGCGCCGTTGCTGGTTGAGGTGGCCGGGCACGGCAAACGGCCGTTGATGATGGCAAAGCCGATCAGCGCCTGCTGGATTTCGTCGAGCTGTTTGAGCGTGTCATTTTCGTGCCGCTGCTCGACCTGGCTGGTGATGGTTGGCAACAGGCCGCCCAGCAACAGCGCCACGATCATCAACACCATGGCCATCTCGACCAGCGTGAAGCCGGTTTGGCGAATTCGTTCCGGGAATGGGACAGGTGCGATCATCATTTGCAGTTGTTGTTTCCGTCCATACATACTACCAGATCGTTCACGCTGGAGTAGTTGGCGTCAGAAGGACTATAGGTTTCAAAAGTCCTGGAAATCGTTGATGACGAACTCGTGCTGTCATGCAGGTTGTTACCTTCGAGGTAATAGATCGGCGGATTGGAGGTGACCGAGCCAGTAGCATTGTGCGACCTGCCCAGTATCACCGCGGCGCGATACGTGCCGTTTCCTGCCGCAGTGTTGCCGGAACCGTTGATGGTCAGGGTCTGACAGTTTGAGGAGCAGGTTCCGGGCCTGTAGCTGTTGGAAACCTGGAAGAACACTTCGTTCTGCCAGTTGTTCCAGTAGCCGGAATTGAACACGCAGGTGGAGGGCCAGGTAAACGACATGTTGCTGTCAAAGTAGCCACTGCTGTTTTTCAGGTAATTATTGTCAGAATCTATAGAGCTCTGAATGGATGATACGGAATTTCCGCCCACTCCATTGGCCAGGTCGCGAGCATTGTCGCCCAATGAGTCTGCGCTGGAAGCGTAACTATAAAGATCAGAAGAAGAAGTAAGGTTATGCGCCGCGGTAATGAGCGCCTGCGCTGCGCTCAGCAGTGCGGCAGTGGTTGTTGGATTGATGCTGGCCCCATAAGCGGACAGCGCAGGCTGCAGATTGAAATATGCGTTCAGCAATGCAGTTGAGGTGGAATCGATGTTCTGCGTCGTCGTGATCGGGGTGGCGGATATCCTGCCGAAAAAGGTGTTGTAGTTGCCGGTATAAGTGGTGTCGTTGTCGTCGGCTGCCCAGGGATATTTGCTGTTGGAGGATGCCGCATAGGCATCCAGGCAATTTTTTGCTTCGCGTGCGATACGTGTTTCCACCGGCTGGAACAGCATGTCGTGGGTGATGTAAATCATCTGGTCATTGAAGGTGCTGCTGGCGACGGCAGTTTGAAAATTAGTGTTGGATGTGCTGAGGGCATTGCTGCCCTCCAGATAATTAGTCGCGCACAGGCTATTGGCCACGGTGGTTCCGGTGGTGGTGCACGACGCCGTCTGGCTGGCCGAACGGCTTTGACCGGAAAGCGCGGCGCCAGGGGCGAACACGATCGCGATGATACTGCTGGCCGGTGAGGTGCCGCTGACGGTCAGGTTGCCCTGAATGTCACTGTTGATCGCGGAACTTCCATTTGCCCAGAAGGCATGCGATACAGCATACCAAAGGTGCTCGCCGTTGCCGTCGCGCAACTCGGGCAAACCCAGCGTTTTCCAGGGCAGACGACCGATCGTGCTGGTGCAGCTGCTTCCAATGTAGTCGACGTTCATTGTGAGCATGCCATCGTCATTTACATCGGGACAGGGGAGTTCGCCAGGGCGATTTCCGTCACTGACCGCGTAGGCAATTAATGCATTCCTGGCATTTGCCAGCGCTTCGGCCGTGGTCTTGTCACGTTCGATCTGCAACGAAGAACTGCTAAGTATTCCGACCAGGATTGCCGCGGCACCAACGACCAGGATAACCACCATCACCATCATTGCAGCGCCGTGCTGCCTGCCGCAACCCGGTCTGGGGGAGTAGATGCGCTTGGCAGGCATGATTTATTGCCCGGTGTTGTCCGGAATATCGTTCAAGTCCGTTTTGGCTGGCGTGTCCAGCAGGACGCGCTGACCGACCTTCAGTTTGACTCTGCTTTTCTTGCCGGGCAGCTGGACGGTCTGGCTTTCCGGTGTCTTGTCATTGCTGCTCCCGGCCTGTTGCGGCACACCATTGATCCAGACGGTGCGCTTTCCGCCATGCTGTTGAACGATGCCGTTGAGCATCAGGATGTGGCTATTGTTGTCCGGACCGGCAGCCTGTGCATAATTGTAGTCTAGCTGGGCACGCTGTTCCGGGCTGAAGAACAGCCGCCCCAGTCCGGCCGCGGCGGCAAAAGTTGGCGCTGCGAATACGATCGCGAGCAGGCAAATTTTGAGCGTGGATTTCATGATCGCGCGCTCCGGTTCTTCAGCGTGATCCAGCCGCCGCTGCATTCCGCCTTGATGTTCGTCCCGGTACCCGGACCCGAATCGGTATCCCCGTTGCTGGCGACGCGTTCCAGCTTGCAACCATCAAGCTGGTAGTGTCCCTTGATCTTGCGGTTCAGTTCATTGAAGAAATCCAGCAGCTGGCCTTCGTGCAGCAAGTCGAACTGCAGTTTCATTTCGCTGAAATGGATGACGAAGTCGCCGCTGTCCAGTGCCGGCTGGGGAGCGTAGTTTTTTTGCGGGTCGATATTGTAGCGGAAGTCGATCACCAGGTTCTGCCTGCGCAGTTTATCGAGTCCTTCCATCCAGTCCAGACGATGGTCGTCGCCGATGATTTCGTTTGCTTCAAGTTTGTCGTACTCCTTGGAATAATCCGACAGGTTATCCCGGTCCTGGCGAGCCATTGCCAGGCGATTGCGCGCATTGTTCATCTGGCTTTGGGCGATACGGCGGTTTTTCATGGTGTAGTCTGCATACTTGATGCTGGAATACAGTATCGCACCGCTGAGCAGGACGGATGTGCCGATTGCTGCAAAGCTCAAGCGCATCAGATGAAAGTCGGAACTGGTGAATTTCATGTTGCCGGTCTCCAAGCAAGCCTGAAGGAAAATGCGAGTTTATTTTCGCCCGCTTCGCTCTGGTTCGCAATGCTGCCGGTGGGGCTGACATCAAGCGGCTTGGTCAGCACGGTGACCTGGTAACCGCGCTGGCTCAAGTCCTGTTTGAAGCTGTCCAGATACGCCAGCGCGGCGCGGTAGTCGTCGCCGAAACCCTGCATATTCCCTTTCAGCATGATTACCTGAGCGGGAACGTCTGCGCGGGTTTTTGCCGCAACCGGTTCGGTCGCGCTTTCGTGCCAGTTCAGTTCGTCAATCCCGATTTGCGGGAAATGGTCAAGTGCTGCGCTGATCGGTTCCAGCACGTTTTGCGGGGCGGATCCGTACAGATCCAGCTTGCGCATCACGGACACGCTGGATTTCATGTCAGCAGCCGGCGTGTCGGTGACGGGGAAGCTCTGGGTGATCTGCCTGGCTTCCTGCGACAGGCGCTGCGCCTGGGCCGTTAATTCACTCGCGGCAGTCGAGTTCACGCCGCTTTGCCAGATCGTTGTGGCCGCCCACACGATGCTGGCAGACATCAATACCACGCTGCCCCAATAGAGTGCCCGGCGCAACTGCCACAGCGAGTAGTAGCGGGTGTGCTCGCTGCTTGCATAGTTTGTACCGGGGCGGTTGGTCGCCAGTTGTCGCAGGAAAATCTGGCTCGCGTCCGAATCGGTGAAGCGTTGATTGAGCTTCAGCTTCTTGCCGACTTCATCGATATCCGAGAATTCATAGCGTACATCGGCGTCATTGGGCAATTTATTCTGCAGTTCGCTGCGGTCATTCGCATGGCACAGGATGCGCACATCGAGGGTCTGCCCGGAAGGCAGCAGACTCAGGCTTTTCAAATACTGGTAGGTACGGCCGAGTTCGTTGACTACCGCATCCTGGAAAGTCAGATCCGCATGGACAGGCGTAAGCCTGGAAATCTGCAGCCGATGGTCGCTGAAATATGTCTGGCGCAACCCGGAAAACTTTTCCCATGAAATCAGCAGCAGATGTTTCGATGCCAGGTCCTTGACCAGCGGTTCGCTGATCTGCGGCACCGAATAGATACCCGCGAGCGGGGTTTGCTGCGCCAGCATGATGTCCAGCCAGGGCAGAATCAGCCCCGGGTTGGTCAGCGCCGAGAAGAGTATGTCGTCGTCGCGGCGCCCGGTCTTCTGGCGCTGCAACATGGTGGCTTTGCGGAACGGAGTGCCGCGATAGAACTGGTCGAACTTGCGTTGGAACAGCGCGTCGCGGCTGCTGCCCATCAGGTGCGGAACGATTTCGTGCCGGAAGTCCTCTTCGATCAGGTCGGTCAGCAGGAATGTTGGACACTTGGTCGTCAGCAATACCGATGCAAAACCATCCCGCCCTTCGGGGGTGTCGGAGTAATCGCGCTGCAGTACGGTTTCGCCGCCCGCGATGTGTTGCACATGCAGGCGATCGGCACTCAGGAATAGTAATAGTGCTTGTTTCATCTCATTAACCCCGAATCAGGCCTTGCAGGACAGATGAAGTACACCGCCCCCGCTTTGCAACCCTCTGCTTGCAGATGCCGGAGGAATCCGGATCAACCGCAATCCCTGCCGGTGGACAGGTAGCTTTTAGTGACTGTATCAAATTTTCATCTTGCCGATAAGATCATAGATCGGCGACAGCACCGACAGCATGACCCAGCCCAGCAAAGCGCCCAGCACGATGGTCATGGTCGGCTCAATCAGGACCTGTACTTTCTTGATCGAGCTCTTCACATCGCGATCATAAAAGTAGCTGACATTCAGCAATGCCTTGTCCAGCGAGCCGGTGGCCTCGCCGACCTTGAGCATGCGCACCACCAGCGGCGGAAACATGCCGGTATTCTGGAAGCTCTGGGTCAGGTTCTTGCCGGACTCGATTTCCAGCATGACATCGTCCAGGCTCTTGGCAACTGCCTGGTTGTTGACCACATCCCTCGAGTTGGCGATGCAGTCGAGTATGCTGATCCCGGAGCCGTACATCATCGCGAACGTGTTGGCAAAACGCGCCAGAATGATTTTGCGCAGGATGGGTCCGATCACCCACATTTTCAGTTTGAATCCGTCGAATCGCAAACGCATCTCGGGACTTGCGGTAACGAGCAGTTTTCCGGCGATCACCAGCACGATCGGTGCTGCAATCAGGACATACCAGTAATTGACGAAGAAATGCGATGTGGCGATAAGGATACGCGTCTGGAGGGGAATTTGCTGCCCCATGCCGACGATGAAGCTGACCAGTTGCGGCACCAGGTAGATCATCAGGAAAAACGTGATCGCCACCACTGCGGTGCCGACGAATGCCGGGTACATCAGAATGGTCTTGGTATTCGATGCCATCTCGTCCTGCCACTTTATCGATTCGGTGATGTGCTCGAACACTTCCTGCAGTCGCCCGCTAGCTTCACCGGCATGGGTCAGGCTGACAAAGATTTTATCGAACGCGTCCGGGTGCAGCGCCATCGCCTCGGACAGTTTTTTGCCGCCTTCGATGGACTCGACCAGGTTGGCGATGATTTCCCTGAAGCGGGGGTCGTTCATGGTATCGCGCAAATCGGCAAGGCACTCCAGCAACGGCACGCCGGCTCGGGTCAATTGCTCGAGGTTGAAAAAGAAGGTAATCAATTCCGGGCGCTTGATTTTGCCGCGTGCCATTGCCTTGCCGGTGTCGACCCTGGCATCGATCAAGTCGAGCCCGCTGCGCTTGAGGCGCATTTCCAGGTCAACCTGGTTGGCGGCATCCTGCAAACCCCGGTGGGTCTTGCCGAGTTCATCGATTGCGCGGTAGGAGTAGAGTGACATTTGGCCCCGCCTTCTTAACCAAGCCGGTCAGTCAGATCGACGATTCGGCTTACTTCCGCAAGCGAGGTGATACCCTGCTGGATGCGCCGGATGCCGTCCATCGCCAGCGGGCGGAACCCCTTTTCGAGAGCCGCTTCCCTGATCTGGCGCGCGCTGGCGCGATGCGAAACCAGGTCGTCCAGATCGTAATCCATTTTGAGCAGTTCCATGATGGTCATGCGCCCCTTGTAGCCCTGATGGTTGCATGCTTCACAGCCGGCGGCCCGGTACAGGGTGATGTCCTGCTGGGCCGAGAGTCCCAGCAGTTTGCGTTCCGACACGTCCGGGGTATAGGGATATTTGCATTCCTTGCACAGTATGCGTATCAGGCGTTGCGCGACGATTCCGATAATGTTGCCGGCCATGATGTCGGGAAGGATGCCGATATCGAGCAGACGGGGTATCGCGCCGATCGCCGAATTGGTATGCAGCGTCGAATACACCTGGTGTCCGGTCATCGCGGCACGGAATGCCATTTCGGCGGTGGGATGGTCGCGGATTTCGCCAACCAGAATGATATCCGGGTCCTGGCGCATCATGGAGCGGATACCGTTCGCAAAATCCATCTTGGCGGATTCGTTCACCGACGTCTGGCGGATCAGCGCGAGCGGGTATTCAACCGGGTCCTCCAGCGTCATGATGTTGACCGATTCGGTATTGATGTGATTCAGCACCGAATAAAGGGTGGTGGTTTTGCCGCTGCCGGTCGGGCCGGTCACCAGCACGATGCCCTCGGGCTTTGCGATCACCATCTTGAGCATGTTGAGTGCGGCATCATCGAGGCCCAGATGGTCCAGCGGCACGATGCCTTTTTGCCGGTCCAGTATGCGCAGCACCAGGTTTTCGCCGTGCGTGGTAGGGTGCGAAGCGACCCGGAAATCGATCGGCCGGCCCGACAGGCGCAGTGAAATGCGCCCGTCCTGCGGCGCGCGGGTTTCGGCGATGTTCATGTTGCTCATCACCTTCAGGCGCACCACCATGGCCGGCCAGAAACTCTTGTGCAGGCTGCGTACCTGGCGAAGCACGCCGTCAACGCGGTAGCGTATGCGAAGGAAACTGTTTTCCGGCTCGAAGTGGATGTCCGAGGCGCCACGCTGCACGGCTTCGGTCAGCAGCGCATCGACCAGGCGCACCACCGGCTGGCTGAATTCGTTGACGCCGGACTGCTGCGTCTGGTATTCCATGTCGCCGGGCTCGATTTCGTGCAGGATGCCGTCGATCGAGAGTTCGAAGCCATAGTACTGGTCGATCGCGCGCAGAATGTCCGATTCGCTGGCGAGCTGGGTGGCCAGCCGGTATTCGTCCTTGAGCAGCGCGCGCACCTGGTCCAGCGCGATGATGTTGTCCGGGTCGGCGACCGCCAGGGTAAGAACGAGGGTGGCCTTGTCTACCGACAGGGGCAACAGCTGATAACGCCGCGCAACATCTTTTGGGATCAGGTTTAGTGCCGCAGAATCGATCAAGACCGTGGATAGATCGACGCTTTCCTGGCCGAGATTTTCCGACAACACATCGCGGATGGTGGCTTCGGAGAGAAAGCCGAGGCGAACCAGCAGGCGGCCCAGCGGCTGGTGGGTCTTGCCCTGCTCCTGCAAAGCAATGCGCAACTGGTCGTCGCTGATAACGCCTTTGCCGACCAGTATCTGTCCCAGCTGTTGCGGCGGGTTGTCCTGCTTCTTGTTTTTAGACATTTAGTGCGATAGCTCTTCGATACGTTGTGAAACTTTTGCGTGATCAAAGTCCGCCAGTTGTCCGGAATCAAGCTGCAGCGCACGACGGTAATATTGAGCGGCAGCCTTGTTTTGCCCAAGCCGATCGAGGCTGACGGCCAGGTTGAATGCCAGCTCCGCACGGTCTGGCGCCAATTTGTACGCGTCGAAGTAGGCTTGCTGTGCTTCGGCCCAGCGGGCGTGTTCCGCATAGTAATTGCCCAGCGCGAAATGCAGGGAGGACGAGTTTTGCTGCTCATTCAGCAGAATCTTCAGGCGGCTTTCGCTATTGTCGTCATTGGACAGGGCGGACATGCCCGAATTGGCCACGGCATTGCGCGGATCTAGCGTCAATACTTGCGCGTAATAGTGCGCCGCGACGTTGTCCTCGCCGCGCCGCTGGGCGATAGCGGCCATCCCGAGCAGACCGTCGGTATTGTTCGAATCCATGCTGAGCGCCTTCAGATACAGTTGCTGCGCCTGATCGAGCTTTCCGGCGCGGTAGGCAAGATAGGCGTTGTTCAGCAACGGGTCGATCGGCTGTTCCGTGCTGCGCACGATCTGTACCTGGCTGGTATTGTTCGCGGGCGCGGCATTACCGGCCAGTTGTGCTGCGGCATGCCTCGGTTTGCGTGCCCTGGCCGGTTTGGGCGGAACTGATTTGGCGGCAGCGATACCGGATACCAGATTGCTTTTTGCCGGCAGAGGCACCGGTGCGGGTTTGTTCTGCGCCGTGGATGCGATGTTGACCGGGCGGTGCGGCAGGGCTTTGGTCGGGGATATCGCGTACCAAACGTAGCCCGCGCCGGCAGCAAGCAGTATAACCGCGCCGACCAGCGCGATCAGCAGGTTGCGGTTGAAACCGGGGCGCGCGGACAGCGCAGAACCGGATTTGGCATTGAACAGGTTTTGTCCGGCAATGCGTGCCTGGTCGTCGGCCGCTGTCGCGGCGCTCGGCGGGGTTTCGTGTGTGGTGGTCGTGTTGGGATTCGGCTCCAGGCTGAGCTCAAATCCGGAAGGGTCGCCTTTGCCGGCCTGCGCTTGCTGGGATTTTTTGCGGGCATCCAGTAGCAGGCTCATGTTCAGGGTTTCCCGTAGGCAGATTCATTGAAGAAGTTGTCGTCCGGCAGGTTTTTGCGGAACGCGTCGAAATCGCCGTTGACACTGGCAGTTTTGATGACGACCGGCCGAATGAAGATCACCAGTTCCGTCTTGGATGTTACGTCATCACGGTTCTGGAACAGGTTACCTAGCAATGGAATGTGTGCCAGCAAGGGAACCTCGCTGGTGTTCTTGTTTATGCTGTCTTCCATCAGTCCGCCCAGAACGGCAATCTGGTTGTTCTGTATTTTCAGTATGGACTCCATCTCGCGGGTTGAAGTTTGTGGAATGGAGTTTTGGAACGCCAAGTTTGGCGTGGGGTCACTTGCCGGCGTGAGCAGGCGTGTAATCGACGGGCGAACGTTGATCAACACGGTGTCGTTATCATTGATCTGTGGCGTCACGCTCATGGTGAAACCGATCGGCACCGTGTTGACGGTGGTGGTGTACGCAACGATCGGTGCGCCACCTGAAACTGTGTTCGGTGTAACGGTTGAATTGACGATGAAATACACATCGTTATCCACCACGCGCAGCATCGCGGTCTGGTTGTTCATCACGCTCAAAGTGGGGCTGGACAGCACCTTGACATTGCCGAACTGTTCCAGCAGTTGCACCGATGCGGAGAGGCTGCCGAATTTGGAGGTCGGATTGATGTAGCTGACCGTCAGCCCGCCGACCGTCGAAGCAAAACTATTCGTACTCGGCTGAAAATTAGGTGTGCCAGCCTGGCTTAAGCCAACCTTGCCGCTGAGCAGCCGCGACCAGTTGATTCCCTGCTGGTACTGGTCGCTCAATTTTACCTCCACCACAGTCGCCTCGATCATGACCTGACGCTGTGCGCTGGCCATGACCTGGTCGATGAACTGCTGGATTTTTTCATGCTGTTTTCCGGTGGCGCGCACTGTGATGATGCCATTTTCAGGATTCGCGATAACCGAGGCCGCCTCGCGGAAAGTGCTGCGCCGGGTAACCGTCATGCCGCCCTCTTCGACATTGACCGGGTTGGGGCTGTTCTCGATACCCCCCTTGGGGGCAGATTTCCTGTTGCCGGCGGCGGGCTGGACTCCGGTGCCGGTGCTGCTGGCATTGCTTATCTGCTGCACGGATGTTTCGCTGGAACCGGCGGGCAGTATCTTGTCGGTCTCGTGCAGGATGTCCTTGATGTTCTGCGTCAAGGTTTCCCAGAATCGATTCTTGGATACATCCTTGATGGTGAGCGAAGAATTGTTGCCGCCGGAGCTGGTTGAACCGCCCGTTGTTCCGGTAGATCCGGAGCCGATTTGCGAAGTATTCGAAATCGAACTGTCCGTATCGCGCGTCATGTTCAGATAATCGATTTTGTAGCTGTGCAGGTAAGGCGTATCCGGCATTACGGTCAGCGTGCCGTTGTCCAGTTCGTAGCGCATATCCACCTGCCGGGCAATGCGCGTGAGGATTTCCGGCAGCGTCTGGTTGATCGCGTTGATCGTCACGGTTCCACCGATGCCGGATTGGATGTCGAGGTTGACTTTTGCGTCGCGTGCCAGCGCGAATAATATCTGCTGAGCGGGCACGTCGGTCACGACCACGCTGTAGGTGGCTATTTTATCGGCTGGTTTGGGCGGGGGCAGCACGACGCTGTCTTTGATGGGTTGCGGAATGATGTTCTCTGTCTTGGCAACAGGCCGCTGCATGTGCTGTTCGGCGGGCTTTATCAGCTTGGTCCCGCAGCCGGACAGCATCACTCCGATAGCACAGAGATAAACGATGTTGCGTGCACGCATGCTTTTCCCCCTCTTGTATGCGCTGTAGCCTAACAGCTTTGTGCTTATTGCTCAATATGCTACAGCCAATTCTTTTCAAAAGATATAAGTTGAGGCGGCAAAGGCTTTCTTGTAACGTGGGGGCAGATCCTTGATCGCCTCATGCGCTTTTTCAACCGATGGGTATGCACCATAGAGAACGCGTATCCCGTCCTTCCCGCCAAGCCTGGCGGGAAGGAGGTAAATTTCCGGGAGTACGCCGAGTTTGTCCGCGCGCTGCAGGAATCCTTCTATCCGCTCCGGATTGACGACCTCGTTGTAATACAGCTGGATACTGGCGACCGTATGTTTCTGTTCGAGCAGTTGCTTTCCCGCTTCAAGTCGCTGATCAAAAAGGATAGTCTTGATCACCGCCGGGCTGCTGGGGGGGGCAGGGGCACGTTCGGTGACCGCGACGGTATTTGCAATCTTAGGTTTCTGGTTCTGGGCGGGGCCCGCTACCGGTCCCGCTGGTGGCTTGGGGGCGACTCCGGGAGCCGTTGCCGTTTGAATTTTCGCCGATTCAGAATTCGCAGCAGGCGCTTGATTCGGAGGTGTTGCGATCACCGCCGGCGGAGGCACTGGCGCGGCCGGAGGCGCCGGTGGTTTTGCGAACAGCCACCATGCAGCCAGTCCCAGCAGCAGAACCGCGGCAGCCGCGCTTCCCAACAGCAGCTTCTTGCTGCCGAACCGCGACGCGGAAGGATTGAGTTCGCTGTCGCGCAATGCCGCCTGAACATGTTCCGGTTTGATGTAATAGGTGTCGTCGACGAATGCGGCCAGCAGCGATTTGTCGGCAAGGATGTTCACCCGGCGCATCAGACCCTCGGACGCAGAGGCGATCAGTTTGAGCGCGCCCTGAGAGAATATATTCGGGCCGTGGTAACCTGCCGCGCGCATCCTGAACATCAGGTAGTTTTCCAGGATGTTGCGCGACAACGGCTGCATGTGGAAGTGGTGCGCGATTCGGTCCTTGAGCTGGCGCATGTTGGGTTGATCGAGCTTGGCGTTCAGTTCGGGTTGTCCGAACAGCACAATCTGTATCAGCTTGGCATCGCCCACCTGCAGGTTGTACAGCAGGCGCAATTCTTCCAGTGTGTCCGGCGGCATCGCGTGTGCCTCGTCCACCAGCACGACGACGCGCTTCCCTTCGCGCGCTTTTTCCTCGAGCTTGTTCTGGATGGTCTGCATGATGATGCCGACCCGTTCGCCGTTGATGTTCAAGCCGAGCCCGTCCGCAATCGCATACAGCATTTCCTCGCGCGACAGGCTGGGGTTGGCCAGATAGATCGCCTCGACGTGCTCCGGTAGTTTTTCCAGCAGCATCCGGCATAGCATGGTTTTTCCACTGCCGACCTCGCCGCTGACCTTGATGATCCCTTCGACTTCGGAAATGGAATAAATCAGCGCGTCAAGAATTTCGCCGCGGTTTGCTCCGGAAAAAAAGAACACCGTGACAGGTGTGATTCTGAACGGTGGCTCGGACAGTCCGAAGTGTTCTAAATACATGTCTTAGTGTCCTGTGTGTTGAGTTTTTCATGCGTGCCGATGCGGCTGTGCAATGTTGTGCGATTGATGCCGAGCAGTTTGGCCGCTTCGCTGATATTGCCAGCAGCCAGTTCCAGCGCGGCGGCAATATACTCGCCTTCCTGTTCGCGCAGCTGTCGATCCAGGTTGAAATCGCCTTGCCGAAGTTGCTGGATAATTGATGCGGAAGCTCCGCTTGCCTGGCCCTGTACGTTGCTTGCCAGCGGGTCGAACTCCTCCTGCAATTGTATCTTGTTGATCGTCATACCCGGAAATTTTGTCGTCAGCCGGATTATGATGTTGCGCAACTCCCGGGTATTCCCGGGGAAACTGTATTGTTCCCAGCATTGCAGTGCATCCGGCAGCAGTTCGAAGGGCTGCTGCCCGATCTGGCGCGAATAGTAGGCGCGGAAATGGTTCAGCAAGGCCAGTTTGTCCGTGCCCAGTTCACGCAATGGCGGAACATTGATCGAGAACACGTTCAGGCGGTGGTAAAGGTCGCCGCGAAAGGTGCCTGCCCTGACTGCCTCGCGCAGGTTGCGGTTCGTTGCAGCGATGATGCGTGCGCTGCTCTTGCGCGTTGTGGTCTCCCCGACGCGCTGGTACTCGCCGTTTTCCAGCACACGCAACAGCTTGGTCTGGAGTTCCAGCGGCAGTTCACCGATCTCGTCAAGGAACAGCGTCCCGGATGAAGCATCTTCAAAGAATCCCGATTGTGCGTTGCTCGCGCCGGTGAATGCACCCTTGCAATAGCCGAACAAGGTGGGTTCAATCAGGGTGGGCGGAATAGCGGCACAGTTGAGTATCTTGAAAGTTGAGTGGGGTTTTCCCGACAGTTTCTGGATTGCCGAGGCAACCAGTTCCTTGCCGCTGCCCGACTCGCCTTCAATCAAAACGGGAAACGGGATCGCTGCGTACATCACGATCTGGCTGCGCAGTGCCTGCATCTCGGGGGTCTGTCCGATGAGGCCGAGCAGATGATCATCCTGATCGCTGTCGCCGGGCGTCTTGTCCTGGACCTTCAGCGCATCCTGGAGGTATTTCCTGATATTTTCCGGCGAGCAGGGTTTGGCAATGAAATCGACCGCTCCCAGCGCGCGCGCATGCCGCGCGTTGCTTTGCCCGTCCTGCCCGGACAGCACGAATATTCTGATCGCCGGCGAGTGCGCCAGCAATTCCGCGATCAGGTGGAAACCTTCGTCGGGGCGGTGCGGGACAGGCGGCAAACCCAGATCAATCAAAGCCAGTTGCGGCGCGCAAGACAATTTGCGCAGCAAGTCGATCGCCGCGCCGCGTGATTCGGCCTGATGAACCTCAAAATCGTCGCTGAACGATACCGCCAATCCTTCCCGAATCAGCGGGTCATCATCAACGATTATTAAGCTTGGAAGTGCAGATAACTTGTTCATTTATCTTTCTATAGAGATACTTGCCGTGTATGGAGCATAACGGCAAGTGCTCGCAATCTCAATAGGGGAAAGCAAGAATATTCACATCTTGGTCAATAAGTTGGGGAATATCGACCGAGTGGTTTAAAATGCGCACATTGGAATTCCGGGTTTGAATATTGTCTCCTTCTTCCGCCTTGGTCGAAATTCGCGATCTGCATTTTGCCTATGATAAGCGTGCCGTTCTGAAAGGGATCAACATGACCTTTCCGAAGGGAAAGCTGATTGCCATCATGGGCTTGAGCGGTTGCGGCAAGACCACGCTGCTGCGCCATATCGGCGGAGTACTCAAGCCGACCCGGGGTCATGTCAAGGTGGATGGCCAGATCATTCACGATCTGGACCAGGATGCGCTGTATGCGATGCGCCGCAAGATGGGCATGCTGTTTCAGTTTGGCGCGTTGTTCACCGACATGACGGTATACGACAATGTCGCGTTCCAGATGCGTGAACACACCAGTCTTTCCGAAGAGCTGATACGCGATCTGGTGCTGATGAAGCTTCATGCGGTCGGATTGCGCGGCACACAGGACCTGATGCCGTCCGAGTTGTCCGGGGGGATGGCGCGGCGTGTTGCGCTGGCGCGTGCGGTGGCACTCGACCCGATGCTGATCATGTACGATGAACCGTTTGCCGGATTGGATCCGATTTCCATGACGGTCGTTGGCGACCTGGTTCGCAGCCTGAACGATGCACTGGGGGCGACTTCGGTGGTGGTGACACACGATGTGCAGGAGTCTTTGAAGATTGTCGACTATGTGTATTTTATGGAGAATGGGGTGATTGTGGCGGAAGGCACGGCGGATGAAATCCGCGCTTCGGGAAAGGCATTCGTCCACCAGTTTGTGCACGGCGAGATGGACGGTCCGTTGCCGTTTCACTACCCTGGCGGTGATTATCGCCACGATTTGAACTTGGGAGCCTGACAACATGAGGCCGGCATTTTTGGAAGCGGTCAGGTTGACCGGACACCGCTCGATCAACGCGGTTTGGCGCATCGGCATGGCAGCACGCTTCTTTTTCCTCACGCTGGTGTATTCGGGTACCAGCTTTCGGCGTTTTCACCTGATCGTCAAGGAATTGTTTTCAACCGGGGTGCTTTCGCTGATCATCATCGTGGTGGCGGGTTTGTTCGTCGGCATGGTGCTGGGGCTGCAGGGCTATGAAACGCTCAGGCGCTACGGATCGGAATCGGCGCTGGGAAGCATGGTCGCATTGAGCCTGGTGCGCGAACTGGGGCCGGTGGTCGCGGCATTGCTGTTTGCCAGCCGCGCCGGTTCGGCGATGACGGCGGAGATCGGGTTGATGAAGGCAACCGAACAGATCTCCGCAATGGAAATGATGGCGGTCAACCCGATCGCCCGCATCGTCGCGCCGCGCTTCTGGGCCGGGGTGATCTCCATGCCTTTGCTGGCCGCCCTGTTCAGTGCAGTGGGCGTATTCGGAGGCTATTTCGTTGGTGTGATACAAATTGGCGTCGATGAAGGCTCATTCTGGTCGCAGATGCAGGCGGCAGTGGACTTTCGCGACGACATCATGAACGGTGTGATCAAGAGCCTGGTGTTCGGTACCGTGGTGACGATCATCGCGCTGTTCGAGGGTTATGATGCTCCGCCGACCGCGGAAGGCGTGTCCGGTGCGACCACGCGCACGGTGGTGACTTCTTCGCTGGCCATATTGATGCTGGATTTTGTTTTGACTGCAATCATGTTTAGAGGGACTTAGGAAATGGAACGGACGACGCTGGATCTCTGGGTGGGTATATTTGTGGTGGCAGGTGTCGCCGCATTGGCAATGCTGGCGATGAAGGTCGGGAACCTGGGTACTTACAACATGTCCGATACTTATCAAGTTCATGCATATTTCAACAATGTTGGCGGCTTGAAGCCGAAGGCTTCGATCAAGAGCGCGGGCGTGCTGGTTGGCCGCGTGACGGGCATTACGCTGGATACGCAACGCTACGAAGCCGATGTGGAAATGAGCCTGGACAAACGCTACCGGTTTCCGAAGGACACGTTTGCAAACATCCTGACTGCCGGCCTGCTTGGCGAGCAGTACATCGGACTGGTTCCGGGCGGAGACAGCGAGATGCTGAAAAACGGAGACCAGATCAAGATGACCCAGTCCGCGGTGGTGCTGGAAGACCTGATCGGCAAATTCATCTATAACAAGGCGACGGAACCCGCCGGCAAGAAATAGTAATAACCATACAAAAAGAGAAAGAAAATGACTGCGTTACATAGGATTATTCCGGGTATGTTGATGTGCTGCACGCTGGGTGCGGCACATGCCGAAGTGATTGCGCCCGATGTGCTGATCAAGAATACCGTGCGGGAAGTCACTGCGATCATCAAGCAGGACAAGGACATTCAGGCAGGCGACCAGAAGAAGACCATCGCGCTGGTGGACGCGAAAGTGTTGCCGCATTTCGATTTCCAGCGCATGACACAGCTGGCGGTCGGAAGATACTGGCGTACTGCCACTCCCGAGCAGCAACAGGCACTGGTCGCCGAATTCCGCGATTTGCTGGTTCGCACTTACACCAAGGTATTTTCAGTTTATCGTGACCAGACTATCGATGTGAAGCCGGTCAGGATGGCGCCCGACGATACCGAGGTGACCGTCAGCACCGTGATCAGCAAGCCGGGCTCGCAACCGACGTCGGTGGATTATGAAATGAAGAAGTCCGCTGATGAATGGAAGGTGTTCGACATATCCGTTGAAGGCGTCAGCATGGTGATGAGCTATCGCGGCACGTTCGCATCGCAGATCCAGCAGGACGGTATCGACGGCCTGATCAAGACGCTTTCCGACAAGAATGCCACTGCCGCGAATGTCAATGTGGTGAAGACGGGGGCGCAGTGAACAGTCACGACGACGGGTGGATGGTGGTTCAGGGCAATTTGAACATCGGTACCGTACCGGCATTGTTCGAAACCGGTTTGAAACATCTGGACAACGAAGATTTCCAGGTCGATTTTTCGCAGGTCGAATCCGTGGATTCCGCAGCGGTCAGCTTGCTGCTCGGATGGAGCAGGGCCGCCCGGAAAATGCAGCATGCTTTGCGTGTGAAGGGCCTGCCGGAAGATTTGCTCAGCCTGGCAAACCTGTACGGTGTTGCTGATCTCCTGCCGCAACATTCCTATTGAATCCCTTGCGCGGCACCTTTGCTGTAGCGCATTTCACGCCAGTTTTTAGTATCATGCCCAACCCGGGCATCGGGCGGCATGCTGCCCCTGGCCGGTTTATTTCGACTTTAAAATGGGTGGAATTGTCTATGGTAACTCCGGAAAGCATTCAACAGAATATCGCGCAAGGCATGGCGACCGAACATTTGAGCGTGGTCGGAGACGGGCAGCACTTCGAGGCCGTGGTGGTCAGCGAGGCGTTTGCCGGAAAAAGCCGGGTGCAGCGTCACCAGATGGTTTACCAGACCCTGGGCGACCGGATGCGCGCGGAGATTCATGCGCTTTCGATGAAGACAATGACGCCGCAAGAGTGGCGCGGCCAGCAATAATCCATGCAGAAGCTGGCAATCCAGGGCGGCACCCACCTCAATGGCGAGGTGCGAATTTCCGGCGCCAAGAATGCGGCACTGCCGATACTGTGCGCGAGTCTACTGACCCGCGACACCCTGCGGCTCGACAATGTCCCGGACCTGAACGACGTTGCCACGATGCGCAGACTGCTGCAGCAAATGGGCGTATCGATAGCAATCAGCAACGGCCAGATCGAATTGTGCGCGGCAGCTATCGACAAACTCGAAGCCCCCTATGAAATGGTCAAAACCATGCGTGCCGCGATACTGGTGCTGGGGCCGCTGGCGGCACGTTTCGGGGAAGCGCGGGTTTCGCTTCCGGGCGGATGCGCAATCGGTTCCCGCCCGGTTGATCTGCACATCAAGGGCTTGCAGGCAATGGGCGCCGAGATCAATATCGAGCACGGATATATCCACGCCCGGGTATCGCATGGTAGGGGGGCAAAGCGACTGAAGGGTGCGCGGATATTTTTCGATCTGGTCAGCGTTACCGGCACGGAAAACCTGATGATGGCGGCTGCGCTGGCCGACGGTGTAACGGTGCTGGAAAACGCGGCGCGCGAACCGGAAGTGGTGGACCTGGCAAATTGCCTGATTGCGATGGGCGCAAAGATTGAAGGGGCGGGCAGCGATACCATCAGCATCATCGGCGTGGAAAAATTGCACGGAGCCAGCCATCGCGTGATGCCGGACCGCATCGAGAGCGGCACTTTCCTGGTCGCGGCAGCGGCAGCGGGAGGCGATATCACGCTGACCGGCGCACGCGCCGATATTCTCGAAAACGTGCTGGAGAAATTGCACGAAGCCGGTGCCGCCATACAGGTGGCGGGTAATACGATCAATCTCAGAATGGACAGGCGTCCGACGGCCGTCAATGTGCGCACCGCGCCCTACCCGGCCTTTCCGACCGACATGCAGGCGCAATTCATGGCGATGAATTGCCTGGCAGTAGGCAATGCGATGGTGGTTGAAACGATATTTGAAAACCGCTTCATGCATGTTCAGGAGCTGCGTCGCCTCGGTGCACAGATCGATGTCGAGGGCAACACCGCGGTGATCAGGGGTTGCGCCGAGCTGCAGGGCGCAACGATCATGGCGACCGATTTGCGCGCCTCGGCGTGCCTGGTCATCGCCGGTCTGGCCGCCCAGGGAGAAACCATCGTGGATCGAATCTACCATCTCGATCGCGGCTACGAACACATCGAGTCAAAGCTGTCGGCGCTCGGGGCGAATATCAGGAGGATAAAATAGCCAGGCCGTCCCGGAGCACGCCGGGCTATAACCTGCTCCAGCATCACGAGTGAAAATATCTGCCAGTGGTCAGGTGTGAAACAGCGAGTGAGACATGAAGGAAATTACGGTAATCTGCGTTTCATATAAAAGGTATAAAAACATACCTGTACTGATCCATTCCTTTCTTGCGCAAACGTTGCAGAACTTCAAGCTGCTGGTATTGCACGACGGCTATGATGCCGAAATGGAAGCTATCCTTCGGGATTTCAGGAAGAAGTACCCCGATATATTCGATTACCGGTTTTCCGATGTCCGCTATAACGATTATGGACACTCATTGAGAGACATCGGGATCAGGACGCTGGATACGGAATACGTGCTGATCACCAATGACGACAATTATTACTGTCCCAGGTTTCTCGAATACATGTTCATGCCGATTCATGCTGAATCCTCTCCGCCCGACATCGTGCTTTGCGACATGATTCACTCGCATAACAATCCGGGCGGGCGGCCGCAAGGGCCCTATAATCTGTTCAAGACATCGCCGGGCAGACTTTCCATCGATATCGGATGTTTCATTGCCAGAAGCGAATTGGCAAAAAAGGCCGGGTTCAGGGACAAGACGCACGATGGCGATGCGACTTACTTCGAGGATCTGGTCCGGGCTGCCGTCACCCCCAGGATATTCAAAATCGATCACGTCCTGTTTGTCCATAACTGACAGGAGCCGCGCAGTCGCTGATCCGGGCGCCGGATGACTGCCTCCGTCATGATGATGGTTTGCTGCGGATGCACGCCAGCAGGCTCATCGAGCCTGCATTTGCGGTAGAATGCGCATCTTTCATAAGTGTCTGAATCCGATGACCATCACCATCGCGCTGTCCAAGGGACGCATCTTCGAAGAGACCATGCCGTTGCTGAATGCAGCCGGCATCGATGCGCTCGAAGATCCGGAATCTTCGCGCAAGCTGATCTTGCCGACCAATCGCGCCGATGTGCGCCTGATCATCGTGCGTGCCAGCGATGTGCCGACCTATGTGCAATACGGTGCGGCGGATATCGGTGTGGCGGGCAAGGATGTGCTGGAAGAGCACGGCGGCACCGGCCTGTACCAGCCGCTGGACCTGAACATCGCGCGTTGCCGGATGATGGTCGCGGTGCGCGACGATTTTGATTACGAATCTGCCGTGCGCCAAGGTGCCCGGCTGCGCGTGGCGACCAAGTATGTGCAGACCGCCAGGGCACACTTCGCCGCAAAAGGCGTGCATGTGGACCTGATCAAGCTGTACGGATCCATGGAACTGGCACCGCTGGTCGGCCTGTCGGACGCGATCGTCGACCTGGTCAGCAGCGGCAACACGCTCAAGGCGAATCACCTCAAGCCAGTCGAGCACATTGCGGATATTTCATCCCGACTGGTGGTGAATCAGGCCGCGCTCAAATTGAAATATGACGTGATCCAGCCGATGCTGGAGGCGTTCGCGAGTTCGATCAAGGCATAGCGCAACCAGAATATGCAAGGCGGATTAACATGAACATCAGAAAACTATCCAGCCGCGCGGCCGGCTTCGATGCCGAATTGTCCGGATTGCTGGCGTTCGAGGAAACTTCGGACGAAAAACTCGAGGCGACCGTTGCCGGCATACTTGCCGATGTGCGCAGGCGCGGCGATGAGGCGGTGCTGGAATACACCCGAAAATTCGATCGCCTGTCGCTGGATACGGCAGCAGGGATGGCGCTGCCGCGCGATGAATTGCACGCGGCGCTTGACGGACTGCCGGCGGAACAGCGCAGCGCGCTGGAACAGGCTGCAAAGCGTGTCACCGATTATCATCTCAAACAGGTGCAGGCATCGTGGAGCTACACCGATGCGGACGGGACGCTGCTTGGCCAGCAGGTGACCCCGCTGGACCGGGTCGGCCTGTACGTGCCGGGCGGCAAGGCGGCCTATCCATCCTCGGTATTAATGAATGCGCTGCCGGCCAAAGTCGCCGGCGTAGCCGAACTGGTTATGGTGGTGCCGACCCCGGACGGGGTGAAGAACCAACTGGTGCTGGCGGCGGCATGTCTTGCCGGCGTGGATCGCGTGTTCACGATCGGCGGCGCACAAGCGGTTGCGGCATTGGCGTACGGCACCGCAACCATACCGAAAGTGGACAAGATCGTCGGCCCCGGCAATGCCTACGTTGCTGCCGCGAAACGGCGCGTGTTCGGCGTGTGCGGCATCGACATGATCGCGGGGCCGTCGGAAATCCTGGTGATCTGCGACGGGCAGACCAGCCCGGACTGGATTGCGATGGACCTGTTCTCGCAGGCCGAGCACGACGAACTCGCGCAGGCGATCCTGCTGTCGCCGGATGAAAAATTCATCGGTGCTGTTGCCGCCAGCGCGGAAAAGTTGCTTGAACAAATGCCGCGCCGCGACATCATCCGGACCGCGCTGGAGAACCGCGGCGCATTGATCCATGTTGCCGACCTGGAAGACGCCTGCACCATCAGCAACCGCATTGCACCCGAACACCTCGAGTTGTCGATTGCCAACCCGGAGGCCTGGTTGCCGAAGCTGAAACATGCCGGCGCGATCTTCATGGGCCGCTACACATCGGAAGCGCTGGGCGATTACTGCGCGGGTCCCAACCACGTTCTGCCCACCTCGGGCACGGCGCGATTCTCTTCACCGCTGGGCGTTTACGACTTCCAGAAACGCAGCAGCCTGATCCAGGTCTCTGCTGCGGGTGCGCACAAACTGGGCGACATCGCATCCGTGCTGGCATTCGGCGAAGGGCTGCAGGCACACGCGCAATCGGCGCTGTTCAGGAAGAGCCGAACCTAGCTCCGGTTGAGCCCCGGTCGAATTCCGGCCCCGTGCTTCAAGATCCTTCGACGCGGCGATACAGCCGATAGCGTTCGTCCTTGTCGCCCTTGCGGTTGCCCTCCCAGATTTTCGCCCAGCGGCTTTCGTCGAGCAGCGGCCTGGACAGCTTGTTGCCCTGGATCAGGCGCAAATCGCAACGGTGCCTGTAGTCGTGCTCGGTGAGAATATTGCCGAAATAATACAGCATCGCGCGCTGTCCCTCGCCGAGGCGTTCCCCGGCAATACATCGGTAGTGTTCGGGCAGGGATTGTTTCAGCGAGGCGACCATGCCGCGATAGCTCTTCCCGCTGTCCAGCCAGGGCAGCCACAGTGTCATCGCAAGTATCCAGATCAGGGTGACGCCCGACGCCCAGTTCAAAGTCGCGCGGCGCATCGAACGCCCGACCCGCCACACGATCACGATCCACAGTACGGTGGCGATGATCGCGATCACGAACTGGGCGGTGTGCAGCTCCGGTTCGAACCCGGGCTGAAAGTCTTTCAGCCAATGGGTGATTTTGGCCTGGTTATCCAGCAGCAAGCCGGCCCAGCCCCACCACATCAGGATCGCAATGAGTGCGAATGTCATGATCCCGAACCAGTCCAGCGCGTTGGCCGCGCCGCGCTTTAGTATCGACAGCGAGGCGGAAGCCAGCAGCGCGAGCGGCAACAGCATCGGCAACGCGAACAGCTCGGCTGTGCTGGCGGCAAGGCTGAGGGCGATGAACATCACCACGAAATTGACCAGCGGCAGCTGCAAATCGTCGCGTTGCGCCAGTTTCTTGCGGGACTTCCATACCATCCAGCCAGCGAGTGGCAGGGCAGGCCATGCCAGCCATGGCAGGTTTTCCAAATAGTAGAGGGAATCCTTGCCGGGGCCGGATTTCGCGTGTTTGATCCAGTTGCCGATATTGTGCGTCCATGCCCAGTCGGAGAACAATTGCGGCGAATGTCGGTACAGCAGCAGCGGCCAGACGGTCAGCCACGGCAATGCGAACAGCAGGGCAATGCCGATGCTGAGATAATATTGCCGCTTGCGCCAGTTCCGGAATAACAGCGGCAGGCAGGCCGCAGTCAGCGCGAACACGATCGGGGAGATAAAGCCCTTGGACATGAAACCAATGCCCATGCCGGTGCCGGTCAATATGCCTGCCTGCCAGTATTGCTCCCTGCTCAGCGAAAAACCGAACAGCATCATTGCGCAACCGGTCAGCAGCACGAGATCGGTGACCATCTGGTGCGCGCGTACCAGCATGCCCAGGCAGCCGATCAGGATGATCGTCGCAGCCCAGCCGCGATTTTCTCCGTACAGCCTGCGCCCGGCGAGGCCGATGAACAGCAGGGTCAGCGCGGTATAGAATCCGCTGGCAATACGCGCGCCGTCGTGCAGCGGCAGCAGCGGTGAAAAAAGTTTGGCAAACAGCGCGGCAGTCCAGTAGTACAGCGGAGGTTTGTCCATGAAAGGCTCGCCCGCCAGCGTGGGTACCAGCCAATCGCCGTTATGCAGCATCGAATAGATAACGCCGAAGCTGAATGCATCATCCGGCTTCCACGGATCGTGCCCGACCAGTCCGGTACCCAGCCAGATCAGGCACAGCAACCCGAGCAGCACCGCTTTGGCGGGAGTGATCGGATTGGGGTCGGTGGGTTTGATGAAATACATACGTCAGATTCCTTAAAATCCGATGCGTGATGGCCGGAGTGAAAATGCTGCAAATGAAAAAGGCAGCTGACGCTGCCTTTTGATGGAACCGCCGCGCAAAGTTCCGTCTGGTACGAACGTCATCCCCCCGGGCAAGCGGCAAACGATTGCCCGGGCATGGCGACTAGGCCGAAGCCTTGCTGCCGTATTTCTGGCGGAACTTGTCGATGCGGCCTGCGGTATCGACTATTTTCTGCGTGCCGGTGTAGAAGGGGTGGCATTCGGAACAGACTTCAACGTGCAAGGCAGGCTTGCCCATCACGGATTTGGTCTTGAAGCTGTTGCCGCAACTGCATGTCACGGTGATTTCTTTGTAATCTGGGTGAATGTCTGCTTTCATGATCTTTCCTTGCGTATGGTTTAGTGCGGCGGGTGTACGCACTCGGGTCTTGCATAAGGGCGCGCATTATCCATGAAAATAGGGGCTTGCGCAAATTGTTATCCGCTGCCGAGATCCGGATCAGCTATAGCCTGATTGCGGCTCGAAATCCTGCAAAGCGCTGGGCCTGAAGGTGTCCCTTCAGCACGCTCTGGTCCTGGCGGCTCGAATCAAATAAACTCCGATCCTTGTGCTTGAATCGATCGGGGAATGAAAAAATATGCCTGCACTGAGCCGGAATGAATACAGGACACTGGTGCTTGCCGCGCTGGGCGGGGCGCTCGAGTTCTACGATTTCGTGATCTTCGTGTTTTTCGCTGTTGTGATCGGGCAGTTGTTCTTCCCGCACGACATGCCGGACTGGCTGCGCCAGTTGCAGACCTTTGGCATCTTCGCGGCCGGCTACCTGGCCCGCCCGCTCGGCGGTATCGTGATGGCGCATTTCGGCGACCTGCTCGGCCGCAAGCGGATGTTCATGCTGAGCATATTCCTGATGGCGATACCGACAATGGCGATCGGTTTGCTGCCGACCTATACGGCGATCGGCATCTGGGCGCCGCTGTTGCTGCTTGCGATGCGCGTGCTGCAGGGCGCGGCGGTCGGCGGGGAGGTGCCGGGCGCGTGGGTGTTTGTCTCAGAGCATGTGCCTGAACACCGTGTCGGCTTTGCCTGCGGAACGCTGACGGCCGGACTGACCGGCGGAATCCTGCTCGGTTCACTGGTGGCGACCGCGATCCACAAGATTTACTCTCCTGCCGAACTGCTCAGCCAGGGTTGGCGCGTGCCGTTCATCATCGGCGGTCTGTTCGGCCTGATGGCGGCATGGTTGCGCCAATGGCTGCAGGAAACGCCCGTGTTCAGGGAGATGCAGGCGCGACAGGCATTGGCGGACGAGTTGCCGCTGAGGAAGGTGGTGCGCGATCATCGACCAGCCGTGATCCTGACCATGCTGATGACCTGGCTGTTGTCCGCCGCGATCGTGGTGATGATCCTGATGACTCCGCCGCTGGTGCAAAAACTCTATGGCATTCCTGCCGCTGACGCTTTGCAGGCGAACAGTATTGCGACGCTGTTCCTGAGTCTCGGTTGCGTGGTTTTCGGGTTGTTGGCCGATCGCTATGGAGCGGGACGGGTGCTGATGATCGGCTGCGCGATGCTGGGCATCACTTCGGGGCTGTTCTACCAGCAGATGTCGGTTGCACCCAAGAACATCGATGGCCTGTATGCCTTGTGCGGGTTCTTTGTCGGCGTGATCGGCGTGGTGCCGAGTGTCGCGGTCAAGGCATTCCCGCCGGCTGTGCGGTTTTCCGGATTGTCGTTTTCCTATAATGTCGCCTATGCGGTCTTCGGCGGACTGACTCCGGTGGCGGTCAGCATGCTGATGCCGCTCGACCGGCTGGCGCCCGCGCATTACGTGGAAATATTGAGCGTGGTGGGCATATTGATCGGATTGTATTTGTGGCGCGGGAACAAAGCGGACAGAACCGGATAAGGCTTTTATGCGACAATGCGCGCCGCGAAAATCGCATGCCTGAAGAATCTGCAGCTTGCCGGCATGCTCCCCATGTTCAGGAAATAATGTGTTAAAAGAAAATCCAATATTTTTAGAAAACCTCCAGCAATTGCTTGCGGCGGATATGGCCGCGGTGGATCAGGTGATACGCGCGCGGCTGCATTCGGAAGTGGTGCTGGTCAATCAGGTGGGTGAATACATCATCAACGGCGGCGGCAAGCGCTTGCGTCCCGCACTGGTGGTGCTGTCTGCCGAAGCCTTCGGTTACCAGGGCAAACATCACCACGATCTGGCGGCGGTGGTCGAATTCATCCACACTGCAACACTGCTGCACGATGATGTGGTCGACGAATCCGAACTGCGCCGCGGCCGGGCGACCGCCAGCGCGTTGTTCGGCAATGCGGCCAGCGTGCTGGTCGGCGATTTCCTGTATTCACGAGCCTTCCAGATGATGGTCGAGGTGGGCGAGATGCGCGTGATGCAGACGCTGGCGGATGCGACCAATGTGATTGCCGAGGGCGAGGTGCTGCAACTGCTCAACTGCCACGATGCCGGTGTCGACGCTGCCAATTACATGCGCGTGATACATTGCAAGACTGCCAAGCTTTTCGAGGCGGCGATGCGACTTGGCGCGATACTGGGCAAGGTCGGCGGAAAGGAAGAACAGGCGGTCGCCGAATATGGCATGCACCTCGGCACCGCATTCCAGCTGGTGGACGATGTGCTGGATTATTCGGCCGACGAGCAGCAGACCGGCAAGCATCTCGGCGACGATCTCGCCGAAGGCAAGCCGACACTGCCGCTGATCTATGCGATGCAGCACGGCACGGCTGAACAGGCTGCCGTCGTGCGCAGCGCGATAGAACACGGAGATGTGGAAAAATTCGCCGAGGTGCTGCAGATCATTCGTGCGACCGGCGCGCTGGATTTCACCCGCCAGCAGGCGATGCGCGAGGCTGAAGCGGCTTGTGCCGCGATCGCCGGTTTGGCGGATTCTAAATACAGGCAATGTTTGCTAGAATTGGCAGAGTTTGCCGCAACACGGCAATTCTAAAAATTCAAGTTTGTTTGATGCTGCAAAAAACGTAGCGAGCGGTTCGAGAGCAAGGCGCACGGAGCGCAACGACCGAGGCATATCTCATTGATAGACGAGGAGCGAGCACCGCGCAACGCAGCTATCGAATCGCGTAGTAGGTAGGTTTTTGCAACATCAAAAACGGGGTGTAGCTCAGCCTGGTAGAGTACTGCGTTCGGGACGCAGGAGTCGGAGGTTCGAATCCTCTCACCCCGACCAGGCAAATTAGTTCCTCAAAGCGGTGCAAGGATCAGCAGCACCCGATATGGACCGTGCGCGCCCAGCGTGACAGTCTGCTCGATATCGGCCGTGCGCGAAGGCCCCGAGATAAAATTCACCGCGCGCGGCGGTTGCTTGCATTCCTTGCGCATCAGATCCCAGGCATCTTCCATCGTCGCGACAATGCGGCGCGGGTTTACAACGGCCACATGGGTCTCCGGCAGCAGGCTGGTAGCGGCGGGCGTTTCCGCTCCAGACAGCATCATCAGCGTACCCGTTTCCGCAATCGCGCAGAATGTGCCGGTAATGCCGACCAGATCGCCATCCCTGGCCGGCCGCGACTGAATTTCCAGTCCGGCGTCATGCCATTGCAATCCGGCAAGAGACGTCCAGCATACGCCACGCATCGGCAGTCGGCGTTCATTCAGATAGCGCGCCAGCAGCAATGGCACTTGCGACAGATTGCCCGAATTCAGCACATCGCTGGAAAGCTTTAGCGCACGCTCGCTGAAGCATGCGACCAGATCATCCGGGGGCGGCGGCATTGGTCCGCGCGGATGCCGGGCAAGGTGGCGGGCGATTTCATCCGTTCGGTTCCCGGGCCGCGCATGGGCCTGCGCATCGCGTATTCCGGCCAGTATCCGGTTCCGCGCGCTCATCATGATTGTTCCTTCCCGTACAGTTCGCGGAACGTTTTTCCGGCCGGCGCCGGGAAATCACGGCCATCGGTCCAGCCCGATGCGCCGGGGAGCGTGTGCAGCAGCTTGTTCTTGCCGCCGAGCACGCTCAGCAAGCGCGCCGCTGCCCGGGTCGCCAGTGCATATACCGCCGGGTGCAGCACCAGCCAGGCCCATAACTTGAGCGAAAAGGTTTCGCGGCGCGACTTCATGCCACAACCCATCTGTATTTCGCGCAATTTACGCAGCAGATCGGGCAACGGAATCTTGACCGGGCAGACCGCCGCGCAGGCGCCGCAGAAGGTCGACGCGTTGGGCAGGTCCGGAGATTTTTCGATGCCGCCCAACAATGGCGTGAGTATCGAACCCATCGGGCCGGGATAGACCCAGCCATACGCATGACCGCCGATATTCTGGTACACCGGGCAATGGTTCATGCACGCGCCGCAGCGGATGCAGCGCAGCATTTCCTGCATTTCTCCGCCGATGAGCTTGCTGCGGCCGTTGTCGAGCAGGATAATGTGGAAGTGTTCCGGGCCGTCTTGATCTACGTTGCCCTTGTTGCCGGTCAGCACCGACACGTAGTTGGTGATCGACTGCCCGGTCGCGGAACGGGGCAGCAGGCGCAGCAGCGTCGTCACGTCCTCCAGCGTCGGCACCACCTTTTCGATTCCGGTGATCGCGACATGCACGCGCGGCAGCGTGGTGACCAGCCTACCGTTGCCTTCGTTCGTCACGATCAGCACCGAACCGGTTTCGGCGACCAGGAAATTGCCGCCCGAGATGCCCATGTCCGCATTCAGGAAGGCCGGTCGCAGCACTTCGCGCGCCTCGCGGCACAGCTCGGCGATGCCGGTCTTGCGCGGCAGCTGGTGTTTCTCCGCAAACAGTTCCGAAATATCTTCCTTGTTTTTGTGCACCACCGGCGCAACGATATGCGAAGGAGCTTCGTGGGCGAGCTGCAGGATATATTCGCCGAGATCGGTTTCCATCACCTTGATGCCGGCGAGTTCCAGCGCATCGTTCAGTCCGCACTCTTCGCTGACCATGGACTTGGACTTGGCTGCCGTTTTTACGCCGTGCTGTGCGGCGATCTCGGCGACGATACGATTTGCATCCTCGCCGCTTTCCGCCCAGTGCACGATCGCACCGCGCGCAGTGGCCTGCTGTTCGAATTGCAGCAGCCAGTGTTCGAGGTCGTTCAGCACCCGGTCGCGGATTGCGGCCGCCGAAGTGCGGGTCTGCTGCAGGTCGTGTATCTCGCTGATAACCGCCGAGCGCCCCTCGACAAAGCGTGACTGAAGGCGCGACAGCGCGTCCTGGAGTTTTGCATCGGCCAGTTTTATGGTGACCTGATGTTTGAAATCGACGGACGTGTTTTTCATCGGGACGCGTCCGGGTCGACGTCGGCCAGCACTTCGGCCACATGCAACACGCGGGTGCGGTTGTCTCCTTTGCGGCGCAACCGGCCCTCGATATTCAACAAGCAGCCGAGGTCACCGCCGACGATGATTCCTGCATGGGTCTCGGTGATGTGACGGCACTTGTTGTCGGCCATGCGTGTCGACAGTTCGCCGTACTTGACCGAGAAGGTGCCGCCGAATCCGCAACAGGTGGTTGATTCCACCATCTCGTGCAGCGTGACGCCAGGCATCGTCGCCAGCAGCGCGCGCGGTTGTTTGTAGACATCGAGTTCTCGCAACCCGGAACAGGAATCGTGATAGGTCAGCGTGCCCCTGAAATTGCCGGGTGCCTTTTCCAGTCCGGCGATGTTGACCAGGAAGTCGGTCAGTTCACAGGTGCGTCGCGCCAACGCAGTGAATCTCTGATGCAGTGCAGGGTCGTCGCGAAACAGGCCGGGGTAGTGCACGCGTATCATCCCGGCGCAGGAGCCGGAAGGCAGCACCACGTAATCGAATGATTCGAATTCGGCGAGAAACTTCAGCGCCATCGCCCCGGCGGATTTTCGGTCGCCCGAGTTGTAACCGGGTTGGCCGCAGCAGGTTTGCTGTGCGGGCACGACGACTTCGCATCCGGCCGCTTGCAGCAGCCTGATCGCGGCGAAGCCGATGCGGGGACGCATGGTGTCCACCAGGCAAGTAACAAATAATCCAACACGCATTTTCATATTCCGGAAGGGATGCGGCAGTGCTTCACTATACGCTTGCGGAACCGCATCCATAAACTTTGGGCGAAACGATCCGGCGATGGTTAATCCGCACGCCTTCCTTCGCGCCTGAGCATGCGTTGCTGCCCGGGCATGCGGGCGGTATCCTTCCTCCCGCGCTGCCTGGCGCCCAAGCGCCGGTACCCGCCAGTCTTGCCCGGCCGATCGGCACTTTGCCCGGCGCGTCGGCCCCTCATCTGCCGGAATTGCCTGATGCGCTGTTTGCGCATTTGTTCGAGCCGCCCGTGCAGGAATTCCTTGCGCTTCACGATGCGTTGTTCGATTCGCAGTTTGCGGAATGCCAGGAAGCGCGGCCGGTGCGCGAGAAAAGACGGTGCCGCGGCCCGGTCGCGCGGCGTGAACGCGAATTTCCCCGGTGTCACATCGACTTCTCCGCGCGATGTCTTCAATACGGTGGATCCGGTGTTGACCGTGTCATAGGTTCCCGGCTGGTCGCCATCGCCCCTGTCAATCACGGTTGTTTCGTGGTCTGTGCCGCGTATCCCGATGGTTGCAGTCGGTGTGGTCATGCGATAGGCGGAAAAGTCGTGCTTGCCTATCCAGCCGGTGATGGAACGCACACTTCCCTTGAGCAGCGACATGAAAATCCTGTCGAGCGAGTCGCCCTCGGCTTTGTATTGATCGACGCGGAACACGGTATTCGGACGAATGGCGATGATGCCGCCATCCTCCGTGACGATATGCACCTCGCCATCCGCACCGGAAGTGATGGTCTGCTGTTCGTATATCTTCTGGCCGACAGCGACAGGGACCGGTACACCGGACTGCCCGGACACGCTGGCGCTGCCCGAGAGGTCATCGACCGTGCCAAACAGCGCTGCCGCATAAGCGATGCGGCAGACTGAAAGCAGTATCAGCAGGGTAATCAGTTGTTTCAGGAATGCTCTCATATTTCAAATTGTTTGCGCCGTAACTTTCTCCACTCCTTCCGGGGAAACCGGATTCAGGATGAAAGGGTATCCGTGATGCCAAACAACGGGCCGCTCATCGTTCGCACGATGCGCGTGCCGATGCTGCTTCAGCAGCGGAAGTTTTCAGGGTCTGAATTACCCGTTTGAACGGTTCAACTGTTCGATGAACACGCTGATTCCATGGCGGGCGATTTGCGCATCCTCCCCCGACCTGACCCCTGAAACGCCCACGGCGCCGACGCATTCGCCATCGATCACGACGGGTTCGCCGCCTTCCAGGAAGGTCAATCCGCCGGGCATGGACAGCACCTGGGTTTCGCCGCCGGCGATCCTGTCAGCGAAAGATTTCGTGGGCCTGCGCCCCGTTGCGGCGGTGCGAGCCTTGCCGCTGGCGATGTCCATACTGATCAACGGTGCGCCATCCAGTCGTTGCAGCCACAGCAGGTGGCCGCCTTCGTCGGCGATTGCAATGGTGACCGCCCAATTCTGGTGTAATGCCTCGGTTTCGCAAGCAGCCGCGATGATCTTTGCATCTGACAGCGTCAAATATTTTCTGATTTTCAAACGGTGCCTCGTCGGATCTGGTGTTGCTGAACTGCGCTGAAAGGCATATTGCGCAGCGTGATAATCGGATTGATTGGAAATCTATCCGCCGGTTTCCATGACTTGCGCAATCCCGGTACACAGAACTCCGCCAGGCGGTTTATTGCAACGAAGCACAATAACCCGACTGGCGGAGAACCTGGATCAAAGTCCCGCAAAGTTGCGGCAACGGCTATGGTTCAATCGGCCGCATCTCGGTCAGCGTCGTGTTTCAGGCGGGCTGGAGGCTGGCGACGACTTCATTTTTACCGTCGATCATTTTCTTGCGCATCGGGCAGACCACGAAGCGGGCCAGCAACGCGGCCGTCACGCTCATGATCGCTGCGACCCAGAGTACCGCCACCCAACTGCCTGTGGACGCCTTGAGCACGCTCGCCAGCGGCACCAGCAGCGAGGCCGTGCCCTTGGCGGTATACAAGAAGCCGAAATTGGCAGCGGCATACTTTGTGCCGAAGGTATCGCCGCTAACCGCGGGGAAGATGGAGAAAATTTCGCCCCAGCACAGGAAAATCATCGGCGCGAAAATCATGAAGCCGATTGGATTGTGGCCGAACTCCATCAGGCCCAGGATTGCGATGCCCTCACCCGTGAATATCAACAGCATGGTGTTCTCGCGGCCGAGCTTGTCGGAGATCCAACCGGTCAGCGGGCGGGTAAAACCGTTGCACAGGTTGTCCATCACAAGGACCAGGGTCAGCAGCGGCATGGTCGAGCCGAAAACATCCAGCGGCAGCGCCGCCACGCCGTAATCCTTGGCGATCGGGGCGATCTGTGCCGCGGCCATGATGCCGCCGGCGGCGACCAGCACGAAGCAGACGTAGAGCAACCAGAACACCGGGGTCTTCAACATTTCCTTGGACGTGTAGTTGTGGCGGGCCAAGGGATTGATCTTGTTGATGGCGGAGGCGGCTGCCTTCAGCGGCGCGCGGACGAGAAACAGTGCCAGTACCAGGATAACCGCGCCCTGGAGCAGGCCGAAGGTGAAGAAGGCCTGCTGGTAGCCGCCGGTTTTTACCATGTTGGAGATCGGAATGACGGTGATTGCCGCACCGGCACCGAATCCGGCGGCCGTCAGGCCGGCGGCCAGGCCGCGC
>JBAUQH010000023.1:0-12034 GCA_049580605.1 Gallionella sp. | reverse complement strand
GTACCTCGGCCAGCGCAATTTCCGTGTTTCTGCTGGCAGCCGCTGTTGGCATTCTGGTTGGCGGATTCGTCGCCAAGCGCCACCAGCAGGACCGCATCATCGCGGTCTCGCTTGCAGTGGCGGTGGTCTTTGCGCTGGTGCTTGCCGAGGTGATCATTCCGGCATGGGCGGTGTTGCCCGCCATGGCCGGTATCGGCTTCTTCACCGGCATTGCCGGGCCGTCGCGTGATCTGCTGGTGCGTCGCGCCGCGACCGCCCGATTCGGCAAGGCTGCCTACGGGCGTATTTACGGCTTCGTTTATTCCGGACTGGATAGCGGGCTGGCGATCTCGCCGCTGGTGTTTGGTCATTACATGGACGCGCAACGGTTCGCTGCGGTACTGGTCGGCGTTGCCCTCTTTCAAGCGTTCGCTGTGCTGACCGCGCTGGGTGTCGGGCAATCCGCGCCGCTGACGCAATCAGTCCCGCTGGCAAAGTGAAGTTGTTTGCTGCACTACTGATGATTGCATCCCATCGACATGCATCGCGTGGTGAAACTGCCGGATTGGTTGCCCAATGATCTTCTTGCACATCCTTGAAATCGTGTTCCCGCTCGTTGCCGTGGTATCGGTCGGCGTGTGGGCGGGGCGACGCCACCAGCCCGAAATGGACGTGGCCAACCAGCTCAACATGGACTACTTCCTGCCGGCGCTGGTGCTGGGCGTGCTGGTAAAAGGCGACTTCCATATTTCCGAGTTCTCCAGACTTGGTCTGGGTACCTTCCTGCTGGTTGCCGGATCGGGCCTGGCCGGATTAATCACGGCACGCCTTGCGCGGACATCGACCAAGACCATCGTGCCGTCGATGATGTTCAACAATTGCGGCAATCTCGGCTTGCCGCTGGCGGTGCTTGCGTTCGGCCAGGACGCGATGCCGGCGGCCGTCGTGATGTTCCTCGTCTCCAACATGCTGCACTTCAGCTTTGGCGCATGGTTCCTGGATCACAAGGCGCGGCTGAGGGATCTGTGGAAAGTGCCGGTGCTGGTGGCAACCGTGCTTGGCCTCGGTCTTAACCTGGCCGAAGTGCCTATGTGGCCGCCGTTGATGACGGCGATCAAGATGCTCGGCGAGGTCTCGATACCGCTGATGATGTTTGCGCTGGGCGTGCGCCTTGCGCAAATGACGCTGGCCGAATTCCATATCGGTTTGCTGATTGCCATGGTGCGGCCGGTTGCCGGTATGGCACTGGCCTATGCCGTCGGATGGAGCCTGAATCTGACCGGTATCCAGCATGCGCAATTGATCGTGTTCGGCGCGTTGCCGCCGGCGGTGTTGAACTACATGTTTGCGGAGCGTTATTCCCAGGAACCGGAGAAAGTCGCGTCCATGGTGTTGATCGGCAATGTGTCGGCGCTGGTGTTCATTCCGCTGGCGCTGATGTTTGTGTTGGGGTAACCATTAGGGACAGGCCACTAACAATTATGGGAAGAACATCGTGTGCTGCTGCTACGCCGCCATCTCATCCACTTCGCGCTCGATCCTGTCCTTCAATTCCGCTTCGGCGATCTTCAAATCGTAGCTCAGTTGCAGATTTAGCCACGATTGCGCATCCGTGCCGAAGTAGCGCGCCAGCCGCAGTGCGGTATCGGGCGTGATCGAGCGGCGCTCCTTGACGATCTCGTGCAGCCGCGTGGCGGGCACGCGCAATGCCTGCGACAGCGCGTGGACGCTCATGCCCATAGGCACGAGGTATTCCTCGCGCAAAATTTCTCCCGGATGTACCGGGCGCATACCATTCTTCACCATGTTGGTCTCCTAATAATCTATCTGGTCAGTGGTAATCGACGATCTCGACATCGAACACGTCACCGTTTTTGAATTTGAAACAAATACGCCATTGGTCGTTCACCCGGATGCTGTGTTGTCCCTTGCGATCTCCCTTCAAGGCTTCCAGACGATTGCCCGGCGGCGCGCGGAGGAAGTTCAGCGTGGCTGCAGCATCCAGTTGCGTCAGTTTGCGTTCTGCCACTCCCTGAATTGCACGGAAGCGACGCGGACTATTTCCCTCAAACAACGCCTGGGTATCCTTGCAGGTAAACGACTTGATCATGACGCACAGAGTATTACGCCATGCGTTATATGTCAACAATAAAGTCAGTGCGAATTGCGCAATTAGAGCCAAGTCACGGTTGACTATAGTTCTCATGCCGGCAACTTCTAGCCGGCATATCCGATCGACTGCAGTTCCTTGTAGATTTTTTCAGCCAAACGTACATGCCCATCGGCATTTGGATGCACGGCATCGCCCTTCAGCTCTGGATCAGACAAGACATCGGCAATCGCGTCCTCGATCAGCGGGACATGCTGCGCTTCGGCGACCTTGCGGTAGAAATCGGGTGCGGCCAGATCTCGAAAAACGGCGCGCATCGGGCTTGGGTCTGGCGTTGCCAGCAGCACCGCCTTCGCCCCGTGTGCCTTGATCAGGGCGAGTATCCGTTCCAGATTGGCGACGGTTTGTTGTTCGGGCAGGTGGCGCAGCATGTCGTTGCCGCCCAGCGTCACCAGCACCAGTACCGGGTTGTGCTGATCCAGCAGGCCCGGCAGGCGCCGCAACGCTTCTTCGCTGGTGTCGCCATTGACGCCGCCATTGACCACCACCCACCCGGTCTTTTGTGCCAGCAGGTCGGGCCACGCTTGTTCGGGCGCCACGCCGGCGCCCTGGGTCAGGCTGTCGCCCAGCGCAAGCACCTGGCTGCCGGCGGGCAGTGCCTGTTCCTTGGTCTTGGCGGAACAGGCGGCGACCAGCACGGTCGCGGCAACCAGCAAAACAAACAGCCGCAGGGAGAAATTTCGGGGGATGGTCATTGCCTGCCTCCTGGCTATTTTGCGGCGAGCCGTCCTTGTGCCAATGATCGGGACCGGCTTAGCTGCCCCCGGTTTCCTTGTTGAAACGCTCCCGGCTTTCTGACAGTAGCGCCGATAATGTCTCCCAGGCCTTGTTTGTCGCCTCGGCCACGGGCGTCTCTGCTGCCCAGGCAGCCAGATTTTCCTTGAAGTTTGCCATTTTCAATACCCCTTCAGGCACGCCTTTGGGAAACACGCTTCTGCTATCGAACAGCACCCTCGCCATGATCCCGTCAAATTTCAACTGGTCTGCCGCGTGCTTGACGAACAGTTTTACATCGAAAAGCGGATTCTTGAATTTGACCGACTTGTTGTTTTCAACTTGCGTCCATAATTCGATATTCTCCCCGCCAAAAATATTACCTGCCACCTTGGGAATATTCAGCGCGACGATTTTTCCTTTCAGCAGTATCAGGTAATCAACAAAGAAGTAGCCGCCCATGCCATCCGCGAAGATAACGTCGCGCTCGTATGCATCGCTGTATTTTTTAATGAACCTTGTTATTTTCCTGCTATCCGCCTTCCTGTATATATTCCGGACAAACAGGATCACGGCAATGACAAGGGCCATGGCAGCCACCAGCATTCCCAACAGCACGGGCAAATTTTCGTCGTTCAAATCGGTCATTTTTTAACCCGGTTGAATTTCTTGGTTTCATTTTGCACCAATGATTTGCCGCCGGGTCGTTCAGTTGCCCCAATTCGGTTTTTTTCCCAAAATTACCTGGAAATTACATCGGAACAGGGCCCCATTGCATTCACGAAACCAATCGATCTCCGCTAATTTATCGCTCCCGTCATGGCGGCCTGCATGTCGTCGTCGGGATACGCGACGATATCGCCCGCGCTAACGCGATCCTGAAGAAATTGCTTCTGCGCGCTCAGGCAACCTTTACACTGTTTCTGCCGGACAATTTTGCTTCATAGAGTGCGGCATCAACGCGGGAAATGACATCATCGATTGTCGTTGGCTCCTGGCAAACAACCAGGCCAAACGATGCAGTCACGGCAAGTTCCGGCACGGTGTCAACCAAGCGGGATTCCTGCAACCGGCAGCGCAACCTGTCGGCACATTTATAGGCATCTTCAGCCAAAGACTTTGGCAGAACAAACAGAAATTCCTCCCCGCCCCAACGGCCGAAAATATCAATCTCGCGAAGATATCGCGACACGAGATTTGCAAAATTGACGAGCACGATGTCCCCGATCGGATGGCCGTAATTGTCATTCACCTCCTTGAAGTGATCCAGGTCTGCAAGCAAAACGGAAAACGGGATTTGGTAACGCATCAGCATCGACAGATTGCGCTCCAGCTCGTTCACCATTCGGCGACGATTGAATATGCCGGTCAGCTCATCGCGTTCAGCAAGGACCGCAAACCGTTTGCGCATCTCTTCTTCCCGATGGTGACTTTCCCGGGCCTCGTGCAGCGCGGCGTTACGCTCAAAACCGTGCACAAATGCATCTTTGGATAACTTCGACATGCTTCTGGAGGCCGTTACCAGCAAAGCGGTATAAATTCCGATCCCGATGTACAGAATCAATTTTGACTGGCTGGCCAGATAATCCGTATCGAAATAGGTATAGGCGGTAAGCGACAGCATCACGGGAAGGATAAAACCGATATAAACCGGCAGCACCACATTCATCACATTCATGGTGAGTCCCAGGACGGCAGCCAGGGTGGCCAACTTGAATACAAACAGGAAATCCATGCGGCCCGAATCAAAAAGGAACAGCATCAGGCCCCAACCCAATCCATAGGCGGCCCCCAGAAATATGCGCCAATTGCGCAAACGCGACAATGCGGCATATCCGTCCCCGGTTGAAACCGGCGTTTGGGCAGTCTTGATGCGCAACAACATGATGACGATCATGTAGGTCAGCCATTCCAGCACATTTCTGACGGGTACGGCGTCAATGTGCGCCCAGCCTAGGGTCATGATTGCGACAACAGCCAGGAGTATGGAAGTCTTTTCCCTCGTGGACAGCTCGTTGATTTGGGCTGCTTGCAAGTGTTGCGAATCGTCTGGCGGTTTATTCATCTTGTTCAACTTCAATCTGCCGAAGGCGGGATCGGAAAACCAAGAAATGCGACCATGTGAAGGTTATCGTCGGGATCGCAATTTAGTTTAATACTTTGCCGGTTGAATCCATCCGAGACTGGCCGCCAATTCAATCGGCAGGGCTCAACACAAGCGGTATGGCTCACCCGAATTTCCAATTGCCCTGACGTTGTCGCGCGATGCGGAATGGGCGGGCTTCAATACGGCGTGCCGTCCTTGTGCGCGTACTGCCATTTGCCGTCGGCCATGGCGGCCTGCATGTCATCGTCGGGATACACGACGGTGTCGCCCGCGCTGCGGTCGCCGACCTCGAGGTAGATGACATCTTCGCGGGTGCGGTTCAGCAGCCGGTGTGCATTGCCGGTACCGAACCGGAACCCCGCGCACATGCCGGGCGCAAGCTGCGTTTCGCCGGAATCGGTAACGAGCACCGGATCGCCCTGCAGTATGTAGATAAACTCGTCCTGCCTGGAATGGGCGTGGCGCAAGGCCGAGCTTCCGCCGGGCACCAGCCGCGTCAGGTTGACCCCGAAGTTGGTCAGGCCGAACAGGTCGCCGAGCGGACGTTTCTCCCGCCCGGCCATGCGCGAAGCGAACGGCTCGGGATAGTTCGAGGGTTTGCTGCGCGGCGGAGCTTGTGCTGCCACGATGGCAACGGGGACGTTCGGTTCATTGCCTGGTTGTTTGTTGCCTGTAGGTATGTTCATGGCGATTCCTGACGTTCTGGGCTATGGGTTTTACGGGTGGTTTTCGTGATGGTTTTCAGCGGCTCGTCTTTCATTTTGTATCGAAAAGTATCTCAAATTTGATGGGCAGCAACCACATCCTTTACGCAAAATCATTGGCTTTTAGATAAAACCCATTGGTTCTTTAATATCGATTGAAAACGCCAGACCTCCTGCATCGCGCGATTGTTTTGCGGTATCCGGGATTGAAGCGTAGCATTTTCCGCTTGTCGCCTTGGCGGATCGGGTGGCAAGTCATCGGCAATGAAAGCCGTTGCCGACTCCATAATTAAAAACCTAGGAGGAATCATGGCAAACAAGCACACAGATCAGTATCTGGAAAACAACAAGAAATATGCAAGCGGACAGCCGGTGCACAAGCCTGCCTATCCGGGAAAGCAGCCGATCAACCCGGACAAGCATGTGGCCGTGGTGGCCTGTATGGACGCTCGGCTCGACGTGGAAGATCTGCTCGGCCTGCAGACCGGGGATGCGCATATCATCCGCAACGCCGGGGGCGTGGTGACCGACGACACGATCCGCTGTCTGATCATCTCGCATCATCTGCTCAATACCAACGAGATCATCCTGATCCATCACACCCGCTGCGGCATGCTCGCGTTCACGGACGACCTGCTCAAGGCCGGACTGGAGGGCGACCCGGCTGCCGAGAAACTGCTCGGCCAGGCGACGTCGCGCAAGTTCACCAGTTGCAAAGCATCCGCCTCGATGCCGTCCGCGTTCCATGCGTTCCGCGGCAAGCTCGAACCGCTTGACGGCCCGCGCAACAAGGAACAAACAGAGCGCCTCGAGTGGGACGTGCGGCGCGGAATGTCTTCGATCCTGAACCATCCGTGGATCCCGACCAGCGGGCCGGATGCGGTCACGGTGCGCGGATTCATCTACGATGTGGACACCGGCAAGCTCGAGGAAGTGAGCTATCCGGGCCCGATGGGAACGTTTGGCTGACGGTCCGCATTCGGTTGCAGTACGAATTACTTTTGGACGGGCCCTGATTTTTTCGCAAGCTCATAGTGCTTGTGCAAGATCAGGGCCCGTTCCATTTGCACCCGTTCAGGCGGCCGGCCTTTCGGCAGGCATCGTCGCCACGGCGCAAACAAGATAGTGCGCAGAATCCTTTGGTTCGCTCACAGAACCTGGAAGTGGTGGGTACCGTCTCTTGCCAGCTGTTCGACCAGGCCGAATTCCCAGTCCAGGTAGCCCTGCATCGCGTCGCGCGGGTTGTCCGTCCCTTCGTAAGGGCGCCGGTAGCGGTCGATGGGCTCCGAGGCAAGCCGTGTCAGCCCGCTTTCGCTCGGGTATCCGGCAGCGCACCAGGCTGGTGTGCCGCCTTCCAGGACAGCCACCTCAACGCCGTCTGCCGACACGATGGCTTCCAGTTCCGCCGCTGCAAACAACGAAAGAATGCCGCTTTGGCAGACGAGCACATAGCGTTTGGCTTTGGGTATGCGCTGGCAGTCTTTGCTCAGACGGGCATTGACCAGACTGGAACGCAGCACAAACCAGGCGCCGGGAATGTGGGCCTGCCGGTAGCGCGCGCTGGTCGCGACATCGAGAACAATGGTCTCCCCCGGCGTTTGCAGCCAGTCGTTCAAGGTGGCGGGACTGATCTTGCGGACCGCCGGCAGTGGCGGCAACGGCGGCTTCCAGCGCCCCGCTTCGCTGAAATCCGCCGGCGCAATGCCATCCAGCACAAAAACCTCCCAGCCCATCTGGGCCAGCCACGAGGCGCTCATGTTGGCACGCACGCCATCGTCGTCCGCCAGCACCAGGCGTGCGCCCCGCACCGGGGCCATCATTTCCGTTTCCTGCACCAGTTGCCCGCCGGGTGCGGAATTGAATCCGGGCAAATGGCCTATCGCATATTCTTCAGGAGTGCGCACATCGAAGAAATAGGTGGTGCGCGTATCCTGGCTTTTCCAGCCCTGTATCCGGTCGAGCAAAGCCCGCTTCACGCCGGCCCGGTCCGCCACCTTGCGCGCGACGCCGGCGGCTTCCGATCGGTTGGTTTCGGCAGTCTGCCCGAATGTTCGGTCTTGGCCGTGATCGAGCTCCTGGCCGGCAAGTTTCCAGCCGATGGTGCCGTTGCGCAGCGCGGCGACCGGGTTCGGTATGCCGGCATTGACCAGCGACTGCGTGCCGATGATGCTGCGGGTGCGGCCGGCACAATTGACGATCACCCGGGTTTCGGGCCGGGGGGCGAGTTCGCGTATCCTTAATACCAGCTCGGCCCCGGGCACGCTGGTCGCCGTGGGTATGCTCATGGTCTGGTATTCGTCGAAGCGGCGCGCGTCCACGATCACGATGTCGGCTTTTGCGTCGATCAGCGCCTGGACCGCCTCCGCCGAAAGCGAAGGCGTATGGCGCCTGGTTTCGACCAGTTCGCCGAATGCCTTGCTCGGCACATTCACGTCGCGGAACAATTCGCCCCCGGCGGCCTGCCAGCCGCTCACGCCGCCGGCCAGCACCGCCACGTCCGTGTAGCTGAGTGCACGCAGCCGTCGTGCGGCGATTTCGGCATAACCCTCGCCATCGTCGAGCGTGACGATCGCAACGCTGCGGCGGGGCAGCCTGGTCCAGGCTTCAAGTTCGATCCGGGAAAGGGGCAGGTTGGCGGCGAACAGCGGATGCGCCTGCGCATGCGGATGCTCCTCGCGCACATCGAGCAGCGCAACCTCCTGCCGGGCCAGCAGGGCAGCGCGGATGTCGGCATAAGTTTTCTGCGGGACGGGATTGTTCATGGCACTGATGACCAACGCCACGAATCAGGAACGCGATTGCCGGCGCAACCGGGGATGATCGGCTTACCGGCGCCGGGATGGTTTTCCGGCAAGCGGGTGATGTCCCGGGTGAAGGTCAGCATTATTTCGATGCCCATGATTTGCTCCGACAACGAATTTGCAATCCCGGGTCCGGTGAAACGCTTAATGGCCCGGGTCAAGTTACTGCTTTTCACGATATCTTATCCCGTTTGCATCCGACCCGGCATCCCCTTCAAGGGGGCCTCACCCTGGCGCAGGCAAGTTTCAGGATCGGGACGGCCGGCAGGAACATGTACAGGGCACGGATACGCGCCCTATGGAATTGGCAATGGTTGATCGCCCGGTCTGCGGAACGCCAAATAAAGATACTTCAGATACCAGAGTAATGGGGGATAGTTGGCGCGGTCGTGTTTCGCGAGAAAGCGCACCAACTCGTAATAGTTTGTGTTTGTGTCGATGGGCTCGGAAGCGAAGACCGCGTTGCCCTTGATGTGCGACATGATCGATTTGGCGACATGGGCGTATGCCCAGGGGGTCGTGGTGTTCATTTCCAGCACGCCCGGCGCAAGAATGAAGAGGTTCGGCGCGTCCAGCGCAAGGATATGCGCGCCGCAGCGCCGGTCTATTTCATCCAGTCGCTTGAGTTGCGACAAGCCGTCGACCTTCAGGTAGCTCAGGTCCGTTTCGTATCCAGTGCCCCATAGCACAATGTCGGCATTGCACGAGTGCCCGGAAGAGAGCACTACCGAATTTCCCTCGATGCGCACGATCTCGCCGCGGTGACGCACGATACGAGCAATGTTCTGGAGCATGCGGCGGCGACCGGGGACGAGCATCTGGTGCCCGAAGTCGAACGCCTTGTCGGGCATCAGTTCTTCTATGCCGGCCTTCTTGTAACGGGCGCGCAGTTCCCGATTGACCCGTTTATTCTGCTCGTCGCGAGAGACGCCGAGCATCTGCATTCTTGCGAGCGCGCGCAAGCCCGAAGCAAAATACTTCGGGCGCTGCGTTGGAATCATCCACTTGAGCGAGCGATGGATCCAGGTGACGTTGCGCGCCTGCCGCTCGAAGCACAAATCGAGGAGATCATAGGCCGAGGCGCCGCCACCCACGACCACCACGTCCTTGCCGGTGATTTCTGCCGGGTCGCGCAGTGCTGAGGAGTGGTACTCGATTAGCGTAGGACGGACCCTCTCGATTTGCGGAACAACGGGCCGGTTGTGTCCGCCGGTGGCGGCGACAAGAAATTTCGAGCGGCCGCTATACCCTTCTGCATCGACCAGCCAGCCACCGTCGCTCGTGCTGGCCGACGTCACCCGGGTGTTCAACCGAATTGAGGGTGCAAGTCCAAAGCGCCCCACCCATGCGCGAATGTTGGCAAGGATGCTGGACTGGTCTTCGCTAGCGATCGGCAGGTCCCCGAGCGTCCAGTCCTCCTTGCGGAACTGAATATCCTGCCAGGCGGGAAGATCGCGCCACAACCCGCCGACTGCGCTGCCGCTTTCCAGCAGGATCGCGTCAAGGCCGGCGTCCTTCGCATATTTGAGGCTGATGATGCCGCCGATTCCGCCGCCAATGATTATCAGGTCGTGCTGTGTATCCGATCCCATAGTATTCCTCCCACTATCAGATCAACATTGCAAGTACCAATCAAAAGGGTACTCTCGATCCGTCCCGAATAGATTCATGCCTCCGGCATTGCCCACTTTACTACAAATTATTGGAATGTGAGAACCGACTCCGCGAGTCGCCCGACCTGAAGGATCAATAGCGAACAGTCGCAGCGGATGCGATGAAAACTCAGCCCTGTTTCAACAACGCCTCGAACTGCGCTACCGGCATCGGCTTGCTGAACAAATAGCCCTGGAAGTTCTTGCAGCCCATGCCGAGCAGGATCTGCCGCTGCTCCGCCGTTTCCACGCCTTCGGCGATCACCTCCAGGTCCAGGCTTTGCGCCATCGCGATGATGGTTTTCACGATGGCCTTGTCGCTGCTGTCGCTGGCGAGGTCGCGCACGAACGACCGGTCGATCTTGAGCTGGTTTAGCGGCAAACGCTTGAGGTATTGCAGCGACGAATAGCCGGTGCCGAAATCGTCCAGCGAGATCCGGACGCCGATGTCGTTCAGCACGCCCATGGTCTTGATGACTTCCTCGATGTCGTCAAGCAGCAGGCTTTCGGTGAGTTCCAGCTTGAGCAGCCGGGGATCGATTGCGTGGCGCGTTACGACGTCCTGCACTTCCGCCGCGAAATCGGTCCGGCGGAATCGCTTTGGGCTGACGTTCACCGCGATCGCAAGTCCGCGGGTAAGCGGATTGCCCTGCCAGGACTTGAGTTGCGCGCAGGCGGTGTCCAGCACCCACTGCCCGATGGGCATGATCAGGCCGGATTCTTCCGCCAGCGGAATGAATTGCGGCGGGGCGATCAGGCCCCGTTCGGGATGCATCCAGCGGACCAGCGCCTCGACGCCCAGCACGCGCTGCGCGCTGTCGACCTGGACCTGGTAGTGCAGCTGGAAAAGGCGGTTCTCGATCGCATGGCGCAGCTGGTTTTCGAGCGCTGCGTGCGCATTGATGGAAGCCTGCATCTCCGGATCGAAAAAGCGCATGGTGTTGCGCCCCGCTTTCTTGGACTGGTACATCGCGATGTCGGCCTGCTTCATCAGTTCCTCGATAGGCGCCTGGCGGCCGCTGAACAGGGTCGCGCCGATGCTGGGCGTGCTGCGGCATTCATGCATTGCGAGCGTGTAAGGCATGCTGAGTGCGATGAGTATCTTTTCGCTGATCGCCTCGGTCTGCGCACCGGCTTCGACAGGGTGTTTGCTCAGGTCTTCCAGTATCAGCACGAATTCATCGCCGCCCAGGCGGGCCACGGTGTCGCCCTCGCGCACGCAGGATGTCAGCCGCCATGCGACCTGCTGCAGCAGCAGATCGCCGATGTCGTGGCCGAGCGTGTCATTGAGCGTCTTGAAATGATCCAGGTCGATGAACAGCAGCGCGCCTTTCTGTCCGCTGCGCGCGCTGGCAGCGATTGCGTGCTGCAGCCTGTCCTGGAGCAGCCGCCGGTTGGGCAGCCGGGTGAGCGGGTCATAGAACGCCAGATGCTGGATCGCTTCTTCCGCCACCTTGCGCTCGGTGATGTCGACGTGCGAGGCGACATAATGGGTGACAAGGCCGTCGCTATTCTTTACCGCGGAAATGGAAAGCCATTTGGGATAGATATCGCCCTTCTTGCGCTTGTCCCAGACCTCCCCCTGCCATTTCCCGGTCGTCTTTATCGCATCCCACATTTCGCGGTAGAAAGCCGCATCATGGCGGCCCGACTTGAAGATGCGCGGATTCTGTCCGACCACTTCATCGGCGGTGTACCCGGTGTTCTCGGTAAAGGCCTGGTTGACCCGCAGGATCACGCCATTGGCGTCGGTGATCATCAATTTCTCCTGCGACTCGAACGCCACCGCCGCGATGCGCAGCTCGGCCTCGTTCATCTTGCGCCCGGAAATATCCCTGACGTACGCGACAACAATTTCCCGGTCTCCGAACTTGACAAAATTGGCGGAAATATCGACCGGGACAGTG
>JBAUQH010000022.1:0-3118 GCA_049580605.1 Gallionella sp. | reverse complement strand
GGTTTAAGGAAGGAATCGCCATGTTGAAAGAACTACGTCCCGCTTTACTGAGCTTCCTGCTGCTGACCTTGTTGACCGGAATCGCTTACCCGTTGCTGGTGACCGGGATCTCGCAGGTGACCATGCCCGCGCAAGCCAACGGCAGCCTGATCATCAAGGACGGCAGGCCGGTGGGCTCCAGCCTGATCGGCCAGTCGTTTTCCGATCCCAGGTATTTCTGGAGTCGCCCTTCGGCGACCGGACCTGTGCCCTACAACGCTAGCGCTTCCAGCGGCTCCAATCTGGGGCCAACCAACCCGGCGTTGATGGATGCGGTCAAAGCCAGAGTACAAGCCCTGCGCGATGCCGATCCCGGCAACCGGCAGCCGGTGCCGGTTGACCTGGTGACCGCTTCCGCCAGCGGGCTGGATCCGCACATCAGCCCGGCGGCGGCGGAATACCAGCTTGCGCGCGTGGCGCGGATGCGCAACCTCAGCCCGGATGCCGTGCGCAAACTGGTGGCGGAACACACCGAGCCGCGCCAGTTCGGCATTCTGGGCGAACCAAGAGTCAATGTGCTGGAGCTCAACCTGGCCCTTGATGCATTGCGCTAAACTGTCCGTATGAATGACCAACGTCCCGATCCCGACGCGCTGCTGGAAAAAGTGCAGCGCGCCGAAGCCAAGCGCCGCCGCGGACGGCTGAAGATATTCTTTGGCTCATCCGCCGGCGTCGGCAAAACTTTCGGCATGTTGCTGGCCGCGCGCGAGCGGCGCGCGGAAGGGCTGGACGTAGTGGCGGGTTATGTCGAGACGCACAAGCGCGCCGAGACAGAACAGTTGATGGACGGACTGGAAATGCTGCCTCCGCGCATGGTGGAATACCGCGGTACCCTAGTGCGCGAGTTTGACCTGGATGCCGCGCTCAAGCGCCGTCCGGCGCTGATCCTGGTGGACGAATTGGCGCACACCAATGCACCCGGTTCGCGCCATCTCAAGCGCTGGCAGGATGTCGAGGAATTGCTGGAGGCGGGGATCGATGTCTATACCACGATCAACGTCCAGCACATCGAAAGCCTCAACGACGTGGTCTCGCAAATCACCGGCATCCCGGTCTGGGAAACCGTGCCCGACGCGGTGCTGGAGGGCGCCAATGAGATCGAGCTGATCGATCTTCCCCCGGACGAGTTGTTGCTGCGGCTGAAGGAAGGCAAAGTCTACCTGCCCCAGCAGGCGGAACGCGCGGCGCATAATTTTTTCCGCAAGGGCAACCTGATCGCACTGCGCGAACTGGCGTTGCGCCGCACCGCTGACCGTGTCGATGCGCAGATGCGCGACTACCGGGAAGACCATGCCATCCGGAAGGTATGGCAGGTAAAAGAACGGCTGCTGGTCTGCATCGGGCCGGGCAGCTATGCGGAGAACCTGGTGCGCGCGGCGTACCGCCTGGCGCAGTCGCTGAAGGCGGAGTGGATCGTGGTGTATGTCGAGACGGCAAAGCTCCAGCATCTTTCCAGGGAGCAACGCGATGCCGTGTTGCGTTCACTGAAGCTGGCGGAAGAACTGGGCGCGGAGACTGTCACGCTGGGCGGCCGTCAGCTGTCCGAGGAGGTGATTTCGTATGCCCGCACCCGCAATGTCACCCGCATCGTGCTGGGCAAGCCGACACGGACAGGCTGGAGACGCTGGCTGTTCGGATCGCTGGTTGACACCGTCGTCCGTCAGGCCGGCGATATCAACATTCATGTGGTGGGCAAGGAATCCGATTTCCTGTCGCAGATGAGTGAAAACCCCTATTTTTCGCGCAGCCGCTTGTACCTCGGGCTGGAGTCCGGGGAACCGCGCCCGCTATTCAAGTGGCGCGCGGCTTACGCATGGGCGGTCGCCGCGACGGCGATCTGCACCGCCATTGCCTGGTCCATGTTTGACCACTTCGAGCTGGCCAACCTGATCATGGTTTACCTGTTGGGCGTGGTGGCGGTCGCCGCGCGTTACGGGCGCGGCCCGTCGGTGCTGAGTTCGTTCCTGAGCGTGGTGCTGTTTGATTTTTTTTTCGTGCCGCCGCGATTCAGCTTTGCCGTTTCGGATACGCAGTACCTGATTACTTTCGCCATCATGCTGGCGGTCGCGTTGTTGATCAGCAACCTGACAGTAAGCATCCGCCACCAGGCCAAGGTCGCCGGCCACCGCGAGCGCCGGATGGCGTCGCTGTATGCGATGAGCCGTGAACTGGCCGCGACACGCGGCGAAGGGAATGTCGTGCGCATTGCGGTCAAACATGTGGCGGAGGTGTTTGAAGCGCAGGCAGTGGTGTTGCTGCCCGATGAAACGGGGCGCATCGTTTATCCCGAGGACGAGGGATCGGCGCAATCCTGCCATGGCAGCGACCTGAGCGTTGCGCAATGGGTGTATGACCACGGACAGATGGCGGGACAGGGCACGGACACCCTGCCGGGAGGCGAGCTGGTTTACCTGCCGCTGAAAGCCTCTTCCGGGGTGATAGGCGTGCTGGCCTTGCTGCCACTCAACCCGGCGCGGCTTGCCCTGCCCGAACAACAACGTCTGCTGGAAACATTTATCAGCCAGATCGCGCTGGCGCTGGAGCGGGTCAGGCTGGCAGTGGAAGCGCAACACGCCCAGTTGAAAATGGAAACGGAACAGTTGCGCAATACCCTGCTATCGGCGATCTCGCATGATTTGCGCACGCCGCTGGCGGCGATCGTGGGCGCATCCAGCAGTCTGGTACAGGATGAGGGCAAGCTGGACGAGCATGCTCGCCACGAACTCGGACTAACCATTTATGACGAGGCCATACGCATGGCCGGACTGGCGAACAACCTGCTGGACATGGCGCGGCTTGAGGCAGGCGCTGTCGTGCTGAACCGGCAATGGCAACCGCTGGAAGAGGTGGTCGGTGGTGCGTTGGCAGGACTGGCCGCGCGCCTGGACCATCATCCGGTAACCGTCAAGCTGCCAAGGGAACTGCCTCTGGTTGAGATAGACAGCCTGCTGATCGAGCGGGTGTTCGCGAACCTGCTGGAAAATGCCGTCAAGTCCACGCCCACCGGAACACCCGTCGAAATTTCCGCCGCGCTTGGCCAGAACGAATTGGTGGTGACCGTATCCGATCGAGGCCACGG
>JBAUQH010000021.1:0-11244 GCA_049580605.1 Gallionella sp. | reverse complement strand
GCGGGAGACGGACGCAACCCTATCAGCGCCGCAGGCAAGCATGTGGTGGTGATCGGCGGCGGCGATACCGGTTCCGATTGCGTGGGCACATCGAATCGCCACGGAGCGCTGTCGGTTACCCAGCTCGAGGTGATGCCGCGCCCGCCGGAACATGAAAACAAAATGCTGGTGTGGCCAAACTGGCCGCTCAAGATGCGCACTTCAAGCTCGCACGAAGAAGGCGTGAAGCGCGACTGGGCGATCGTCACCAAGGAGCTCATCGGCAGAAACGGCAAGGTCGAAAAGCTGCGCGCGGTGCGGGTGGAATGGAAGGACGGCAAGATGCAAGAGTTGGCCGGCAGCGAGTTCGAACTTAAGGCTGATCTGGTGTTGCTGGCAATGGGTTTCGTCAGCCCGGAACAGAAAGTGCTGGACGCGTTCGGCGTGGAGAAGGATGCGCGCGGCAACATCAAGGCCGACACCGAGAGCTATCGCACCAGCCGGGACAAGGTGTTCACCGCGGGCGACATGCGCCGCGGGCAATCGCTGGTGGTGTGGGCGATACGCGAGGGGCGCCAGTGCGCGCGAGCTGTCGACGAATACTTGATGGGTTCATCGGTTCTACCCCGCTAGCCGGATTTTTCCCGCTGCCACATGCATGCCGGTACATGACATGCCTCTGCCGTGCGCCTGAGCAGGGGGATCAATTCTGGTGCGTTTTCGAAATAAATTAAAAAGAGAAAAAATGAACTTCAAGCTGAAAAACGACACCTTCCTGCGCGCGCTGCTGCGTCAGCCTACCGAATACACCCCGATGTGGATGATGCGCCAGGCAGGTCGTTTCCTGCCCGAGTACCGCGAAACGCGCAAGCGCGCCGGCAGTTTTCTCGGCCTGTGCAAGAACCCGGATTTCGCGACCGAAGTCACCCTGCAGCCACTCGACCGCTACCCGCTCGATGCGGCCATTCTGTTCTCCGACATCCTGACCGTGCCCGACGCGATGGGATTGGGACTGTATTTTTCCGACGGCGAGGGCCCGAAGTTCGAGCGTCCGCTGCGCGACGAAGCCGCAATCCGGGCATTGCGCGTGCCGGATATGGGCAAGGACCTGAAATATGTCACCGATGCGGTATCGCAGATCCGCAAGACGCTGGATGGACGCGTGCCGCTGATCGGATTCTCCGGCAGTCCGTTCACGCTGTCCTGCTACATGGTGGAAGGCGGCGGCAGCGACGATTACGCGAGGGTGAAAACCCTGATGTACAACGAACCGAAACTGATGCACCGCATCCTCGAGGTGACCGCGCAGGCGGTGATTGATTACCTGAATGCGCAGATCGAAGCAGGCGCGCAGGCCGTGATGATTTTCGACTCGTGGGGCGGCGTGCTGTCGCATGCGGCATTCCACGAATTTTCGCTGGCATATACGCAGCGCATCGTGGCGGGTCTGACCAGGGAGAAAGACGGCATGAAGATACCGTCCATCGTGTTCACCAAGGGCGGCGGGTTGTGGCTTGAGAGCATCGCCGATACCGGCTGTGATGCGGTGGGACTGGACTGGACCATAGACATCGGCATCGCGCGCCAGCGAGTCGGCAACAAGGTCGCGCTGCAGGGCAACCTGGATCCCGCCGTGCTGTTTGCTTCGCCCGATGCGATAAACAAGGAAGTGGAACACATACTCGGCAGCTACGGTTTCGGCAGCGGCCATGTCTTCAATCTTGGCCACGGCATCTCGCAGCATACCGACCCGGAACATGTCGCGGCGCTGGTCAAGTCGGTGCACGAACTGAGCAAAAAGTTTCACTGAGCGTTTTGTCTGATGCGAAGCGGGAGCAGGCTGCTCCTGCAAAAGCCGCAGGAGATGCTGCGGCTTTTGCATTTCTGCGACAATCACAACGTCGATTGGCTGAAAATATATGACCATAGTCCGCGTCGCGCTCGATGTTCCGCTACCCACCCTGTTCGATTACTCGGTGGCAGGGGGTATCCAGGTTGAAAATGGACAGCGAGTCATGGTGCCGTTCGGGCGGAGGCAGCTGACCGGCGTGGTGATGGAATGCGCTGCTTCGACGGACATGCCCCTCGAGCGAATCAAACCGGTAACTCAAATTTTGCAGGATAGCGCGCCGCTGTCCGCCGAGTTGCTCGACCTGCTGCGCTTCTGCAGCGACTATTACCGCTACCCGATCGGGCAGACCGTGCTGTCGGCATTGCCGGTGCGCCTGCGTTCCGGCAAACCGCTGATCAGCAAACCGGCCTTCAGCTACCGGCTGAGCGCAATCGGCGCGGCGCTTGATATTGCAACTTTCCCAAAGCGCAAAGTCGTGCAGCGGCGGTTGCTTGCCAGGTTAGTGCAGCAGCCGTGCAGTCTCGCGCAGCTCAAAAGCCTTTCACCGACCGCAGGCAGGCAACTGCAGACACTGCTTCACGAAGGTTATGTGGAGCATTGCGAGGAAATAGCGGCAGCCGGCGAACACCGGTTCGAACAGACGCACACACTCACCGGCGAACAGCAGCAGGCCGTCGATGCGATCAGCGCTGCCCGGGGCTATGCCTGTTTTCTGCTGCACGGCATTACCGGCAGCGGGAAGACCGAGGTGTATGTGCACCTGATGCACCATGTCCTGCAAGCGGGCGGACAGGTGCTGCTGCTGGTGCCCGAGATCAACCTGACGCCGCAGCTGGAACATTATTTCCGCAGCCGATTCCCGGATCTGAACATGGTCAGCCTTCATAGCGGGCTGTCCGAGGTCGAGCGTATGCAAAACTGGCAGCAGGCGCAACTGGGCGCCGCGCAGATCGTGCTCGGCACACGATTGTCGGTGTTCGCGGAGTTGCCCGGGATTGCATTGATCATCGTCGACGAGGAACACGACAGCTCTTTCAAGCAGCAGGAAGGACTGCGCTATTCGGCGCGCGATGTCGCGATTTTTCGCGCCAGCCAGCGCCGGTTGCCCATCGTGCTGGGTTCGGCCACACCGTCGCTGGAAAGCTACCACAACGCGCAAATCGGCCGATACCGGTTGCTCAGACTGACCGGACGCGCATTGGCCGGGGCAAGCCTGCCTGCGGTGCGCAGCATCAACATCAACCAGACCGAGATGCACAACGGCATCAGCGAAAATCTGCTGCGCGAAATCGGGCTGCGCCTCGCGGGCGGTGAACAGAGCCTGCTGTTCATCAACCGGCGCGGTTACGCGCCGGTGCTGATGTGCGCCGCCTGCGGTTGGTTGTCCGGTTGCCTGCATTGCGCAGGAAAAATGGTGCTGCACCTGCAGGAAAAACGCCTGCGCTGCCATCACTGCGGATACCAGATCCGCGTGCCCGTTGCCTGTCCGGATTGCGGCAATCCCGACCTGCTTCCGGTCGGCAGCGGCACGCAGCGCGTGGAATCCGTGCTGAATGAATGTTTTCCGGACGCGCGCATATTGCGGGTGGACCGGGACAGCACGCGCAGCAGGCGATCCTGGCTGGCGATGCGCGCACAGATACACGCGAACGAGGTGGACATCCTGGTCGGCACGCAAATGCTCGCCAAGGGGCACGACTTCCCTGCGCTGACGCTGGTCGGCGTGCTCAATCCGGACAGCGCGCTGTACAGCAGCGATTTCCGCGCAGCCGAGAAATTGTTCGCGCAACTGGTGCAGGTGGCCGGCCGTGCCGGCCGCGCCGGCAAACCCGGCGAAGTGATCATACAGACCGCATTTCCCGACCACCCGCTGTTCCGCGCGCTGCAGACCCATGATTTCGAAGGCTGGGCCGCATCACAGCTTGCCGAGCGGAAGACGGCCGGTTTTCCGCCTTTTGTGTACCAGGCGATGCTGCGCGTCGAGGGCAAACAGGAAAACGAGGTTTACGGTTATATGAATCAGGCGCGTTCTGCCGCGGTTGCGCTCCGCCATGAGGTGGAAGTTTTCGGCGTGGTGCCAGCCGCATTGCCGCGCCGCGCCAACCACCTGCGCGCGCAACTGCTGATACAGGGCAGAACACGAAAGGAACTGCAGGAATTTCTGCGCGCCTGGCAACCCTCGCTGGATACCCTGCCTTCGCAAAGGCTGCGCTGTTCGCTGGATATTGATCCGCTGGAATTCTAATGCGGATATAACCGGATTAATTCTGCAAACCTCGGAGGAACCGTTCCGCCGCATGTGCAGGGTTGTCCTGTAAAATTGGATACAATTTTGTGTAACTTGAAGGCCTATGTCGATATAGAGTGCGATTGAAACAAACTCAACCGCAAAATCTGAACGCTGGGCAATCCCGACATTTTCTGCCATTTGGCTGCGGACGCGCATGGTCAAACTTCATCTGAAGGATTATATGAACTCACCCCGCGGGGCGATGGGTCTGATCGCACTGTTGATACTGACGGCGGAGTTCCTGATCATGGTGCTGTTCGAGGTCGGATTAAAGCCGATTGCCGGCCCGAAAATTCCGGCAATCTTCTGGGAATTCCTCGACCCGTTGTTGCTGATCATCATCGTCACTCCCTGGATTTATGTTCTGGCCGTTCGTCCGCTGGAAAAGCAACAGGCGCTGCTTCGGAAACAATTCAACGAGCTGAGCATCACCGCCGTCACGTTCGAATCCCGGGAAGGAGTGGTGGTGACCGATGCCCGCAACAACATCCTCAGGGTCAATCGTTCATTCACCGAAATAACCGGGTATTCCAACGAAGAGGCTATCGGGAAAACCCCCGGCATGCTCCATTCGGGCCGACATGACACGGCGTTCTACCGGGACATGTGGCAAGTCCTGGAGCGGGACCGGTTCTGGAGCGGCGAATTATGGAACCGCAACAAGAGCGGCAAGATATATCCGGAATGGCTGACCATCACTGCCGTGCTTGGAGCTGATGGGCAAGTGACCAACTATGTCGGCATTTTCTCCGATATATCCGAACGCAAGGCGGGCGAACAGCAATTGCGCAGGCTCACCGCGCATATCCAAACCGCGCGCGAGGAGGAAAAAACCAGGATCGCGCGCGAAATCCACGACGACCTGGGCGGTACCCTGACGGCGCTCAAAATGGAAGTGTATCGTCTTGCCGGTAAGCTTTCCGCCAATGAACCGACTGCGCCGCTGCTCGGGCATGTCGAGTCGATGACGCAACTGATCGACAACGCGGTGGGAGTCACCCGGCGCGTGATCAGCGACCTGCATCCGACCGTGCTAGACGATCTCGGGCTGGTCGCGGCGCTGGAGTGGCAGTGCGGCCAATTCAGGCAGCGCACCGGCATCGCCTGCGAGGTGTTCGGTGCGGGGGACGCGGACGGCGAGTGCAAGCTGGACAAGACTGCGGCGATCAACCTTTTTCGCATCTTCCAGGAAGCGCTGACCAATGCGGCCCAGCATTCCGGCGCAACCAGGGTGAATGCCGAACTGCACCAGAACGGGGAGGAGATCATTCTGACCATCAGCGACAACGGCTGCGGCCTTCCGGAGGGCCACGTGATCGCGCCGACTTCCTATGGCCTTCGCGGCATGCGCGAGCGTGTCGCACAACTGGACGGGCAGATATTGTTCGACAAACCGCCGGGCGGCGGCTTGCGCGTGACGGTGATAATGCCGGTCCCCGCAGGAAACAGCAATAAAGGGGAAGTATGAAACGCATCCTGATTGCCGACGACCATGCCATCATCCGCCAGGGGTTGAAGCAGATCATCGAGGACACCGGTGAGATGCACGTGGTGGCCGAGGCGAGCAGCGGGGTCGATGCGCTGCGCAAGATCCGCGGAAACGAATGCGATGTTGTCGTGCTGGACATCGCGATGCCGGACATGAGCGGCATCGATGTGTTGAAGCAGATACATGCGGAAAAACCGCACCTGCCGATACTGATCCTGAGCATCTATCCGGAAGACCAGTATGCGGTGCGTCTGATCAAGGCGGGCGCCGCAGGCTACATGACCAAGGAGAGTGCGCCGTCGGAAGTGGTCAGGGCATTGCTGCATGTCGCCTGCGGCAAAAAATACATCAGCCCGGCGGTGGCCGAGATGCTCGCCAACGAAATCGGCGCGGATGAGGGAAAACTTCCGCACCAGCTCCTGTCGGACCGCGAATACCAGATATTTCTGCTCCTCGCATCGGCCCGTACCGTTTCGGAAATCGCCGACAGCCTCGCGTTGAGCGTGAAAACCATCAGCACATACCGCAGCCGCATTCTGGAAAAGATGCGCCTGAGCAACAATGCCGAGCTGATGCGCTACGCCGTCGACAATCATCTCGCACAGTAAGCGCCCCGCCTACTCCCGACACTGATCCGGGCGCCTGCCCGTCGCGAGACGGGTTCATTTCGCCCGTTCCGATTCCGGCTGTTGTCAGACAGACACCGACAGCAATTCCTGCCGATCGCCTACATCATTTTAAGACAAACCTCGCTACCGACAGCGGTGGCTCGGAAACATAATCCGCACATCGATTATGCAAACCGGCTTGTGCGAAGACGCCATGATCAACGTGTTTATTGTGGAAGACTCCGAGACGATGCGGGAAAACCTGCGGTCCATGCTGTCCGAATTTAACAGTATCCGGATAACCGGCTATGCGGCGGACCAGGCGGGAGCGATCGAGCAGATCAATGCGGCGTTGCCCGATGTCGTGGTCCTTGACCTGAACCTGAAATCCGGGTCAGGCGTCGCGGTTCTGAAGGATGTCAAAAAGCATCATGCAGGAATCAAGGTCATGGTGTTGACCAACTGCAACGGCGAGGCGTACGTGAATGCCTGCAAGCGCGCAAATGCGGATTATTTCTTCGACAAATCGTTTCAGTTCATGGAGGTCCGCGACGTGTTTGCCAACTGGAATATAGACGGCTTCATGGATAACAAGCAGTCTGGTTAAACAAAATTATCTTGGAGAGACCGATGGACAAGCACAGAAATCAGGCTGGCATGATCACGGAAGAAAATCCCAGGCGTTCATTTTTCAAAAAAGCGGCGGCGGCGGCAGGTGTCGTCGCAGCTGCAGGTTACACGATGACCCGGATATCAGGGTCATCGGCGACAAATGACAACGCAAGTGCAAAGTATGCCGCCGATATTGCTTCGAAGGAAAAGTTGATGATGGAGAATCCACTGATCTTGATGACGGAGGATGAGAAAAAGCAGCGGCTCGAAGTGCTATTGAATTGTCATTACCAGGAGATTGCATAGCATTTCGTTACTTACCATCAATTGTTGGAGGCAGTGATGTCAGAAGAAACAACTCAGGAATTGAAAGACTCGGACGACGTTAAACAGGGACGCCGCGATTTCTTGAAGCATGTGTGCACGTCGGGCGCAGCGGCGCTTGTGGTGGCATTCAAGGCAACCGGGGCTGTTGACGACTCAAACAATCCGGATGCCGATATCACTGTCGCGGAATATTTCAAGGGACATTTCCTGCTGATGTCTGACGAGGAGAAAAAACAGGCCATTGCGCGGCTGGAAAAGCGGTATTCCGCACAGTATGGCAAAAAGACGACGGTTTCTGATACGCCTGCTCCGGAAGGGGTTCTGTTCGGTTACGCCCTCGACATCGGGAAATGCATCGGCTGCAGGCGGTGTGTTCATGCCTGTGTGAAGGAGAACAACCAGTCACGCCACGATCCTGAAGTTCAATGGATACAGGTGATGAAAATGCCAAAAGGAAACATCTCCTTTACTGCAGCTCAATTGGACAAGGGCTATCCGGAAAAAAGCGCATTCGGTGATTACGGCGTTCAGGTTGGCGGGAATGCGTACAAGACTGCCGGTCTTTCCACCGAGGATGCGCAAAATTACTACCAGGATGACGTTGTGCCGGACAAGGACTATTTCTATATGCCCGTCCAGTGCCAGCAGTGCGAGAAGCCGCCGTGCGTCAAGGCCTGTCCCGTGAGGGCAACATTCCGGGATCATGCAGGCGTGGTTCTGATCGACTACAACTGGTGCATTGGCTGTCGCATGTGCCAGCTTGCCTGTCCATACCAGGCCAGGCACTTCAACTGGGGTGAACCCAACCTTCCCGCCGAGGAGATGAACCCCAAGACCCACTACTTTGGCAACCGGCCGCGCATGAAGGGAGTGATGGAGAAATGCACCTTCTGCGTGCAAAGAACCAGGGAGGGCAGGGATCCTGCATGCGTGGAAGTCTGCCCGGTGGGCGCAAGAAAATTCGGCAATCTTCTTGACCCGGACAGTGACGTCAGAAGAGTGCTGGCCACCAAACGGGTCTTCAGGTTCAAGGAAGAGTTTGGCACTTATCCAAAATTCTTTTACTACATAGGCTGAGGTCACGAAATGAAAACCGCACTGTCTTTCGCAATGGACTTCGGTTCGTATGCCATAAAAGGGGGGTCAAAGTACTACGCATGGCTTCTATTTCTGGGATTTTTCATTCTGGTCGGTTCCTACACCGCATACATACAACTCAGCCAGGGCCTGATCGTGACCGGTGCGACCGACCAGGTAACGATGGAATCGTTTTTTGCAAACTTCATATTTACAGCACACATCGCGGCGGCGGCAATCCTGGTTGTCGCGCCAGGCTATTTGTATCATCGCAAGGATATAAAGGAGCTTGCCGTGCTTGGCGAGATCGTCGCAATGGTGTTTGTTGCCACAGGCATCACTTTTATCCTGTTTCACATGGGAAGGCCGGACAGGTTGTGGCATATTATTCCCGGTGTAGGTTTCCTCAACTTTCCCAATTCGATGCTCGCGTTCGACACGATCGTCCTGAACGTTTATCTGCTCCTCAATATCATAGGCGTTGTTTATATTCTTTACAAAAAATATGTCGGCACATTCCATCAGAAAGAAATGTCGAGATGGTTTACCGCGGTTGTCTTTCTGGCCATTGCATGGGGGCCGTTGATCCACATTGTCACGGCGTTTGTGCTCGCCAGCAGCGCAAGGATGCTGCCTTGGGATACCGCAGTTCTGCCCTTCGCCTTTCTGACTATGGCAGGCGCTTCCGGGTGTGCATTGATCACGATGTTGTTCCTCATTATCAGAAAGACCACCAAGCTCGTGATCGGCGATTCGGTCATCGATTTGATGACCACAATCATTGCATGGAGCCTCGGGTTACTCATGCTGGTAATCATTGCCGAGATATTTACGGTACTTTATTCGGGTACCGATCATGCTGCCTCGATGGAGTTCAGCATGTTTGGCCACAACGGGCTCAATATGTTCGTGCCCTGGTTTTGGGGAATTATGGCGGCGTTGGTGGGCAGTTTTGTTGCGCTGCTGTTCCGCAGGGTCAGGAGAAGCTATGACCTTTTACTTCCTTTGGTGAGTTTCGTGGTTTTCATGGCGATCCTGTTGGAGAAGCCAATGATACTGGTGTTCCCCGCGTTCAGCCCTTCCCCGCTTGGCGAATATACGGATTATCACGTTACCCTGATCGAGTTTTTCAACGTGCTGCTAGTCTGGGCCCTCGGCTTCCTGTTCTTGACGCTAATTTTAAAAGGTGCAATCGGCATATTGACTGGCGAAGTGAGGCATGACAGGTCGTCAGCTTCCTCGTAGAACGGTGCTTAAGGAGATATTTGAAATGGATTGCCTGCATAGATCGTCAAATGTAGTGGTACTTGCCCTGTGCGGTTTCCTGATTGGCGGATTGAGCACTGGTAACATCGCGCATTCCGCAGAGGAAAAGAAAGCTGAAGCTCAGAGTGCGCAGCCGGTATCGGACTGCTTTGAAAGCAGGGCAGGCTTCTCTTCCGTTACCAGGGTTGAAAATGTCGTGCCGAAGTATGGCTATCCGAATGTCAAGTGCTCGCAAACAACCACCGCTGTCTTATGGTATGGGGATCCCTTCTACGGAACAACCCCGATGGGTGAAATGCCGAACATCAACGATCAAACTCGCGGCGATTTTGCCAATGCTGTTGTCAAGCCGAGAAAGCCACAGTTGGTGTATTTCAACATGGGCCCCAATGGATGCGAGACATGCCATAACGGCAAGATCGTGCCATACCCAAAGAGTAAAAAGCCAAGACTGCTTGGGATGCACCAGGACATCGTCACTAACTCGCTTAAGCTGATGCATGGGCGCGGAGCAATATGGTGTCTCGATTGTCACAGTGCGAAGCACCGCAACAAGCTGGTTGATCGCGAGGGAAACCTGATAAGTTTCAACCAACCCCAGAAATTATGCGGCAGTTGCCATGGCGAGAATTATATCGACTGGAGGGCGGGAATACACGGGAAGCGTATAGGCTCATGGAAGACTGGCGGCAAAAAGCGGTGGTGGGTATGCACTGAATGTCATAATCCGCATACCGTGCAAATAGAAAGATTCAACCCGCTTGAACCCGAACCACGGCCCGCTCTGCCAAGGGGTATGAAAAATGCCGACTATGAACGAGTCGGTGATGGTGGGCACTAGCGCAAAATCGGCTGAAACTACAAGCGGGTTGGTTTCAAAATATCAACGCGGCTTTGGCATGACATATACCGGATAATCATCGCGCACAATCAGGATAATGAAATACGACTCAAAAAATAAAATGCTGGTTTTTTCCTCGGGCGAGGAAGTTTCCGAATTTCATGATCAGTTGACCGACGCCTTGCGCGTGGTCATGCTTAATGCAGGAGGCGATCAAACCGCCAGTAAAGAAGAGGATATGAAACATACCCGGGCGTTCTTTGAACGATATTCCGCTTTGGCGGAAGCGCTTCGTCACTTGCGTGCCCATCTTCCGCGAAAATAGGTGGGATAATGATTGGGCTGGAGTGCGGGGGCTGTCGGCGTTGATGATGTCCATAGAGTAGAAAGGCAGGATATTACGAACGAAAATTTTTTCACTAGTCGCAAGTATCATCTTTATTTATCAATAAAAAGGAGAAAAGAATGAAATCAGCCATAACCGGAATGCTCGCAGCAGCAAGTTTGATCGTGGCGGGAGCCGCGCTGGCGGCAGAAATGCCTGCAGTCGCAAAGTCCAAGTGCGCCATGTGCCACGCCCTGGACAAGAAAGTCGTCGGCCCGTCATTCATGGATATTTCCAAAAAATACAAAGGGGACCCTGAAGCGGCGGCAAAATTGGCGGCGAATATTACCAAGGGCGGCGCGTTTGGCTGGAAAATGACCAATATGCCGCCCAGGGGAATGGGTGCGAATGACGCCGAGATTAAAACGATGGCGAAATATATAGCCGGGCTGGCTAAATAGATTTCATCCGGCCTTTCGGCTATTGCCTGCCGGGTTGGCCTGCGCGTTGCCGGCAGGCCAACCCGGCAGTTTTCAGAAACAGTTCGATCCCCGTCTCCGAATTGGATAAGATGCGGC
>JBAUQH010000020.1:0-17075 GCA_049580605.1 Gallionella sp. | reverse complement strand
ATCGGTCAGCCTGGTGGTAAAATTCGACGAAGATACGCCGCTGAACCTGATCCTTGCCTGCAAGCCCGACGTGCTGGTCAAGGGCGGCGACTGGACACCGGACAGGATAGTCGGCGCCGGTGAAGTCCGGGGTTGGGGCGGTGCTGTGCATAGCATCCCGTTCCTGCACCAGCGTTCCACCACTGCGTTGCTTGACAGGATACGCTCCCTGTAAAATTGGACAACGAACCATGATAGAACAACCTTCGGAAATTACCCTGCACCAGCAATCGCGCGAACTTGAACTCGCCTACCCGGATGGTTTTCGCTGCAAGCTGCCTTTCGAATTCCTGAGGGTAAATTCCCCTTCCGCCGAGGTGCGCGGGCACGGCCCCGGCCAGGAAGTGCTGCAGATCGGGAAGCGCAATGTAAATGTGCTGAATATCGAGCCGGTAGGCAGCTACGCAATCCAGATCAACTTTGACGACGGCCACGACAGCGGTCTGTACAGCTGGGAATACCTGCGTCATCTGGGCGAACATCAGGACAGCATGTGGCAGTCGTATTTGCAGCGCCTCAAAGCGGCGGGTGCATCCCGTGAACCGCAATAGCAGATACCTCGTCCCCCGCATGCGTCAGAGGACAACAGACCAGGAGTAAAATGATGGCTGATACCCATTTCGGTTTCGAGACCGTTGCAGAAGAAGAAAAGGCGCGTAAAGTCGCCGGTGTGTTTACTTCCGTCGCGAGCAAATACGACGTGATGAACGACCTGATGTCTGCCGGTTTGCATCGCCTGTGGAAACGTTATGCAGTCAGCGTCAGCGGCGTGCGCGCCGGACAGCGCGTGCTGGATGTGGCAGGCGGTTCGGCGGACCTGTCGCGGCTGTTTATTGAAAAAGTCGGTGATACCGGCCAGGTCGTGCTCACCGATATCAATAACGCGATGTTGCGCGTAGGCCGCGACCGCCTGCTCGATTCCGGAATGACCACCCCGGTCACGCAATGCGATGCCGAGCACCTGCCCTTCCCCGACAACTATTTCGATTGCGTCAGCATTGCTTTCGGCCTGCGCAATGTGACGCACAAAGATGCCGCACTGCGCGAAATGCATCGCGTTATCAAGCCTGGCGGTCGCGTGATCGTGCTGGAATTTTCCAAGGTCGCCAAACCGCTTGAAAAGGCCTACGACCTGTACTCCTTCAAACTGCTGCCCCGAATGGGACAGCTCATCGCGGGTGATGCGGACAGTTACCGGTATCTCGCCGAGTCCATCCGCATGCACCCCGGCCAGGATGTATTGAAGCAGATGATGGAAGCGGCAGGACTGGAGCGCGTCGAGTACTTCAATCTGACGGCTGGCGTGGTGGCGGTACATCGAGGCTACAAGCTTTAACTTGCCAAGTGCGGATGGAGGGCGCATCCCGAGGAATGCCCGGCGCACTGGCGGATTCCAGGAACCTATCTTCCGTCCAGGCCGAAACCCGGCAATTTCCGAAGCATTTCAGCACGGAATCGGTCGATATCTGTTGGAATCAGCCCATCGCCGGCCGGCTTGCATCGCCAAGCCACTTCAGCGAAGATGTGTACCATATTGCTTATGCATACGCTGTGTTTCATTAAGTCCGCATTCGTGCCGCGCCCGGGGATACCAGTCAGCTTGATGCCATGTGGACACATGGCTGTACTTTTCAAGATATCCATATCACCGGAAATGATTTTTGAATTCCCCTGGCTACACCTATGTCTCAACGCGTAGAAAAACTCGCTGTCCTGTTCGCCGATATTTGCGGCAGTACTTCGCTTTACGAAAATCTTGGCGACGACAGCGCCCGCAAGCTGATATTCCAGTGCATCAACGCGATGTCCGACGAAATCTATGCCGGCCAGGGTACACTGGTCAAAACCATCGGCGACGAGGTCATGGCCACCTTCCCGACTGCCGAGGCCGCCTTTCATGCCGCCTGTTCGATCAGGAATGCGGTTGAATCCAATCAGCAGGCGTATACATACCCGCTGCATATTCGCGTCGGATTCAATTACGGCCCGGTCATCAAGGAATTCGACGATGTGTTCGGCAATACGGTCAACGTCGCTTCGCGGGTTTCGGCAATGACCCGAGCCGGCCAGGTCATGGCAACCCAGGCTGTGTATGATGAACTGCCCGCTGAATTGCGCGGCAGAATGCGCCAGATCCTGCGTGCCGAGCTCAAGGGCAAGCAGGATCGCTTCGACCTCTACCAGGTAATTGTCGAACAGGAGGATATGCTGAGCACCCGCATCGGCATGCCCGCGTATCGCAAGACTCCGGAGAAAGTTGACGAGTTGAATTTGCGCTATCGCGGCAGGTCGATCAGATTGAACAAGGAATGCAGAAGCGTGGTACTGGGGCGGGACGAAACTTGCGACCTGGTTGTGCATAATGAGCTTGCTTCCCGTTTGCACATCCACGTCGAATTCCGATCCGGCAAGTTCCTCATCGTTGATCAGAGCACCAATGGAACTTATGTCCGTTTCAGCGACGGCAACGTGGCACATATCACGCGCGAGGAAATATACCTGCAGGGGAACGGCGCTATCAGCCTCGGCCAGCCATTTGCCGAAAATCCCGACAATATCATCGAGTTTTCGATTTCAACGGCCGATCCCGGCCAAGCGCATGAACCGCACCCTTAGCGCATATTCCCGCGCTGGCGAATAGTCCCGCTGGTCAATGCACAAGCCGGCATGACCGGAATACAGAAATCTTAGCATCCGTGTTTGCGTTTCAGACAACCCGCGATCCACCGCTCGACGACAGATTGGAAATCGTCTACTGCGACGACAAGCTGTTGGTCGCGAACAAGCCTTCCGGCCTGCTTTCGGTGCCAGGCCGCGGTCCGGAGAAGGCGGACTGCCTGACGACCCGTATTCAAAGGGAATTCCCGGATGCGCTCAATGTGCACCGCCTGGACATGGCGACTTCAGGATTGCTGGTTTTCGCCCGTGGCGCGTTGATGCATCAGCAGCTTTCCCGCCAGTTCCGCGAACGCGGAATCGGCAAATTCTATATCGCGATCGTGGCCGGTTGCATCGAACCGGATGCGGGAGAAATCGATCTGCCTCTGGCGGCAGATTGGCCGAATCGCCCGAAACAAAAGGTTGATTATGCGTCCGGCAAACCGTCGTTGACGCGCTACCGCATGCTGGGCGCTGCTGAAGGTTTTTATCCGTCGCAGCCCGGCAAACCGTTGCTCGACGCCAGCCGCATCGAACTCGAACCCGTAACCGGCCGTACCCACCAGTTGCGCGTGCACTTGGCAGCGATCGGCCATCCTGTTCTCGGCGATGAACTGTATGGTGGCCGAAGCGGCGGCTGTGCAACCCGGATGCTGCTTCATGCGCACAAGCTGAGCTTTATGCATCCGTCCCGCCGGGAAATATTGTCCCTTACAGCCGAACCGCCGTTCTGATTAACAGCACAAGACGTCGTAACCCAACGGACTTCGGTCTCTCCCGGGCAGATGAGCCGGCTGCGAGCGTCGGCTCAACGGCCGGTGTTATACTCTCGCCTGATTGTTTTCACGAGATGAACATGAACCGTACCTTGCTGAATTTTACGAAGCAAATCCGTTATTTTGCTTTGCCATAATCCACCGTGTTCGCGCACCCTTCCGTAAAATTTCTGAACCACCTGCTTGTCCAGAACAGCTGGGCATTGCCGCGACTCGCGCGATTTTCGGGCAGGGCCGTGCGGTTCGAAGTCGCACCGTTTTCGCTTTCCTGCCGGATTACGGAAAACGGTTCCCTTCTGGTTCTGGATACCGCAGCCGAAACAGATGCACGGTGCGTGATCCCACCCTCGCTGTTGCCGCGCCTGGCTGTGCAGGACGAAAGCGCCCTTGCCGGAATCGGCAGCGAGGGCGATAGCGAACTGCTGGCGGAAATCTTTTTCCTGTCGCGCAACCTTCGCTGGGACGCTGCAGAAGTCCTGAGCCGCGTTACCGGCGATATCGCCGCCGAGCGCCTGGTAGCAAGCGCGCAAAATGTGGGGCTGATGCTGCGCGAATCTGCAGAAAACCTGTTCAAGGCGGGCGCCGAGTACCTGACGGAAGAGCGTCCGCTGCTGGCCAAGCCCGGGCAACTCTCCACGTTTATGCTTCAGGTGGACAACTTGCGCGACGATCTGGCACGGCTTGAACAGCGCATCGACAGACTGGCTGCCGCCAAGGAAGACTGATCATGCGCATTTTCCGTCTGATCAAGATCATCGTGGTGGTATTGCGCTTCGGACTGGATGAGTTCCTGCTTGCGCACGTACGTTTGCGCTGGATGCGCATCCCGCTCAACATGATGCTGTTCCTGCGCAACACCAGCAAACCGCGTGCAGTCCGATTGCGGCTGGCGATGGAGGGACTCGGCCCGATCTTCGTCAAATTCGGGCAGATGTTGTCTACGCGCCGCGACCTGATCCCGGCTGACATCGCCGATGAACTTGCCAGACTGCAGGACCGGGTCCCGCCGTTTCCTTCCGTGCAGGCTATTGCGTTGCTTGAACAAGCCTACCGCAAGCCTCTGCTCGAGGTTTTTCAAAGCTTTGAGGACGTCCCCGTTGCCAGCGCTTCGGTGGCACAGGTGCATTTTGCCGTACTGCCGGACGGCCGCGATGTTGCGGTCAAGATTCTGCGCCCCGGCATCACCAGCATTATCGCCCACGATGTCGCGCTGATGAAAGTGGCTGCCGATCTGATCGAATGGCTGTGGGCGGACGGCCGCCGCCTCAAGCCGCGCCAGGTGATCACCGAGTTCGAAAAGCACCTGGAAGACGAACTCGACCTGATGCGCGAGGCCTCCAACGGCAGCCAGCTGAGACGCAATTTCAACAATTCGCCGCTGCTGCTTGTCCCCGAAATGTACTGGGACTATTGCAGCACCGGCGTGATGGTGATGGAACGCATGTATGGCATTCCGGTCAGCCAGGTTGACGCGTTGCGCCAGGCGGGTGTGGATATTCCCAGGCTGGCCAGGAACGGGGTGGAGATCTTTTATACACAGGTGTTCCGTGACGGATTTTTTCACGCGGACATGCATCCCGGCAACGTCCAGGTCGCAACCAATGGACAACACCCCGGCCAGTATATCGCGCTGGATTTCGGCATCATGGGCACACTGACCGATACCGACAAGCATTATCTCGCGCAAAATTTCATCGCGTTTTTCCGGCGCGACTACAAGCGCGTCGCCGAGGTCCACATCGAATCGGGCTGGGCGCCCATCGCAACCCGCGTGGATGAACTGGAAGCCGCGATACGCGCGGTATGCGAGCCGATCTTCGACAAACCGCTGCGCGAGGTTTCATTCGGCCGCGTGCTGTTGCGGCTGTTCCAGACGTCGCGACGCTTCGGCATCGAAGTGCAGCCGCAGCTGGTATTGCTGCAAAAAACACTGTTGAATATCGAGGGTCTGGGTTTGCAGCTCGATCCCGAACTGGACCTGTGGAAAACGGCGAAGCCGTGGCTGGAACGCTGGATGAGCGAACAGGTAGGCTGGCGCGGTTTTATCAAATCCCTGCGTACCGAAGCACCAAATTACGCAACCGTATTGCCGCAGCTGCCGCGCCTGTTGCACCACTATCTGGGCAACCATAGCGCGGGTCGCAACGATGAGATATTGAACAGGATTATTTTGCAGCAGCGTCGCAACAACAAGCTGCTGCTTGTGCTTGTTCTGTTGCTGATGGGTTTTATCGGGCTCGAGTTTTTCTATGCCCACACGGGCAGCGCAAATCCGTTCCGGAATTTGTTCTGATCCGCCTGATATTCCCGGTCACTCGACCCCGGCCTGTCTATAAAATTGCTTGTGGCTCAGACCGCCCTTTCGGGTCTTAACCGGCTGCGCAAGTTAGTCTGCGCCGCAAGCCGCACACCAATCCGGTTACTCGACCGTGACCGACTTGGCAAGATTGCGCGGCTTGTCCACGTCGGTGCCTTTCTGCAACGCGACGTAATAAGCCAGCAACTGCAGCGGAATGGTATGCAGGATGGGACTCAAGTACCCGGCATGTTCGGGCATATGCATGATGTGGATATTGTCTGCCTCGCTGATATGTGTATGCGCATCGGCGAACACATACAGTTCGCCACCGCGCGCGCGGACTTCCTGCAGATTGGATTTCAGTTTTTCCAGCAGCGCATCGTTGGGCGCAACCGAAATCACCGGCATATCCTTGTCCACCAGCGCCAGCGGGCCGTGCTTCAGTTCACCGGCCGGGTAGGCCTCGGCATGTATGTATGATATCTCCTTGAGCTTGAGCGCGCCTTCCAGAGCGATCGGATAGTGCAAGCCGCGCCCCAGGAACAGCGCGTGGTGTTTGCCGGAAAACTGCTCGGCAAGCTTGGCGATTTGCGGTTCCAGATCCAGGACCTTTTGCACCGCCGCCGGCAGGTGGCGCAACTCATGAAGAGTTTTTTGCTCCCGCTCAGGGGTCAATCTTCCACGCTGTTTGGCAAGCACCAGCGTCAGCATGAACAGCGCCGCGAGCTGGGTGGTGAACGCCTTGGTCGACGCCACGCCGATCTCGGGTCCGGCACGCGTGAGCATGCGCAGTTTGCACAACCTGACCAGCGCACTTTCCGCCACATTGCAGATCGCGAGTGTATGGGCGTGGCCATTTGCCTTGGCATGGTTCAGCGCGGCCTGGGTATCGGCCGTCTCGCCCGATTGCGAAACAACCACCACCAGTGTATTCGGGTTGGGCACGCTGACACGGTAGCGGTACTCGCTGGCCACTTCCACGGTGCAGCGTATCCCGGCGATTTCCTCCAGCCAGTAACGGGCGACCAGTCCGGCGTGGTAGCTGGTGCCGCAAGCCAAAATCAGAATACTGTCGATGCCGGCGAACGTCTTGGCCGCTTCCGCACCGAAGATGCCCGGCACCAGCGACTGGCTGTTGCAAACCGATTCAAGCGTATCCGCCAGTGCCTGGGGCTGCTCGTGGATTTCCTTTTGCATGTAATGGCGGTATTCGCCCAGCTGCACGCTTTCATTGCTGAGTTCGCTGATCAGGACCTCGCGATCGACGCGCCGTGTTTCCGCATCGTAAATCTGGTAGCCGTTTCGACTGATTTCGACCACATCGCCTTCTTCAAGATAGACAAATTTGCGTGTTACCGGCAACAGCGCCGACACGTCTGATGCGATGAAGTGCTCCTCGATGCCGATTCCCAGCAACAGCGGACTGCCTCGCCGCGCGCAAACCAGCCGATCCGGATTGTCCGCAGCGATAACGCCGATGGCGTAAGCGCCCACCAGTTCCGCCAGCGCTGCCTGTGTTGCCGACAGCAGCGAGTTCCCGCGCGCATAGTGGCTGTTTATCAGATGCGCGATGACTTCGGTATCGGTATCCGAGGTGAATTCATAGCCCTCGGCACCAAGGCGGATGCGTAACGCTTCGTAGTTTTCAATGATGCCGTTGTGCACGACGGCGACGTGGTTTTTGCTGATATGGGGGTGCGCATTTCGCTCGCTGGGCACGCCATGAGTCGCCCAGCGGGTGTGTGCAATTCCGATCAGCCCGCTGATATTTGCGCATCTGCCGGCCAAGTCGGCGACACGCCCGATGCTTCTTATCCGTTCCAGCTGTCCGTCGTGCCCGACCACCAGACCCGCCGAGTCGTAACCGCGGTACTCGAGTCGTTGCAGCCCTTCCAGCAGGATGGGCACGACATTGCGCTGCGCCACTGCGCCTACGATTCCGCACATGTTATTTCTTCACTTTCATTTTTCTTTGCGGGGACGCTTCCAGCCCGGTATGGTCGATTGTTTTTTGTCATTCATCGTCAACTCGCCGGCCGGCGCATTTTTCCAGACTGTGGTGCCGGCAGCTATCGTGGCGCCCTTGCCCACCGTTACCGGGGCAACCAGTTGCGTATCCGAGCCGATGAACACATCGTCTTCGATGATGGTGCGATGCTTGTTTGCGCCGTCGTAATTGCAGGTGATCGTTCCGGCACCGATATTCACCCTGCTGCCGACTGAACTGTCGCCAATATAGCTGAGATGATTGGCCTTGCTGCCGGATGCAATTTCGCTGTTCTTGATTTCGACGAAATTGCCGACATGAACGCCATCCTGCAAACTGCTGCCTGGGCGCAGGCGCGCGTATGGACCGATATGGCAGTCAGTCCCGACTTCGCTGCCATCGATATGGCTGTAAGGTTGAATTTCGGTACCGGCTGCGATAGTTGAATTCCGGATCACGCTGTAAGCACCTACCCTCACCCTGTCTGCAAGCCTGACGTTTCCCTCAAAGATACAGCCGATATCGATCTCGACATCGCGGCCGCAGGTTAAATTACCGCGCACTTCGAGGCGCGCCGCGTCGGCCAGCGTCACGCCCTGCACCAGCAGGCGCGATGCTTCGACCAGTTGCCAGGTTCGTTCCAGCAACATCAGCTGCGACTTGCTGTTGATACCGTGTATCTCCCATTCATGTGCCGGTTGTACGGTATGTACTGCAACGCCCTGTTGCACGGCCATACTGACGATATCGGTGAGGTAGTACTCACCTTGTGAATTGCTGTTCTGCAATCCGGCCAGCCAGCCGCGGAGCAATTTCGTCGGCGCCAGCAGGATGCCGGTGTTCACTTCGCGAATTTCGCGCTGCTCGGGCGTCGCATCCTTTTCCTCGACGATGCACTGCACATCGCCCTGCGCGTCGCGCACGATGCGCCCGTAACCGGAAGCATTGGGCATGTTCACGGTCAGCAACACCAGGCCTTCGCCCGCCTGCTGCATCTGGTGCAGCGTGCTGTGCTGGATCAGCGGCACGTCGCCATAGAGCACCAGCGTGTTGCCCTCGTCCCCGAGGTACGGCATCGCCTGCTGCACTGCATGGCCGGTGCCGAGCTGCGGCTCCTGGATGACAAACCTGGCTGGATACTGTTGCATTGCGTCCGGCACTGCTTTTCCGCCATGCCCGTATACCACACAAACCTGTTGCGGTTTCAGTGCTGATGCGCTATCCAGCACGTGCTGTAACAGCGGCTTGCCCGCCAGCGCGTGCAGCACCTTGGGCTTGTCGGAATACATGCGCGTGCCTTTACCGGCTGCAAGGACGACTATGTTCAACGGGTTCATGTTGGTCTTTCCTGGACGGTCCGATTATAAGGGATTGCGTCCGCATGGCTGAAGAATTCGTAAGTTTGACGGATTCTTTCCCATTACTTGCCCATTCTTTGGCGTCTGAAATGGATACCAGAAATATTATGGGCCTTCAGCCCTGCAAGACATTTGTGTCGCGATTGTTGACACCTGATACCTCTGTACGTCTTTATCGGTCAGGTGCATTCATCGCAAAGCAGCCTCCTACCCGGCATTTCAGGATATTCGCCGGCCAACTGCTCAAGAATATCGAACCTTTTTCGGCAACCTTGTGACTCGAAATGTGCCGGTTGTTTCGGCGTCGAAGTTGCTTGATCTACTGTCTTGATTTTTATTTTATTTCACGGCACGATGCGATCATGTCTACGACGTTTGTCAGTTGGGGAATTATGGCTTTGATCCGCGGCATTCTGGACCGCATCATTCTGGTGGCAGGCGTCGTTGCGGCCGGCTGCATCCCGAGCTTCATTGCGCAATACCGTCAGCGTGTCAGCGGCCGGCTCGACCAGGTGCTCCAGGACTTGGCGCCCTTCCAGACGGTTGCCAATCAATTCCATCATGGCAGCCTTCAGGAACTGATCAATTACCATCTATCCAGTGCTGACCAGACTTTCCACAACGAAGGTACTGCATTGCAGGCAATGGTTGATTCTGCAGAACAGTTAAGACAGGCACTGGCCGCGCTCAATACCGATCTTTTTCATCAGCTGATTTATATGGTGAGCAAGGCAGATCCGCTTCTCGCCCGCGCAACCTGGGATTTATTCGCGCCTGCATTCAATCTGACGACGCAAAGTGTCGTGTTTGCGATCGTTGTCGGCGTCATTGTCTGGCTGGTGTTCCTTGCTGCCTGGATGCTGGTTGCGCGCTTTGCCGGGATCCTGCTTGCCAGATAATTCCGCTGCTTCAATCCGTTTGTCGCTTGAACGGGCTCCTGCCGTTTAGTTCGTCCACGTATTCTGAAATCGCGTCGGTTTCCCGTTGCAAATAATGATCGATTGCGCGCGCAAATTCCGGATGCGAAATCCAGTGAGCTGAACGGGTCGTTACTGGAAGGAATCCGCGCGCCAGCTTGTGCTCCCCCTGCGCGCCGCCTTCGAATGTCCTGATACCGCGAGCGATACAGAACTCGATCGCCTGGTAGTAGCAGGCCTCGAAATGCAGGCCCGAGTGAAATTCGAACGCACCCCACGAACGACCATATAGAGCTTCTTTCGTAAGGATATTAAGCGCGCTCGCGATCGGATGCCCATTGCGTTTCGCGATCACCAGCAGGGTATGGTGCGGCAGTGCCGCGCCGATGCGCTGGAAGAAATCTTCATTCAATGCGGGCGGCGAATTGTGTATCTGGCGGGAGTGCGCATAACATGATGCAAAGAAAGTCCACTGATCCGCGGTGGCATTATCCCCGGTAATACATTGCAGATGAATGCCCGCCTCCTGCACCTTGCGCCTCTCCTGCCTGATACGCTTGCGTTTGTCGCGGCTCAGCGCAGACAGGAATTCGTCAAAATCACTGTACCCCGGGTTTTGCCAGTGAAACTGCACATCCTGTCGCAGCATCATGCCCTGCTGCTGCATTAGCAGTGTGTCTGACTGATCGGGAAACAGGCAATGCAGCGAGGATACGCCCGATTCCTTTGCGAGTTGCAGCGCAGAACTCAGCAGCAACTTGCGCACTTCATCGCGGCCCGATCCGGGCGCAGCCAGCAGGCGTGATCCGGTTACTGGCGCGAATGGCACCGCGCATACCAGTTTGGGGTAATAGCGCAATCCGTGCCGATGGTATGCATCGGCCCATGCCCAATCGAATACATGCTCCCCGTACGAATTCATCTTCAGGTACAGCGGCATCGCACCCTGCAATCGGCCTTGCTCCCACAGGGCAATGAATTGCGGGCGCCAGCCAAACTGCGCAGAGGCACAGCCGCTTTGCTGCAGCGCATAAAGGTACGCATGCGAAACAAACGGATCATTCCCTGCCAGCGCATCCCACGCCGGCGCGTCTATTTCCGCAAGATCCTCGATAATCTTAAGAACGGGCGCACTCATGGGGTTCTAAGCTGTTGTGGCATATTCTACAATGGGACTCGAATTTACCAGATAATTCCATGAAGCCTTACGCCGAATCCAGTGAAAAGAACAAAGCACCTATCCTTGCCGTGCTCCGGGAGATATTCGCCGACCGCAGGCGGGTACTGGAAATTTCCAGCGGTACCGGCCAGCACGCCGTCCACTTTGCCCGTGAATTGCAGCACCTGACCTGGCAACCCTCGGAGCTGCGCCACAATCTCGCGGGTATTCAGGCATGGCTGGACGAAGCGCAGTTGCCCAATGTGCTTGCACCGCTGGCGATCGACATAAACGACGATCGCTGGCCCGTTTCATCCGTAGACGCGATCTTCAATGCCAATACGGTGCATATCATTTCGTGGCCGGAAGTGGAACGCATGTTCGCTCATATCGCGCATGTCCTCGCGCCTGGCGGATTCCTGTGTCTCTACGGCCCGTACAATTTTGGCGGAAAATTCACATCTGAAGGCAATGCGCGTTTCGACACTTGGCTGAGGGCACGCAACCCGAATAGCGGTGTGCGTGATTTTGAAGCGGTAGACCTGCTTGCTTCTTCGCACGGCCTTGTTCTGCTGCGTGATATCGAGATGCCATCGAACAACCGAATGCTGGTCTGGCGCGCTCGAGAATGAATCGAATCTGAAAAAAAACAGCTAAGGCTGCCTTTTTTGCCTTTCGTAACGGCCGATCAATGTCCGCTTTGCTTGCGCAGGCGATTGATCGCCGCCAGTTGCGCGATCGCTTCAGCCAGCTCGGCCTGTGCTTGCGCATAGTCGATATCGGAAGTGCGGTTCTTGATCGCTTCCTCGGCATCCTGTTTAGCCTGCTGCGCGCGTGCTTCATCCAGATCGGCGCCGCGAATCGCAGTGTCCGCCAGCACGGTTACAACACCAGGCTGTATCTCCAGCATGCCGCCGGAAACGTAGATCAGCTCCTGCTGCTCCTGGTCAGGCCGTTTGATCCTGACCGAACCGGGTTTGATACGGGTCATCAATGCTGTATGGCCTGGATAAATGCCCAGTTCGCCCATCTCGCCTGGAACGACAACCATTTCTGCCAGCCCAGAGAAAATCGACGCTTCTGCGCTTACCACATCGACGTGTACGGTCATTGCCATGGTTTTCCCCATTCCTACTGTAGCGTTTTGGCTTTTTCAACCGCTTCTTCGATGCCGCCGACCATGTAAAATGCCTGCTCGGGCAGGTGGTCGTATTCGCCGTTTACGATTCCCTTGAAGCCCTTGATTGTTTCCTTGAGCGTGACATATTTGCCCGGACTGCCGGTAAAAACTTCCGCGACGTGGAATGGCTGCGACAGGAAGCGCTGTATCTTGCGCGCGCGCGCCACCGCGAGCTTGTCTTCCGGCGACAGTTCGTCCATGCCCAGAATCGCGATGATGTCGCGCAGTTCCTTGTATCGCTGCAGCGTGGATTGAACGCCGCGCGCCACGTTGTAGTGTTCCTCTCCCACCACCAGCGGATCCAGCTGGCGCGAAGTGGAATCCAGCGGATCGACGGCCGGATAGATACCCAGCGAAGCAATGTCGCGGCTCAGCACCACAGTAGAGTCAAGGTGCAGGAAGGTTGTTGCCGGCGACGGGTCGGTCAAGTCATCCGCCGGCACATAGACGGCCTGGATGGAAGTGATCGAACCGACCTTGGTGGAGGTGATACGCTCCTGCAGGCGTCCCATTTCGTCGGCCAGTGTCGGCTGGTAGCCCACCGCCGAGGGCATGCGCCCCAGCAGCGCGGACACTTCCGTACCTGCCAGCGTGTAGCGGTAGATGTTGTCGACGAAGAACAGGATGTCGCGGCCTTCATCGCGAAACTTTTCAGCCATGGTCAACCCGGTCAATGCAACACGCAACCGGTTGCCGGGCGGTTCGTTCATCTGGCCGAACACCATCGAGACCTTGTCGAGAACGTTGGAATCCTTCATTTCATGGTAGAAGTCATTGCCTTCGCGGGTCCGTTCGCCGACGCCGGCGAAAACGGACAACCCGCTGTGCTGCTTGGCTATATTGTTGATCAGTTCCATCATGTTTACGGTCTTGCCGACACCGGCGCCGCCGAACAGGCCGACCTTGCCGCCCTTCGCAAACGGGCAAACCAGGTCGATCACCTTAATTCCGGTTTCCAGCAGATCCACGGATGGCGAAAGCTCGTCGAACTTCGGGGCTTTCTGGTGTATCTCGCGCTTTTCGTCGCATTTGATTTCGCCGGCATCGTCGATCGGGCGGCCCAGCACATCCATGATGCGTCCCAGCGTTCCGCTACCGACTGGAACCTTGATTCCGCTGCCGCTGGCATTCACGGCCATTCCCCTGCGCAAACCATCGGAGGAACCCATCGCGATGGTTCGGACGACACCGTCACCGAGTTGCTGCTCCACCTCAAAAGTCAATCCCGCTTCGGCGGTTGAAGTCCCTGCATCCGCGAGTTGCAGCGCTTCATACACTTTGGGCATGTGATCGCGCGGAAATTCAATGTCGACCACCGCTCCGATGCACTGAACAATCTTTCCTTGATTCATTTTATGATTCCCCGTCTAGAATAATTTTGTGTTTTGCTCCGGCATCAGCCTACAGCGGCCGCGCCGCTCACGATCTCGGAGATCTCGCGAGTGATTGCTGCCTGGCGCGCCTTGTTGTAAACCAGCTTGAGCTCTCCGATCACGCTCTTTGCATTGTCCGATGCGGCTTTCATCGCCACCATCCGTGCGCTTTGTTCGGATGCCATGTTTTCAACCACTGCCTGGTAAACCAGCGATTCGATATAGCGAACCAGCAACTCATCAATTACCATTTTCGCATCGGGCTCGTAGATGTAATCCCAGCTGCCCTCGGCGGTTCCCATCTGTTCACCGCTCAGCGGCAGCAACTGCTCCACGCAGGGTTCCTGTTTCATGGTATTGACGAATCGGTTATAGCTGATGTGTATCGCGTCGATCTCTCCGGCCGTGTATGCGTCAAGCATCAGCTTGACTGCACCGATAAGTTTTTCGAGGTGGGGCGTATCACCGAGACCGGTCAGATGTGATTTGACCCTTGCTCCGATGCGCGACATGAAACCCAGCCCCTTGTTGCCGATCGGGCAAACCTGGATGCCTTTTCCCTCGCCTTCCCAGGACTTCATGCGATTCACCGCAAGCCGCAGGATGTTGGTGTTCAGTCCGCCGCACAGCCCCTTGTCGGAGGTCACCACGATCAGGCCGATATTGCGGTTATCCTCTCGCTTCACCAGAAAGGGATGTTTGTACTCCGGATTGGCGCGCGACAGATGCGCTGCAACATGGCGAATTTTTTCCGCATAAGGCCGGGCCGCACGCATGCGTTCCTGCGCCTTGCGCATCTTTGCAGCCGCGACCATTTCCATAGCACGCGTGATCTTGCGCGTATTTTCTACACTCTTGATCTTCGCGCGTATCTCTTTACTGCCAGCCATTTCTCACCCCGCCTTAATATGCAGCCGTGGATTTGAATTTCTCAATCGCCGCGGACAACAGTTTTTCGTTGTCGGCATTCAGGTCCTTGCTGGATTCCATCGCGTCAAGCAGGGTCTTGTTATTGGATTCCAGATAGCTGTGCAATGCCGATTCAAACGACAGGGCTTTTGCAACCGGAACGTCGTCAAAATAGCCCTTGTTTACCGAAAACAAAGTTACGGCCATTTTCGCGATCGAAAGCGGTGCGTATTGCAATTGTTTCATCAACTCGGTAACCAGGCGGCCGCGCTCCAACTGCTTGCGGGTTGCTTCGTCCAGGTCGGATGCAAACTGGGCAAAAGCCGCCAGTTCTCGATACTGGGCCAATGCCAGGCGCACACCGCCGCCCAGTTTCTTGATCACCTTGGTTTGTGCAGCGCCTCCGACACGCGATACCGAGACACCTGCGTTGATCGCAGGACGGATACCGGCATTGAACAGGTCGGTTTCCAGGAAGATTTGGCCGTCGGTGATGGAGATCACGTTGGTCGGTACGAATGCAGACACGTCGCCTGCCTGAGTCTCGATAATCGGCAACGCAGTCAGCGAGCCGGTCTGGCCTTTTACGGCGCCGTTGGTGAATGCTTCCACATAGTCGGCATTGACGCGGGCAGCGCGTTCCAGCAAACGTGAGTGCAAATAGAATACGTCGCCGGGATATGCTTCACGGCCGGGCGGGCGGCGCAACAGCAGGGAAATCTGGCGGTACGCCCATGCCTGCTTGGTCAGGTCGTCATAAACAATCAGTGCATCCTGGCCGCGATCGCGGAAATATTCGCCCATCGTACAACCCGCATAGGGCGCGAGAAACTGCATCGCCGCCGAATCGGATGCGGTAGCTGCGACCACGATGGTGTAGCCCAGTGCGCCGTGTTCTTCCAGTTTGCGAACTACGTTGGCGACAGTCGACGCCTTTTGTCCGACCGCTACGTAGATACAGGTCATGTTCTGACCCTTTTGGTTGATGATCGCATCGACCGCAACGGCCGTCTTGCCGGTCTGGCGGTCGCCGATGATCAGTTCGCGCTGGCCGCGGCCGATCGGAACCATGGAATCGATGGATTTCAGACCGGTTTGAACAGGTTGATCAACCGACTTGCGCGCGATCACCCCGGGCGCAACTTTTTCGATCTTGTCGGTCATCTTTGCGTTGACCGGCCCTTTTCCGTCGATTGGCTGACCCAGCGCATTCACCACACGCCCGCACAGTTCGGGACCCACCGGTACTTCGAGGATGCGGCCGGTACATTTGACCGTGTCACCTTCGGTGATATGCTCGTATTCACCCAGAATCACGGCGCCGACAGAATCCCGCTCGAGGTTGAGCGCAAGACCGAATGTATTTCCGGGAAACTCCAGCATTTCGCCCTGCATTACGTCGGAAAGCCCGTGTACCCGAACGATACCGTCGGTAACGCTGACTACCGTACCCTCGGTGCGCGCCTGTGACAGCGCCTCGAAGTTGTCGATACGGCTGCGTATTAGATTGCTAATTTCGGATGGATTGAGCTTCATCTGTATTTCCTTCGTTGATATGTCATTATCAGGCCAGCGCGTTTGCCATTTCTGCCAGGCGGGTGCGTGCAGAACCATCGATTACCTTGTCTCCGGCGCGGATGATCGCGCCGCCGAGCAATTCCTTATTTACTTTGCAGCTCAGCTTAATCTCGCATCCCATTTTCGCCTTAAGCGAACTGGTGATTTTTTCCTGTTGTGCTACAGACAATTCAAACGCCGAGTCAACAACCACATTTAGGGATTTCTCCGCTTCAGCGCGCAGAGCTTCGTAGATCGCGGCAATTTCCGGCAACAGAAGCAGGCGCTGATTCTCCACCAGTATCCGCACAAAGTTGCGTTGCTGGGCAGTCGGCTGCCCGCCTGTCAGCGCTTCCATCAGATTTCCCAGCTTGGATTTGTCGATGCGGGGATTCGTGGCCACCGAGCGAACCTCAGGATGGCCTATGGAATCGGCCAGCGTCACCAGCATTTCAGACCAGCCCTTCAGATCCGAAAGTTGCTGTGCTTCGTCAAATGCTGCCTGTGCATAGGGTCTTGCCGTGGTAATTGCTTCAGACATGGTATTTATATTTCCGAAACCATTTTATCGAGCAGATCGTTGTGTGCCTTGGCATCAATTTCACGACCGAGAATTTTGCTTGCGCCAGCCAGCGCAATTGCCGAAACCTCGGTGCGCAACTGTTCACGTGCGCGAAACACTTCCTGGTCAATTTCAGCCTTTGCCCCCGATATGATGCGATCACCCTCTGCCCTTGCCTGTTCCTTGGCTGCCTCGATGATTTCGCTGGCCCGCTTTTCGCCGCCTGCCACGATTTCACTGACTTTTTCCTTGGCCTCGCGCAACATGTCCGCGGAACGTTTTGCCGCCAATTCCAGGTCAT
>JBAUQH010000019.1:0-2052 GCA_049580605.1 Gallionella sp. | reverse complement strand
GGACATGGTAATTCGCTAAATAAAGCGCGAAGAAGAAAAGTAACAATACTAATTTATAGATGGCAAGCGAATTGGCATTGCTAAGCAAAAACCTTGTCCCGATGAATATGTCAATCCATGACGAAATTCCTGCCAGGATAAGCCATTCGACGAGCGCAACAATGGTCACAGCCCCCGCAGTCTTTCCGCTGGCGCGGCTACTTCTGAAGATGAGGACAAATCCAGTAAGATAAAGTTCTTTGAGAAATCGGAACATCATCCTTGTTTAGTATCTCTCTGCCAAACAACGGACAGGTTTTCGACGATAAATCAGGCGGCGAAGGCAGGGATAATCACGCGCTCGGTCAGTTGTAATCCTGCGATGATGAGACTCTCGCCGCGGGCGGTCGGATAGTATTTGCGGGTGCCCGCCACCGGTTTGATGAGCTTGAGCACGCGGAAGCGTCGCAGCGTGCGGCCGATCCGGGAAGGTTTCCATCCGGGCAGATGCGGCTGGAGGGTGCGGTTGCGCACACCTTGGATCTGGTGCTCGCCGCGTTGCAGCGCCCACAGGAACTGGAGGTCGTCGGCGCGGAAGAAGTTTACGCCCCGCACGGAGCGGTCTTTTTCGTCCCGCCGGGAGGCGGTAACCTCCCCCAGCGCGTGCCGTTCCCGCGTCCGGTCGGGCCACTGGCTGATGTAGGCCAGATAACGCCGGTTGCACGCGCTCATCGCCTCAGCCACCGCGCCGAGGCTGTAGCAGGTCTTGCGCATCGGCGCCCACTTCTTTTCTCCGCTGCTTCCCGCACGGGACCGGCTTTCACCAGTCCCCGCGCTTCGGCGCGGCTCCACCTTGCGGCGGTGTTTGAACGTAGTCACGTCACTGGTGGTGCATTCAATGCGCAAGACACTGCCAACCTTATCATACATTTTCAGGGATGTCGCCCCCAGCGTGTGCTTGAGGCGCGTCCCTTGGACAAGGGTTTGCAGCCGACTGCTGGGCTCGGCCTTGCCATGGGCGCAAGGTTTCTTCCCCATGAATCGGTAAAGGTCCGCGCAGCCCACTTCAATGGCCGCTGTGCGCACGATCTCGCGGTAAAGCCCGGGCAGCACGCGGTCGTTCTGGAACACAATGTCCGTGCTCCACTCGGCCTGATAGACGCTCCAGTGCAGGCTGTGCCCAAAGCGCCCATGCACCGCCACCCAGCGCGCGGCCATCCGGTCCAGCATCCGATGCAGCCGCTGCGGCTCAAACTTTTTGAGCAGCGCTTGCGCCGCCGCAAAGTCACTGACGTGGGTGAAGCAGTTGTCGGCCTTCTTGAAACGGATGCCCGCCTGCCGCATCTGCCGCTCCAGCCAGTCATGGCCGTTGCAACAAAACTGAAGGCGAAACGGCGCCCAGGTCGGAATGCGCAGATGGCACAGACCAAACTCCGCATCCAGGAAGTAAATGTAGAAATGCTGGCATTTGCCCGGACTCCACTGGAGTTGCAGAAAGCCGGTCTTCGGGTTCTTGCCGACCTTGAAGCACCGGCAGCGTTCGATGGCCCCGAGAATGCAGACGACGCCCGCACGCCGTCCGCGCACCGCGAGGATCTCCTCGACGAGCGCCTCCTTGCGTTCGCCGTAGTTGACCTGTCGGATTTCAATGTCCTCGAACCGGGCCAGCGTGCGAATGTGATCGGCGACTTCCAACCGGAGTTCGTTGGCGTAGCTCTTGTTGAACTCCATGAAGGTCGTGCCGCGCCCGCGCAAATGCTGCTCCATCGCCCCCGTCCAGCCGATGGCCTTGTAGGTGCCAAAGAGCACCACTCGGTCAAAGCACTCGATCACTCCCTTGATGTCCTGGGCATGTCGCTCCACCAGCGTTTCGCTTTTCATGCCCTCTCTTTACGCCAAGCACGAACAGACTTCATCTCCCTTTTGGTTCCGGCTTCGCCGGGTTGGGTCTATGACGTTGGTTCAAACAACTTATTGATCAACTCTGTTGTGGCTCTCAATCCTTTGAAAGCATCGCTTGGCATGTAAATGGACTGGTATTCTGGATGTGAGGACATATTTCTTAACTCCCGA
>JBAUQH010000018.1:0-16444 GCA_049580605.1 Gallionella sp. | reverse complement strand
AACTGTGCGATCTGCTGGAGAGATTCACCTTTACGCCAGCGTTCCCACATCAATGCTTTCTGGGTTTCAGTGTAATAAATCCGTGGTCTTCGTTTCATTTGCAACACTCCTTCTGCTTACGCAGATTCTAGTGTGTTGCATCGACCGGTTGAAACCGCAACACAATGCGGACTTTGCCGCTAGCCAAGACCGGGCAATTTTATCAGTTCAACATAATTGATTATTTTGATGCCAGCTTGGCTGGCTGGCTTCGTAGATATAAATTTGATCGCATTTGGCAATAACGGCAAGGCGCGGATTTCCGGACGAGTTACAAGGAGTTATAAAATGCACTTGAAATTTAATACACCATATGGTGTAATGATAATCATGGAACAACTGACAGACATTTTGGGCGCCATTTCGCACCCGACTCGGCGCGCAATTATCGGAAAACTGGCGAACGGGCCTGCACGATTCCTGGATATCGCAGAACCGTTCGATGTGGCGCTTAACGCCGTTACGAAGCATCTCAAATTGCTGGAGCGTGCCGGGTTGATCGAACGTGAAAAACAAGGCCGGGAAGTTCTCATTTCGCTACGCCCGGAACCGCTTCGCTTGGTGGCAGGTTGGGTGCATGAGTACGAGCGGTTCTGGAACATACAGCTCGATCAGTTTGAGCGGCATTTTAAGGACAAAAAGAAGAAGGAGAAGCAGAGATGAATGAATCGAAGAAGATCATTGAATTTAAATTTGAGCGATCAATTCCCGCTCCTCCGGGTGAGGTGTTCGACGGGTGGCTGAATCCAAAGATACCCGGCAATCCCTGGAATGCAGCCGAAAAATTTATCCTGGATCCGAAAGTGGACGGGCTCTTTTACTGGGCTCTCAAGGGAACATCCCATTACGGCCGATTCACGGAGATCGAGCGGCCGGGTCGAATTCAGCATACCTGGATGTCCCCCAATACCCTGGGACAAGAGTCGATGGTTACCCTGACCTTTAAGGAACAGGGTGAAGACACGCTTATGACCCTTGTGCATTCTGGCCTACCGGACCATGAATTGGCCAGGGGACACGAGAAAGGCTGGCACTACTTTTTGGGAATCTATCGTGAGCAATTTGGAAACGGCTCACGAAAGGGATTCCGCTGGGAAGAAGCACATCAGTGCGAGAAGAAATAATGCTTGAATAACCTCACCTGAAGGCGCTTGACGATCTGAAACGACGACAGGAGAAAATCCTATGGCTGAATCGACCTTTGTCAATGTGACCTACATTCGCACCACACAGGAAAAGCTTTGGTCCGCGCTGACCGACGCGGAGATCATAAAGCAGTGGTGGTTCGGCGTTCGCTGCGAAAGCCAGTGGACGGCCGGATCCGCGTGGAAGCTGGTGTACCCCGATGGCCACATCAGCGACACAGGCGAGATCGTCGAGGCCGAGCCGTACAAACGGATAGTGATCCGCTGGCAGCATCAGGACAAGCCCGAGTTCAAGTCAGAAGGCGAGTCGCTTTGCACGATGGAGCTGGGCGCCAGTGGAACAGCGGTCAAACTCTCCATCACCCACGCCATATCGCGAGAACCTTCGAAATTAATCTCGGCGTTGTCCGTTGTCTGGCCGATGGCCATCTCCAACCTGAAGTCTTGGCTTGAGACCGGCTCCATCGTTCTAGAGAAGCCCTATCCCAATTGAAGTGCCCGTTCTAGAAAGGAGAAATCATGTCTAAAGTAAAAGATGCAGTCGGAAAAATAAATAAGCAACAACAGGACTTCAGCCTTGGCTTGACTGTAACATCCCCGGCAAAAGAAACCATGCAGAAGATCAGCCAGGTGGATTCATGGTGGGCAAAGAACTTCAAAGGCCAGGCCGGCAAACTAAATGACGAGTTCTCAGTGCATTTTGGAGACACCTATGTGAATTTCAGAATTTCCGAAGTTGTCCCGGACAAGAAGATCATCTGGTTGGTAACCGACTGCAACCTTCACTGGATAAATGACAAGAAGGAGTGGAAGCGTACGGAAGTCATCTGGTCTCTTACTGAGAGGGGCGGGAAAACTCAGATTGATTTTGTGCATAAGGGCTTGACGCCTGAGAGTGAATGTTATGAAAGTTGCAAGCCGGGATGGACGCATCACATCAGAGACAGTCTCCTGAAATTAATAGAAAAAGGCAAGGGTTTCCCGGAATAATTGATTCTTGAATATGGTTATGACGAAACCAATTGCACAAAATGCGGTTTTAGAAACGCAAAACCATATGAATTTTTTCCATTTGGTTAAATGCAATCTTTTATTCTTCAATCAAATGCTGAAGGCTGCTTCGTATGACTGCAAACTGCACGAAGCAGCCCATTGAGCCATGCAATAGCCTACCTGAAAGGGCCATGGAGCTTTGCTGTCAATCTGGGTGGGCACATTGCGCCTCCAGATATTATGGTTTTGCTTTTCTCCCCAGCGCGCCGCCGAGTAGCGGGAACGGGTCAGGGTAGCCAGACGAATATGTTCGAGCACGTGGACGCGCAGCGGATCGTGCGAGTTTGTCAGGAAGCCTGACCAGTCGAACAACGCATGGGACCCGAAGGGCGGCAAACCGGGGGCGATTTCATTTGGTTACTCTTTCTTGGCAAGAAAAAAAGTGATTCGCCGCAGGGTTACCCCCGGTGGTTTTGACTTTGAAGTTGAGTTGTGCGGAAACCTGTTTACCAACTTGCAAAATCACGACGCGTTCTTGACACGGATAATCCTCACCACTTCCGGAATTGCGCGCAGCGCGCGCATGATTCTGGCGAGGTGCACGCGGTTGTTTACTTCCAGCGTGAAGTGCAGACCGGAGTATTCGCCCTCGTGGGTAAAGCTGATGTTCTCGATGTTTGCTTCCGCCTCGGCGATCGCGGCGGAAACCTTGGCCAGCACCCCTCTCCGGTCAGCGACCAGCAACTTGATGCTGACATCGAAGGCGCGGTTGATGTTCTTGTCCCAGGTGACATCCAGCCATTGCTCGCCGCTGCTGCGTCCGCGCCGCAATGTCGGGCAATCGTGGGTATGCACCAGCAGACCCTGGCCGCGCTTGATCACGCCGACAACCGGGTCTCCCGGAATCGGGCAGCAACATGTCGCGAACTGGACCGCCATGCCTTCGGTGCCCTGTATGGTGATGGCCGGATTGGCCACCGATTCGCTGGTAACCGTTTCGCCGATGCTGGCCAGCTGGCGGGCTACCACCATGTTCAGGCGCCGGCCCAGACCGATGTCCGCGAGAACATCCTGGCGTGACTTCACGCCGGTGTCCTTGAGCAACTTGTTCCAGTGCGCCTCGTCCATATCCTGCAGTTTGATGCCCAGCGACAGCAATGCCTGGTTGAGCAGGCGTTCGCCGAGCTGCGCCGCTTCTCCCGACTGCATGGTCTTCAGGAAATGGCGGATCTGGCTGCGTGCCTTGCTGGTGGCGACATAGCCCAGCCAGGCGGGATTGGGCTTGGCGTGCGCGGCGGTAATCACTTCAACCCGGTCGCCGTTCTTGAGTTCGGTGCGCAACGGCACCAGTTCGTGGTTGACTTTGACCGCGATGCAGCGGTTGCCGATGTCGGTGTGCACGCTGTAGGCAAAGTCCACGCCGGTCGCGCCGCGCGGAAGCGACAGTATCCTGCCCTTGGGGGTGAACACGTATACCTCGTCGGGAAACAGGTCCACCTTGAGGTGCTCCAGGAATTCGGACGAGTCGCTGCTCTGGCTCAGGCTTTCCAGCAGTTCCTGCAGCCACTGGTGGGTTTTCTTGTGCAGGTCGTTGATCGATTCGTGGCCGCTCTTGTAAAGCCAGTGCGAAGCGACACCGGCCTCGGCGATCTTGTGCATCTCATGGGTGCGAATCTGGATCTCGATGGGCGTGCCAAAAGGTCCGAACAGCGTGGTGTGGATCGATTGGTAGCCGTTCAATTTCGGAATCGCGATGTAATCCTTGAACTTGCCGGGTATCGGCTTGTACAAACCGTGCAGCAGGCCAAGCGCCACATAGCAGGAGTCGAAATCATCGACCAGTACCCGAAAGCCGTAGATGTCCAGCACCTCGGCAAAAGCCAGCGATTTGCTCTGCATCTTGCGGTAAATGCTGAAGATATCCTTTTCCCTGCCGGTGACATCCGCTTCGATATGATGCTCGGCCAGCCGCTTGCGTATCGCTTCGAGTATTTTTCCGACCACTTCGCGGCGGTTGCCGCGCGCCACCTGCAGGGCCTTGGACAGCACCGCATAACGGTTCGGGTGCAGGTATTTGAAACTCAGGTCCTGCAGTTCGTGGTGGAGATCGTTAAGGCCGAGGCGGTTTGCAATGGGCGCGTAGATTTCCATGGTTTCCCGGGCGATGCGTTCGCGCTTGTCGACCGCCATCGAATCCAGCGTGCGCATATTGTGCAGCCGGTCGGCCAGCTTGATGAGGATGACGCGCACATCGCGCGCCATCGCCAGCAGCATCTTGCGGAAATTTTCGGCCTGGGCGTCTTCGCGTGTTTCGAAACGGATCCGGTCCAGTTTGCTGAGCCCGTCGACCAGTTCGGCAACCGGCTTGCCGAATTTTTCAGCGACATCATCAGTGGTGACTTCGGTGTCTTCGACCACATCGTGCAACAGCGCGGCAATGATCGCCTGCGCATCGATGTGCAGCGGGGTGAGAATGCGGGCTACGGCAATCGGGTGGGAGACGTAAGGGTCGCCTGATTGGCGCATCTGGCCTTGATGCGCGGCACGGCTGAATTCTATCGCGACACGAACGTGTTCGACGTCCCGCGGTTTAAGATAGTCGGAGAGTTCCTCTATCAATAGATCGGAGTCGGTCATGCATTGTTTCAGCTGAGCCTGGATCGGGTTTACGGTATCCAGCCAGGATCAAGCTTGTCCGCGGTTGAGGATTTCCTTGCCGACCTTGCCCTCGCTGATCTCGCGCAATGCGATGACGGTGGGTTTGTCCTTGCTGTGTTCCACCAGGTGGGCGGCGCCATTGGACAGCTGGCGGGCGCGATAGGCGGCTGCCAGGGTCAGTTCAAAGCGGTTCGGAATCTGTTCGAGACATTCTTCAACGGTAATACGTGCCATTGTTTACTCCGGTTATTGCAACTGGTTGATCAGGCCCTGATGACGCGGCAGTTGCTGGCTACTGCGCAGCCGGGCGGAAAGCACCACGGCGGCGAGTTCCTGCAACGCATCGTTCAGGTCGTTGTTGATAATAACATAATTGAAATCGGCGACGTGCGCGACATCGTCGCGTACCGCCGCCATGCGTTTGGCGATCACCGCATCGCTATCCTTGCCCCGTCCCTTCAGTCGCTGCTCCAATGCAGCCAGGGAAGGCGGCAGTATGAATATGCTGACGCAATCGGGGAACAGGCGCCGGACTTGCGCTGCGCCCTGCCAGTCGATCTCAAGCAGGGTGTCCCGCCCCCTGGCGATTTCCTGGCGGATCCAGTTTTCAGAGGTCCCGTACAGGTTTCCATAGACTTCAGCACTTTCCAGAAACTCGCCGCGTTTCGCCATTTCGAGGAAAGTCCCGCGGCTGACAAAGTGATAATCCCTGCCGTTCTGTTCCCCGCTGCGGGGATCGCGCGTGGTATAGGATACCGACAGGTTGATGTGCGGGTCGTGCTTCAGAAGAGCCTGTACCAGGCTGGTTTTGCCGGCACCGGAAGGGGCGCTGATGATGAACAGGTTTCCAGGCATGCTTGAGTCCATTTCAGTGAATTTATTCCAGGTTTTGAATCTGTTCACGCATCTGCTCGATGAGTATCTTCATCTCCATCGCGCTGCGCGAAACTTCAGCGTCGACCGATTTCGAGCCCAGCGTGTTGGCTTCGCGGTTCAATTCCTGCATCAGGAAATCCAGCCGCTTGCCCACCGCTCCGCCATGGCCGAGGATGCGGCGCATTTCGGTAAGGTGGCTGGCAAGCCGCGACAATTCCTCATCCACATCGATCTTGCTGGCGTACAGCGTGATTTCCTGGCGAACCCTTTCGTCCCACATATTCTCTGGCGCGTTCTGCATGGCTACCTGCAGTCGCGCGACCAGCTTCTTTTCGTAGGCGGCAATCGCAGCCGGCACATGCGGCATCACACCGTTGCGCAGTGCCTCGATTTTTTCCAGGCGCTGCAGCAGGAAATCCCCGAGTTTCTCGCCTTCCCGGGCGCGCGCGGCGGAAAATTCCTGCAGCACGCTTTGCAGGAGGTCGAGCAATGCGGCGCGCAATTCGTCAGACGAAACGGACGGTGCTTCGAGCAGGCCGTTCCAGTGCAGTATTTCCGCCACGCTTAGACTCCGCGCTTCGGGCAGCGCGGCCCGCACGTCGCTGTTCCATGCAACCAGCTGTCCGAGCAGGGTACTGTTCAGTGTGCTGCCGTATTGTGCCGATCGGGCCGTATAATTGATCCGGCACTCGACCTTGCCGCGCTGCAGTTGCGCTGCGATCGCTTCGCGCAGCAGGCCCTCGAAGCCGCGCAGATCGTCCGGCATGCGCAGCTGGATATCCAGGTAACGATGATTGACCGCGCGGAGTTCGAACGTCAGGGATCCGCTGTCGAGTTCCGTGCCGGCGGTTGCGTAGCCGGTCATGCTGAATATCATGGTGAGAGGCTTTCGAATAAAAGGCTGTGCTGATGCGTAACATTATATTACGATTACGTTCTGTGAAATCTTCCCCCTGACCATGAACTTTTCGATACACCAGGCCAGCCATATCGGCAATCGCAGATTCAATCAGGATCGCGTCGCTTACGTTTTCGGTAACGATACCCTGCTGCTGGTGCTTGCTGACGGCATGGGGGGGCATTTGCACGGTGAACTGGCGGCCAGCATGACGATCGAGACGTTTGTCGAAGCGTTTTCACAGGTTAAACAGCCGCGTATTGCCGATCCCGACGAGTTTATCCTCGAGTCCATGCAGCACGCGCATAATCGCATCATGAATCTTCCACATGACAGGGATTTGGGCGGTTTTCCCGGAACGACCTGCGTAGCGGCACTGATACAGGATGGGAAGATGTACTGGGGGCATGCCGGAGATTCGCGCCTGTACCTGCTGCGCGACGGCAAAATGGTGGTCAAGACCACTGATCATTCAGTGGTGCAGCATTGGGTCGAGTCGGGGCAAATCACTGCCGAAGAAGCGCGCGTCCATCCGCAGCGAAACCATATCACCCACTGTCTTGGGGGGATCGAAGACGTGTTCTATATGGAACACGGGGTACCCGTGGTGCTGCAATCCGGCGATGTTTTGCTGCTCGGCAGCGATGGCCTGTGGGGGCCGTTTGCCGACCGGGAACTGGTCGAAGCATTTTCATCCGGCACCGTTACGGATGATCTGGATGAACTGATAGCAACTGCGCTGATACGCGAAGACGGACATTCCGACAACGTGACCGGCCTGGCGGTGCGCTGGGGCGAGAGTGAAGCCAGACATGACTCGTCCGTGCCGGTCAGCCATGTCCTTGCGATTTCGTAGGTTGTTCCAACCTTTCCCTATAACCTTTTATCGAGAAAACTTATATGCGCCCCAGTCAGAGATCGCCCCGCGAGTTGCGTCAAATCAGGATTACACGCCACTACACCAAACATGCCGAAGGCTCGGTGCTGATCGAATGCGGAGATACCAGGGTCATCTGCACCGCCAGCATCGACGAAAGGGTGCCGCCGCATAAAAGAGGCAGCGGCGAGGGCTGGGTCACTGCGGAATACGGCATGCTGCCGCGCTCCACGGGCGAACGCATGGGCCGCGAAGCGGCAAAAGGAAAACAGTCGGGACGCACGCTGGAAATTCAGCGCCTGATCGGGCGCAGCCTGCGCGCAGTGGTGGATCTGAAAAAGCTCGGCGAGCGGACCATACAGATCGATTGCGATGTGATCCAGGCCGACGGCGGTACCCGCACCGCCAGCATCACCGGCGCATTCGTTGCGTTATATGACGCTGTCAGGCACCTGCTCGGCAAGGGGCTGATCAACGAATCGCCCCTCAAGGATTTCATCGCCGCCATTTCCGTCGGAATTTTCCAGGGAACGCCGGTGCTGGACCTGGATTATCTCGAGGATTCGGCATGCGATACCGACATGAATGTGGTCATGCTGGGCAGCGGGCATTTCGTCGAAGTGCAGGGCACGGCCGAGGGCCATCCTTTCACCCGCGCCGAGATGGATGAACTGCTGGAACTGGCGAAAAACGGCATCGCCGAATTGATCGGGATGCAGCGTGCGGTGCTTGAGACAGATTAAATACAGCGATGCCGGAGCAAGCGCGCTCCGGAACATTCTGTGAGAGCCGGGTAAATGCAAAAACTCGTCATCGCCTCCGGCAACCCGGGCAAGCTGCGCGAATTCCAGTTCCTGCTTCAGCCGCTCGGTATCGAGGTGCTTACGCAATCGCAACTCGGCATAGCCGAAGCCGAGGAACCTCACGTTACCTTTATCGAGAATGCGCTCGCCAAAGCGCGGCATGTCAGCCGTTTGAGCGGATTGCCGGTGCTGGCCGATGATTCGGGTATTTGCGTCAGCGCACTGGGGGGCGCGCCCGGCGTGTACTCCGCACGCTATGCCGGAGAACCAAAATCGGATCGGCGCAACAACGAAATGCTGCTGCGGGAAATGCAGGGTGTGGAAGACCGCCGCGCACATTACTACTGCGTGCTGGTGCTGCTGCAACATGCCGACGACCCGCAGCCGATGATTGCAGAAGGCGAATGGCACGGTGAAATCGCGCAAGCGGAACGCGGTGACGGCGGCTTCGGCTATGACCCGCTGTTCTGGCTGCCTGCGCTCAACCGGATGAGTGCAGAACTGACGCGCGATGAAAAACACGCCATCAGCCATCGCGGCAAGGCAATGCGGTCTTTGCTGGAAAAGTTGAAAATCTGAATGGCCTGCGTCGCAATGTACGGCCGGCGCTTATCCATTCAGGAAAGCAGGCGACCATGAATACCAGCCCGCTGCAGCCGGTTGCGCTGAAATCGCAGCCGCTGAATTTTCAGGCGCTGCCGCCGCTGTCGCTGTATATCCATATTCCCTGGTGCGTGCGCAAATGCCCGTACTGCGATTTCAATTCGCATGAGTCGCGCGATGCCCTGCCGGAACGGGAATACGTCGCCGCATTGATCCGCGACCTGGAGATGGCCCTGCCGCAGGTCTGGGGGCGCAAGGTGTATACGGTGTTCTTCGGCGGCGGCACGCCGAGCCTGCTGAGCGGCGAAAGTGTCGCGGAGATCCTGCGCAATGTGCGCATGCTGCTGCCGCTGGACCTGGGCGCGGAGATCACGCTGGAGGCAAATCCCGGCACGGCGGAAGCGGGACGTTTTGCGGCCTATCGCGAGGCCGGGGTGAACCGGCTGTCGATGGGCATCCAGAGTTTCAGCGACACGCATTTGCAGGCGCTCGGGCGCATCCATACTGCAGATGAGGCGAAACGCGCGATCGCAATCGCCCGGTCTCATTTCGACAACCTCAATCTCGACCTGATGTATGCATTGCCGAAACAGTCGGTCGACGCAGCCGTGCGGGATGTTCGGACCGCGCTGTCGTTCGAGCCGCAGCATCTGTCCTGCTATCACCTGACAGTGGAACCCAACACGCTGTTCCATCACAATCCGCCGGCATTGCCGGACGACGATGCGAGCAGCGACATGCAGCAGCGCATCGAGGAAGCGCTGGCCGCCGCGGGTTATCAGCACTACGAAACTTCCGCGTTCGCGCTGCCGAAACAACGCGCACGGCACAATCTCAATTACTGGCAGTTCGGCGATTACCTGGGGATAGGCGCGGGTGCGCACAGCAAGCTCAGCTTTCCCGGCCGTATCATTCGCCAGGCCCGCTACAAGCATCCGCAGACATACATGCAGCAGGTCGGCAAAGGCGAACCGGTGCAAACCGGGCAGGAGGTCAGCCGCGAAGAACTCGGATTCGAGTTCATGTTGAATGCGCTGCGCCTGAACGAAGGCTTCGACAGCGCGCTGTTCGAGCAGCGCACCGGTCTGCCGCTGCTCGCTGTGCAGCGCGAGCTGGCAGAGGCGGAAAGGCGCGGTCTATTGTACCGGGATCACCGCCGCATCGCCCCGACCCGGCTGGGGCAGCGATTCCTGAACGACCTGCTGGAAATATTCCTCAAACACGAGCCGGTCAGAAACTGCGCCCATCCACCTGCTTGATCTTCAGCGCGGTCAAATCCACATGCTCCAGGCAGCGCGCATTGATGCTGAACATCTCGACGCCGTTGTGCGATCCGGTACCCATGGGCGCACAGCCGCATATCGCGCAGAAATGATGCTTGATGCTTTTCTTGCCAAACTGGTAGGTGGAGAGGTTGCTTTCCGGTGTGATGAAGCGCACCTGTGAACGCGGCACAAACCAGCGCAGCGCGCCCAACCTGCTGCAGATGGAACAATTGCATTGTTTCACGGCGTACAAGTCGCCCTCGACCTCGAAAGCGATGTGCCCGCAGTGACAGCTGCCTTGGTAAATCAAGATCTATCCTCCTTGTAACGCGATGCTGACTGCATGGCAAACGCCCTATTCGTTTCCCCGGGAACGGGCTAGCGCTCCTGCAATACCGCACTGGCGCCGGCAAAACCGCACTGGCGCCAGGCCTCGAATACCGCCACAGCCACGGTGTTGGACAGATTCAGGCTGCGGTTGTCCGGCAGCATCGGCAAGCGCACGCGCTGCCGGGAATCGAACAGGCCGAGCACTTCGGCGGGCAGGCCGCGGCTTTCGGGCCCGAACATGAAAGCGTCTCCGGACCGGTAGCGCAACCGGTAAAAATCCCCCGAGCCCTTGGTGGTGAGCGCATACACGCGTGCCGGATCGAAAATTGACAGACAGTCGGCCAGGGTGTCATGCACTCGCAGACTGGCGAATTCATGGTAATCCAGTCCGGCGCGCAGCAGTTGCTTGTCCTCCAGCGTGAAGCCGAGCGGTCTGATCAGGTGCAAAGTGCAGCCGGTATTGGCGCAAAGCCGGATGATGTTGCCGGTGTTCGGTGGAATCTCGGGTTGATAGAGAATAACGTGGAACATAAAAAATAGCCGCTAAGTCCTTGTCATCATCATAAAAAACAGCTAACTTCCGACACTGCAGGCGCTGCGTCGCACAAACATCTAAGTCAGGGGAGAATTATGGCGCGTCCGGAGAAAGTTCGCTTAGGCGATTTACTGGTTCAGCAGAAACTCATTTCAGAAGAACAGCTCAAGTTCGTGCTTGAGCAACAGAAGCGCAGCGGACGCAAGCTCGGGCGTTTGCTGGTGGACAATGCTTTCGTTACCGAAGAAAACATTTCCGAGGCGCTCGGCAAACAGCTCAACATCCCCTACATCAATCTCAAGTACTTCAATATCAACATCGAGCTGGTCAGGATGCTGCAGGAAAGCCAGGCGCGGCGCTTCCGCGCGATGGTGCTGGAAGAGCGCAACGGAATGCTGCTGGTCGGCATGGCCGACCCGACCGACCTGACTGCCTTCGATGAAATCACGCGCATCGTCAAGCGCGAGATTGACATTGCGGTGGTCACCGAAGGGCAGTTGCTGGAAAGCATCGATCGCGGATACCGGCGCACCGACGAAATCACCGGCTTGGCGCGCGAGCTCAGCGAGGACATCGGCGACAGCTACGTGGATTTTGGCGCGCTGACCGAGAGCGTCGGCACCGAGGATGCGCCGGTGGTCAGGTTATTGCAGACCATGTTTGACGATGCCTCGCAGATCCGAGCTTCCGACATTCATATCGAACCGCAGGAAGGCCGGGTGATGATACGTTTTCGCATCGACGGCGTGCTGCACCTGCAAACCGAAGCCGACAGCAAGATCGCGCCGGCACTGGTGCTGCGCCTGAAGCTGATGTCCGGCCTGGATATTTCCGAAAAAAGACTGCCCCAGGACGGGCGTTTCAATGTGCGGGTGCGCGATCAGGTTGTGGATGTGCGTATCGCCAGTTGTCCCACGCAAAACGGCGAATCGGTGGTGATGCGGCTGCTGCGCCAGGATGGCGGAATGATCGGCCTGGAAAAACTGGGCATGCCGGCGGACATGCTCAAGCGTTTTCGCGAAATCATCAAGCGCAGCAACGGCATGATCCTGGTGACCGGACCAACCGGCAGCGGCAAGACCACGACCCTGTATTCCGCGCTTGCCGAGATCAATACCATGGACCAGAAGATCATCACCGTTGAAGACCCGGTGGAATACCGATTGCCCGGCATCAATCAGGTGCAGGTCAACGAAAAAATCGATCTGACTTTTTCGCGCGTGTTGCGTTCCGCGTTGCGGCAGGATCCGGATGTGATCCTGGTCGGCGAAATGCGCGATGCGGAAACCGCGCAAATCGGTTTGCGCGCGGCGATGACCGGCCACCTGGTATTTTCTACCCTGCATACCCGCGATGCGGCCGGCACCCTGTTCCGCTTGGTGGATATGGGCACGCCGCGTTTCATGGTGGCCTCCTCGGTGCAGGCGGTGCTTGCGCAACGCCTGCTGCGCCGTGTCTGCGAAAGCTGTAGCGAAGCGCATATTCCAACACCGCAGGAAGGCGAATGGCTGAATATCGAGGGCATACCGCCCGAACAGTGGGTCGGTTTAATGCACGGACGCGGATGCTCGCATTGCAACGGTACCGGTTACCACGGTCGCAAGGGCGTATTTGAACTGCTGGAAATGGGTGCCGAAATGGTGGAGGCGGCGGGACGCGACAGCCCCACCCACTTCCTCGAGGTCGCGCACGGTCATCTGCGCGGCAAAACCATCATGGATCACGCACTGGATGAAATGAAACAGGGGCGCACCACGGTCGCCGAGGTGATGCGCATCAGCAACCAGGTAGAGGACTAGCGTGGCGCTGTTTGCCTACAAGGGGCGGGACGACCGCGGCAATCTGGTAGAAGGCACGCTGGACGGGGACGACAGCGGGCTTATCGCCGGCCAGCTGATGAATACCGGGATTACGCCTGTCGAAATTACCCGCTTCCGCGGACTGGCAGTCGGCGTATCGGGCAAGCAGGGCTGGCTCAAAAGCCGGCTTGCCGAGAAGTCGGTCAGTCCGATGGACCTGATGCTGTTCAGCCGTCAGATGTATACGCTGCTCAAGGCCGGCGTTCCGATCATGCGCGCGCTGGCGGGGCTGCAGGAATCCACACAGAATCCGACCTTTTCGCTGCTGCTCCAGGACCTGCGCGAAAGCCTGGATAGCGGGCGGGAGCTCAGCACCGCGCTGCGCCGCCATCCCAAGGTGTTCTCCCCGTTCTATGTCAGTATGGTGCAGGTCGGCGAAATGACCGGGATGCTGGATGAAACATTCATCCGGCTGTTCGACTATCTCGAATTCGAGCGCGATATGCGCGAGCGCATCAGGACCGCGATGCGCTATCCCAGTTTCGTGATTACGGCGATGGTGATCGCGATGATCATCATCAACCTGTTCGTGATTCCCGCCTTCGCCAAGGTATATGCGGGATTCCATGCCGAACTGCCTGCCATCACCAAAATGCTGATCGGATTTTCCGCTTTCATGGTGGAATACTGGCTGCTCATGCTCGCCGTGTTGGCCGCAACCATCGTGGGTATGCGCTTCTACATCAACACACCGGATGGCCGCTACAAGTGGGACAAGTACAAATTCAGGTTGCCGGTGGTCGGGGAGATCATCCTCAAGGCCACGCTGTCCCGGTTTGCGCGGGGCATGGCGCTTTCATTCAAGAGCGGCATGCCGATCCTGCAGGGCATGAACGTGGTCAGCCTGGTGGTCGACAATGAGTTCATGCGCAGCCGCATCGAACAGATGCGCGATGGTGTGGAACGCGGCGAGAGCATTCTGCGCACCGCGGTCACCGCAGGGGTGTTCAATCCGGTGGTGCTGCAGATGATCGCCGTCGGGGAAGAAAGCGGCGACATGGACGGCATGATGTTCGAAGTCGCTGAAATGTACGAGCGCGAAGTCAAATACGAAGTTGCCAGCCTCAGCGCAAGGATAGAGCCCATCCTGATCGTGGTACTCGGCATCATGGTCTTGCTTCTTGCCTTGGGCGTATTCCTGCCGATGTGGGACCTGGGCAGGGCGGCGTTGCACTCATCATGAGCGAACTTGAACGAGATGCAAGGCTCAAGGCTCAAGGTTCAAGGTTCAAAACTTTTACCTTGTATCTTTCATCCGAGCGTAGCGTTCGCGGTTCGAGATTCGGGAACCGTACGGCCCACCCCTTGCGGGTGTCACACTCTAAAGGATTCACGCTGCTCGAACTGGTCATCGTCATCGCGATCATCGTGACGCTGATGGGGCTGTTCATGAACCGCTTCATGTATTACCAGGAGCAGGCCGAGAAGACTGCCATGCAGCAGGTTGCGGGGGCGATACAGAGCGCGCTGGTGATGCAATACGGCCAGATATTGACGCGCGGGAAGCCTTCCGACGTCGCGGTCTTGGCTCAAGACAATCCGGTGAACCTGTTGCAAAAGAAGCCGCGCAATTACGCAGGCGAATTCTATGACCCCGCCCCGCAATCAGTGGCGCCAAACAGCTGGATGTTCGATCTGAAGACGCGCGACCTGATCTATGTGCTGGGCGAAAGCAACTACTTCAGGCCGGGCAAGGACGGCCGGAAATGGATACGTTTCCATGTTGCGCTGAAATATGCGGCTTCCAGCCTGCCTTCATTGCAAAACGAACCCGCCGACCTGACCGGATTGTTGTTCGAGCCGGTCGAGCCCTACAAGTGGTTCTGATGAAAACATACGCCATTCGATCTGACGCGGTGTAACGTGCTCACTGAAACCGTTAAATCCCTGTTGTGGGAAGACCTGGCGATTTTCCTGCTGCTGGGCGCCTTGCTCGGCATCATGCTTGGCTTGCTGCTCATTTTCAAGCCGCGGCTCGCGGAGCGGCTCAATCAAGCCGCAAACCGCTGGGTTACAACCCGGCATCTGAATCGCTGGCTGGACCGCAGCTTCAGCATCGAGTACTGGCTTTATCAGCGTCACCGTGCAACAGGCATCGTCATCGTGGCTGGAGCTACATACATTCTTGTCTATTTCGGCATGCTGTTCGACAAGGCGAAAGCGCTTCAGCACCTGTCCGGAAGGTTCCCGGCTCGGCTGCTGGACGGTCTGCTGGACGCGCTGGTGCTGTGCGCGCTGGTCGGCGGTGCGGTTGCGCTGTTGGTCGGGCTGTTCATGTGGTTGCGTCCCAGCCTGTTGCGCGGCTTCGAGGAACAGGCTAACCAATGGGTTTCCACGCGCCGCGCGACCAGGGTGCTTGATGTGCCGCACGACGAGGTGGATCGATATGTTGCTCGCCATGCGCAGCGGGTGGGCTGGTTGCTGCTGCTGGCGAGCATCTACCTGTTCGTTGCGATGTTCCGCTGGTTGATATAAAGCGACCGCCGGTCGGCTGGGGGTTGCGCCGATATCGAACTTCGTTTAGTGTGCATCTTGCCTGAAAATTTTATGCTGCGGCAAGGGGTTATCGGGCGAATTAAAAGTACTACCATAACTCGGGGCTGCGGCCTTTATTACAGGAGATTTATCGAATGAAAAAGCAAGCGGGTTTTACATTGATCGAGCTGATCATGGTGATCGTGATACTGGGTATTTTGGCAGCGACTGCATTGCCGAAGTTTGTGAATATGAAGGGTGATGCACAAGCGGCTGCATTGCAGGGCGTGGTTGGTGCGATCAATTCGGCCAGCACCATCAATTATGCTGCCCAATCTCTTCATGCTGGATCGGGTGTATCAACTATCACTTTAGGGACTTGCGCGGCAGCGATCGGGGCGACGGGTACTTCGACTGGCATATTGGAAGGCGGGATACCAACTGGTTACTCGGCATCGACTGCTGCGATTGTTGCAGGTTCCAACAACTGCACCATTACTCAAACCGACAGCTCGGCTACTGCAGTTGCAGTTGTTGCGGGTATCTAAAGTAATTTTATTCTGCATCTGATACATGCGCAGTGCATGCATCAGATGATGGCTGTGAAAAAGGGAGGCTACGGCCTCCTTTTTTCTGGTTTGGTAGGTGAATAAATAACAGCGAACTCAACATAAGTGAGTTACTGAAGGTTTATTGGATATGGAATTAAGTTGCGATCAAGCAAAAGAGATCAAGCAAAATGCCGATATTTTTGAGTGTGAAGAGCGGCAGGTAGGGTTGTCCGGTTCTCGCTTGGATGATAATCAGCAAGGTTTTACCCTGATCGAGTTGATCATGGTGATGGTCATCGTTGGCGTAATGGCCGTGTTTGCTGCCCCGCGATTTTTTGACGCCAATATATTCAAGTCTCGAGGTTTCGCCGACCAGGTGCAGGCTACTTTGCGCTACGCACAGAAAGAAGCGATCGCGCAGCACCGCAATGTGTGTGTGGGAATCACTGCCAGTACAATTACACTGAAAATCGCCAATACCAGCGGTGCGGGGGTCGCTTGTGGTCCCAATCTGAATTTACCGGCAGGGGGTAGCAA
>JBAUQH010000017.1:0-1918 GCA_049580605.1 Gallionella sp. | reverse complement strand
TTGCGGGATCAAATGCCTTGGTATGCTTATCATTGAATTGATCCGTATCCACTGCTATCCCCTTCTGGGCCAGCCCATCACGCATCTTGCCTACCTGATGATTGAATCGACACAGCACAGCCATTTGCCGGAAAGGAACGCCGGCCTCGGCGCGTTTTTTCAGCCATGCGGCCAGGTATTCCAGCTCCTGCGTATTGCCGGGCAAACGTTGAATCTCTGGCTTTGCCCCTTTTCTGCCGCCAAATTCAGGATGCACCAGCGGTATTTCTTCAGTGCCGCCGGATTGATCAAGGTAGGCAGAAACAAACCGGTAGGAGAAATCGAGCGCTTCAACGGTATTCCGGTAATTCACCTTCAGAATGGTGCTGCGCCCTTGTGCATTGATACCCACGCTAGACCAGGTGAAAACTTGCCGCTTGCTCCCCCCATAAATATTCTGTGCATCGTCATACAACAGCAATAGCGAGTTGGTTTCCGGATCGATCATCTGCACCAGCAGTTTGAACCACTCCGGCTGAAAATCATGGCCTTCGTCAATCAATACCGCCGCGTACTGGGCGGGCGGAACGCGGCCCTTTTCACAACCTGCAATTACAGCAGCCACTTGTCGCTCATATATAGGCTTCTGCTCGTCGCCGGGCAAATCCAGCTGATAGAGATTGCACATATCCCTGCACCAACCGTGAAAGTGGCGCACATGCACCCGATCTCCTGCACCCCGATCTGTAAGCAACTGCTTCAGCTTTGCCGCTAGTGTCTTGTTGAAGCAGAGCACCAGAACAGGTTTTGCCAAGCCGAGCTTGTCCAGATACATCGCGCGATAAGCCAGAATCAATGTCTTGCCGGAGCCAGCCACACCGTGAATGATGCGGTGCCCCTCACCCAGATTGCGGGCAAGCTTCTCCTGCTCCATGTCCATGACTTTGACAATATCGGGCAGCGCCTTGGCAATGGATTGTTGCGGGTCTGCCCCGTCACCGGCCGCATCGAACAAACTTCCCTGTTGAATCCGGATATCAGGAAACAGATGCCAGCGCACCCGATCAATCCGGGCCAGTGAAAGAACACCGCCGAAGCTGTAGTTAAACATTCCCCACATGCGTTTTTGAAACGCCTCCGCATCGACTGACTCAGCCATCTCATCCTTGCAAATCACCTTGTCGCCGGGAATAGCCTGACCCAGTTCCGCGCCCTCGAACTGCTTGCGCGTAATATTGGTGAAAACAACGCCGTAGCCCCAGGGCAATAACAAACTCCCGTGATAACGCCCCTGCTCTTGCTGCACCAGCAGTGGGTCACGTTCTAGAAGCGCCGTGATCTCGATCGCATAAGCCCGCGCCTGCTCAAGTGGATTGGCCACCGTCTTTAAACCTCGATTCGTATGAATTTCGGCAGTATGCCTATCCATTTGCTGAATCGTGGTCACCAGCCAGTCCTTCACCTCCAACACCAATATCCCTCTGCCGGGATGAAGCACAATAAAGTCGGGTCGGCGCTGTTTGGGCCCTACTGGCACATCGACCCAGCAGTGATAGTCATCCTCCAGATTGCGCAGCAGGCACGCGCCAAATCGTCGCTCACCTGACGTGAGCCTCAGATTTTTAGAATGTAGTGCTGGAAGAATGATGGCCATTGTTATGGGATAAATAACCTGGGGTAATTAAGCAGGACAGTTGATGCTGATCCTATACTTCCATGAGTTCCTATTGAGTCTTGCCCTACTGACTTTTACCGCTTCGCCTCAAGAAATACAAAGTTACGATGGAAATCCAACTTTCGCTTTTGCTCGGTTGTGAAACTACCAACATTTAATGCTTCATCTGTTGGTACTCCCATGCGCTGTAGCGCTGGTTCATATGCTACAGGTGATATCAATAATTTCCCGTTATCTTCGAACGAGATAAATCCACGATCGAAT
>JBAUQH010000016.1:0-12450 GCA_049580605.1 Gallionella sp. | reverse complement strand
CGCGAGTTCGATTACTTTGCCTGCATCCCGCTTGGCGAAGGCAAGGCCGGATACCTGAAGGATGCGCGAGACTCATTTGCGATCAACCCGGCACGCAGCTATTCCTGCGGAGACGAATACAGCGATTATGTCGCGGCTATCAGGGCAGGCACGCACCCTTTTATGGTTGCCTACGGATTCGAGGACAGCATACGCCTCAGCGAAAAATTCGGCGTGCCAACCGAGTTGATCTCGACCTCCCCCGACGAATTCACCGGCAGATTGCTGCATGCGCTGGATCTTTACCGAGAAGCAACAGTCCCAAGGTTGCCAAGACTGCAGGAAACCATCTAAACAACCAATGATAATTTAATCCATGATCGAACTCCCCTCGCCGCATAAAAGTGTCCATATCTCCTGCATCATCTGTGCCTACAACGAAGCACCGCGAATCGCTGCCGTGCTTGCGGTTGTCGCCACGCATTCGCTGCTGCACGAGGTGATCGTTGTCGATGACGGTTCAACCGACAACACGGCCGAGTTGGTAAAACAATTCCCTTCGGTAAAGCTGATCTCGCATCCGGCAAACCGCGGCAAGAGCATCGCGATGGCGACCGGTGTTGCGGCCGCACAGAACGAATTGTTGATGCTGCTCGATGCGGACCTGACCGGCTTGGAGATCGAACATATCAATGCGCTGGCCTTCCCGGTGCTGGCCGGCAAGGGGGATGTCAGCCTGAGCCTGCGCAAGAACAGCCTGATGATATTCCGCGTGATCGGGCTGGATTTCGTTTCCGGCGAGCGGGTGATCCGGAAGGATCTGCTCAGCGATGTGTTGGATGAAATGCACGGGCTGCCGCGCTTCGGGATCGAGGTGTTCATGAACCGCCGCATCATTGCACAGCAGTTGTCGATTGCAGTCTCGCGCTGGCCGACCGTCACACAGTCGCGCAAGACCGAGAAGCTCGGCTACTGGAAAGGGATACGCGCCGAATGGCGGATGCTCGCCGACTTGTTCAAGCTCGACTATCCGCTCGCGCTGGTTTCACAGACCTACCGGATGCTTTTGCTGCGGATCAACCGCCCTGCCCCGATCGCGTTTGCGGCGTGGATCATGAAGCTGCGCGACAGCCTGCTTTAAGCGGAGCGTTTCATTTCGCGTTGCAGTGCATTTAGCCCAATTTATTTCGCAAGAGTCCCGTTTCCGAGCAACTGCCACAGATCCTTGCCGACGAACAGAAAAAACACCGGGGCGCACGCGATCAGGTACCAGTAATAGAGCGCAAAGCGCCACATCAGCAGCACCGCGCCCAGCGTTGCGTGATCGAGCTCCGGCGCCAGCAGAGCGGTGAAGCTCAACTCGACGCCGCCGCTACCGCCGGGCAGCATCGTGAAATGGCCCGCGGTCTGCGCCAGCATCTGGACAAGAAAGCTGTATGCCAGGTCTACATGGCAATCCATACCTGTGATGATCACGTACAGCACACTGTAGCGCAACACCCAGTGGCCGAGGCAGCACAGGAAGATACCGAACAGCCTGGCGCGAGAAAACCCCAGCACTAGATGCAGCGCCTCGCGGAAGCGCAGCACGGTGCGTGTCAGCCTGCGCCGGTTTGTCGCCGATACGCGCCGTATCAGTTTGCGCCGTCCTATCCACAGTAGCACGGTGCGGTAGTTTTTTGCGGCGGTCCAGCCCAGCATTACCATGGCGATCAGCAATCCCGCCAGCATCCCGATCTCCCAGCCGATATGCAGCTGTGACGGATGAAAGAACAAGCCCAGCGCAATGATGACCAGCGCGCTGCTGAACACCAGCATGTCCATCATGATATCGGTCGCGTACATCGCTGCAGCGGATGTCGCGGGCGCGCCGTGCCGCTTCAGCAGGTATACATAGCTGAGCAAGCCTCCGCTGCCGGCCGGCGTCGCGTTGATCGCGAACTCTGTGGCCATCATCGTGGACAGCGCGCGTCCATGCCCGATCGGTTTTGAGATGCCGCCCAGCATCAGCCGCAGACGGACGGCGTTGCAATTCCAGCAGGCAAAAATCATCATCAGCACGACACCCAGCAGTGATACCGGAAATGCTGCGATGCGCTCGAACAGGCTGCCTCCGCCGTATATTAGCGCGATGCCCAGACCCAGCAGCAGACCGAATGCTCCCAGCGCGAGCGTACGTTTCATCGAATGCTGCTCTGCGCGGCCATGCAGACGGCTGGATCATGCGGTTGCATCATTTGTTTCAGGCATAAGTGTATATAAGGAAGGATTGATAATCCGGCATGGGAACTACGGTCGGGTCGATTGCAGGTAAGGTTTAAGGGTAAAAAAATCCCGCCGGTGGGCGGGTGATCAACAGTGGAAGACACCAGTTGCAAATTAACAATTTTGAGTTTTTCAATTATAACAATTATTTGTTGCGCCAATATTGCACCAATCTTGCAGCGCACAAATCTATTGCAGCCTTTCGGCAATCAGCACGGTATTGGTGCAAATTATTCAACTGAATTTATTTTAAATTTTAAGCAATTCTTCATTGACAATCTTCTAAAGTTATCAACCCGAGCAAATTTGCGGGATTGCATGGGCATATCCAGTAACAAAACCTTCAACTTAGACTATGTTGTTGTTTATATTATGAATTAATCCATACAAAAAATAGGCAACCTAATCGAAATCGTTGTATGGCGGTCGTTTGGAACAGTTGCTTACGTATATATCCACAAAGTTATCAACAGAATTTGTTGATAAAAAATAATACTCATTAAAAATTGTCGTGTTAGATAAAATGTATTCTCGAAGCAGCAAATTACCAGCCTCGAATGCAGTAATAACTTTCAAAAGGTCAAAAAATTTCCGGCCAAAAGTCCAGTCTGTTCACCCTGATCGGCGAATTCCTGATTGATGGAGATTAAATATACAGGTTTAGTCGATTTATTCTCGAATTGCATGCTTTGTAATAAGTTTGCAATATTCAGGATTGAAAATGCAATCTCCTTATTAACTGAATTCAGGAGAACGCGAGATGATATTAAACATGAAAAAGGCAATCGGACTGGGTGCGGCAGCAATGCTGTTCTGCGCCAGCGCAATGGCGGTTGAAGTAACCGGTGCGGGCAGCACCGCAATATATCCCGTGCTGTCGCAATGGGCAACCACCTACAAGGAAAAAACTGGAATTTCGGTCAACTACCAGTCTATCGGCTCCGGTGGCGGCATCAAGCAGATCAAGGCCAAGACTGTCCACTTCGGCGACAGTGACATGCCCCTGACGCCCGACCAGCTGAAAGAAGCCAATTTGGTGCAATTTCCGGCCGTGATCATCGGTATCACCCCGATCGTGAACATCCCCGGCGTGAAGCCCGGCGAAATGGTTTTGGATGGCAAGGTTCTGGCCGACATCTATCTTGGCAAGATTACCAACTGGAACGACAACGCAATCAAGAGCATGAATCCGAAACTGAACCTGCCTGATCTGGCAATCACGGTTGTGCATCGTGCCGACGGTTCCGGTACCACCTTCTACTTCACCGACTACCTGTCCAAGGTCAGCCCGGAATGGAAGAAAAACGTCGGTTCCAACACTGCGGTTTCCTGGCCGGCCGGTGTGGGTGGCAAGGGCAGCGAAGGTGTAGCATCCTATGTACACCAGGTTAAAGGTGCGATCGGCTACGACGAATACGCTTATGCGATGCAAACCAACCTGACTTGGACTCGCATGGTCAACAGTGCAGGCAAGATCGTATCTCCGAAGCCGAAGAATTTCCAGGCTGCATCGGCCAAGACCGACTTTGCCAACGCCAGTGACTTCTACGTGATCATGACAGATGCACCCGGTGCAGATAGCTGGCCGCTGACCGCGACGACCTACTTCCTGCTGCGCACCGACGCTGACAAGGCGGACAACGAGCAAGTCGTGAAGTTTGCAAAGTGGTTCCTTAAAAACGGCCAGACTCAGGCTGCCAAGCTTGACTACGTGCCGTTGCCGAAGGCTACTGTAAAGCTGATCGAAGCGTACACCAAGAGCAAGCTGGGCGTTTAATTACCCGATAGCTGTGTCAATGTAAAAGGGCCGCAATGCGGCCCTTTTACATTTCCGGCAGGTTACGCGCCCTGAATAATGACAGCGATGCCTACCATTTCTTGTACGGCAGATATTTGCCGTTCATGGTCACAACGACACGGTCGCCCTTGGGATCGCTTTCCTTGTCTATGCTCAGTGTGAAATCGATCGCACTCATGATGCCATCGCCGAATTTTTCATGGATGATCGATTTGATCGGTAACCCATAAACCTGCATGATTTCATAGAAGCGATAAATAAGCGGATCGGTCGGAACCACATGGCCAAGTCCCTTGGAAGGAAAACCGGTCAGCTTGTCGCAGCTGTCCTTGTCTAGTCCGAGCTCGGCTCCCAGTTTTGCAGCCTCTTCCTCGGATGCGCGCGCCTGGCCGTAGAAAAGTGCGGCGACCCACACTTCGTCCCTGCCGATGATCTTGCCCAGATCGGCAAAAGTTTTGCCCTTGTTCTTTTTTGCCGCGAACAGCTGCTGCGTAACTTCATCTGCTTTCATGCCTGCCTCCGGTTTGCGAGTTGAAAGTAATTTTGAAGCAAAAAGAAGGCCAGAATTTGCGGCGGATCGCGGCGGCCAAATTGCCGAATTGCGAAAAGAGAAGAGCCGGTCTGCGCCGGCTCCTCAATGATTACTGGGGTGACTGATGGGACTCGAACCCACGACAACCGGAATCACAATCCGGGACTCTACCAACTGAGCTACAGTCACCATCGATCGAACGACTGGTCAAGAAGCAATGCCTGATGTTTGTTTCTTGCACCCGACAGGCACTGGTGTGCCCGACAGGAATCGAACCTGTAACCCCCAGCTTAGAAGGCTGGTGCTCTATCCGGTTGAGCTACGGGCACAATTCTTTTCTTGGGCAATTTTACTATATCTGGTCGGGGTGGAGAGATTCGAACTCCCGACATCCTGCTCCCAAAGCAGGCGCGCTACCAGGCTACGCTACACCCCGAAGGCTGCGCATTATACAGACCCGGACCCATAAATCAATTTAGTTTGCGATGTTTTCTGAGCCTTGGTGATGCAAGCATCAGGTAATAGCCCATCGACCATATCGTCAGTAATGCGGCGAGATACAGCAGCCAAGAACCGAGCACCTGGCAATTGATCCCGAACAGACTGTCGTGATACAGCAGCAGCACGATTGCCAGCATCTGCACGGTGGTTTTGATTTTTCCCAGCATCGAAACCGCGACGCTCCTGCTTTCGCCCAACTGCGCCATCCATTCGCGCAATGCGGAAATCGTGATCTCTCGGCCGATGATGATGAACGCGATCATCGCATCGGCGCGCTCCAGCTTGACCAGCACGATCAGCGCAGCTGCAACCATCAATTTGTCGGCGACCGGATCGAGAAACGCGCCGAACGCGGAAAACTGGTCGAGTTTTCGCGCGAAGTAACCGTCCAGCCAGTCGGTGAACGCAGCCAGCATGAAAACGCCGGTGCTGATCATGTTCTGCAAATGCGGCCGGAGCGTATCGTTGGACAGATAGAAAAACGAGACGAACACGGGGATAAGCAGAATTCTTAACCAGGTGAGCAAATTGGGAATATTGATCGGCATTGCCCTAGTTTAGCCGCTGACAAATCCTTTCAGCAACAATTTAGTGAATATTTCTCAGTGGAGTTGCCGGTATATTTTCTCGGCCAGCGATTTGCTGATTCCTTCCACCTGGCTGAGCTGCTCGACGCTGGCCTGTTTGACTTCGCGCAGCCCTCCGAAGTGGGTCAGCAGGCTGCGCCGCCGCTTGTCCCCGACCCCGCTGATTTCCTCCAGCGACGAGGTGGTGCGCGCCTTGCCGCGTTTGGCGCGGTGTCCGGTGATCGCGAATCGATGTGCCTCGTCGCGGACCTGCTGGATCAGGTGCAGCGCGGGGTCGTCGCTGCGCAGTTGTCGCGCGCTGCCGTCAGGGTAGATCAGCTGTTCCAGACCGGCTTTGCGCTCCTCGCCCTTGGCCACGCCGACCAATGCCAGATCGTTCAAACCCAGTTCATGCATCACATCCATCGCAATATGCATTTGCCCCAGGCCGCCGTCGATCAGGATCAGGTCGGGTCGTGCACGCTCTTCCCTGCTGCCGTACTCGGCGAGCTTCTGGTAGCGGCGCGTCAGCGCCTGGCGCATCGCCGCGTAGTCGTCGCCGGGTGTGATGCCGCTGATGTTGTAGCGCCGGTATTGCGACGGGCGCATGTCGAGGTTTTCGTACACCACGCAGGATGCCTGGGTCGCCTCGCCCATGGTGTGGCTAATGTCGAAACACTCGATGCGCTGCAGCTCCGGCATGTCGAGCAGTTCGCGCAGTTTGTCGAGGCGCAGCTTCTGTCCGCCCTGCTGTGCTTCGCGCTGCTGCAGTGTCAGCAGCGCATTGCGTTGCGCCATCTCCAGCCATTGCTTGCGCTCCCCGCCCGCCGCGAGGCTGATCTTCACCGCGTGTCCTGCCTGTTCGCCGAGCAATTGCGCCAGGGTTTCGTCGTCGCATTCCGCATCCAGCACCAGCAGCGGGGGCACGCTGCGGTTCAGGTAATGCTGCGCGATGAATGCCTGCACAATCTCGTTCGCGGCCAGATCTTCGGCATGCTCGGGAAAGAAACTCTTGTCACCCAGGTGCCGGCCACCGCGCACCATCGCGAGGTTCACGCAGACCAGTCCGTTGTGCATCGCCAGCGCGATGATGTCGGCATCGGTCGCGCCGCCGGTGGACTCGACGAACTGCTTCTGCTGCACGGTATGCAGCGCTCGCAGTTGGTCGCGCAGCACGGCGGCCTGTTCGTAATGCTGCGCTTCGGCGGCGCGCTCCATCGCCGCGGTCAGCACCTGCTCGACTTCCAGGTGGCGGCCCTGCAGCAACAGCACCGCATTGCGGATGTCGGTCCGGTAATCCTCCGCGGAAACCAGCTTCACGCACGGTGCGGTACAGCGATTGATCTGGTGCAGCAGGCAGGGACGGGTGCGATTGTTGAACACGCTGTTCTCGCAGGTGCGGATGCGGAATATGCGCTGCAACAACTGTATACTTTCCTTGGCCGCATGTACGTTCGGATAAGGTCCGAAGAACTGGTTGCGGCGATCCGGGGTGCCGCGGTAGTAAGTCAGGCGCGGGAACTCATCTCCGCTGAACACGATATACGGATACGACTTATCGTCACGAAACAAAATGTTATAGCGTGGTCTTAATGATTTTATTAAGTTGTTTTCCAGCAGCAGTGCTTCGGCTTCCGAGCGCGTGATCGTGGTTTCGATGCGCGCGATGTGCGACACCATCACCCGGATGCGCGGCGACACGCTGGTTTTCTGGAAGTAGGATGCGACCCGCTTCTTCAACTGGTTGGCCTTGCCGACGTACAACACCTCGCCCTTGGCATCGAAGAAACGGTATACGCCCGGCAACAGGGGCAAGTTTTCCAGTACCGGTTTCGGGTCGAATTCGCGGGACGCGCCGCTCACATCAGGTCCCTCAGTCCGGCTGCAAATTCGGATGCCCCTCCGTTGGCCGGGTGACGCACCGAACCGGCAACCGGAATGCCCAATTCGCGCAGCAGCCCTTCCGATTTCTTGCCCACCGCTACGATCCGGGCTGCCGGAAATTCCGCAATCAGCATCCTCAGCGCGGGCTCGCCCAGCCTGATTTCGTTCGGCGTCGGCGTCCGGTTCGACCACAGGTTGTCGCTGCGGTAGGGATGCAGCTGCAGCGCATTCCAGAGTATCGTGCGCTCCGCAATGCCCAGCCGGAAAAGCGTCTTCCAGACGATTGTGGCGGAAGGCTCGGAGAACGGCAAGCGCCGGTTCGACAAGCGGCCGCCCGGTGCGGGAATGCGCGGGATCGCCCCCTCGCCCAGCAGGCGTTCGCTGGTAAACGCGATACCGCTGTAACGGCAGCCCTGGTATCCGGGCGCTTCGCCGGCAAGCACGAACAGGGGATCGCAATCCAGATGGAGCGCCAGCCGTTGCAGCTTTTCGTTGGGGCCGTTTCCGGCGGCGTCATTCGGGCAACGGTCGCGCCACGGATTGAACAGCCCTTCGATGCTGGACGGCAGCGTTTCGACCAGGCTGCGGGCGAGCGGTAATTTTGCAATTTTCATGTTGCGAAGTATAGACCAAGTTTCGGAAAGCGCCTGAATCGCAATGGCTTCATGAGGTGGTGTTCTCTCCGGACTCCAGCACGAACCCGCCCTCACCTGCTTTTCCGAGCACCCCGACCAGGTATGGCATCAGTTGCTGCAATTCTGCATGCAAGGTCCACGGCGGATTGAGGATGAACATGCCACTGCCATGCATGCCAAAACCATCCGCGCCGGGCGCCTGCACGCTGAGTGAAACATGCACCCAGCTTTTCACCGGCAGTTTCTTCAGTTGATCTGGAAACAGGCGAGACTCGGCGCGCTGCAGTTGCGGATACCAGACCGCATACATTCCCCCGGCAAAGCGCTTCAGTCCTTCGCGCAATGCAGCGACCACGCGCTGATAATCCTGCTTGTCTTCATAGGGCGGGTCGATCAGCACCAGAGCACGGCGCGGTGGCGGCGGCAACAGCGCTTTCAGTGCAGCGAATCCGTCCGATTGCTGAATCAGCGCCTGTGTGCCATGACCTGTAAAATTCTGCTGTAGGATTTCGCTGTCGGCGGGATGCAGTTCGAACAGCCGCATCCTGTCCTGCTCGCGCAACAGCTGGAGCGCAAGCAGCGGCGAACCGGGATAGAGTTTCATCTGCCCGTCCGGATTGAAGCGCTTCACCAGCGCCACATAATCGGCCGGGGTTGCGGGCAGGTCGTCGCGCTCCCACAGCAATGCGATGCCGCTTCGGTATTCGGCATTTTGCACGGCATAGCCGCTATCCAGCGAATAACAGCCGGCGCCGGCATGGGTATCGATATACCAGAACGGTTTGTCTTTCTGTACCAGGTAGCGCAACAACTGCACTTCGATGCAGTGCTTCAGCACATCGGCATGATTGCCGGCATGAAAGGCGTGGCGGTAGCTCAGCATTAAATCGGCTAGGGAATTTTGTGCAGGGTTCGATTGTGCCACGTCCGCAATGCGCGGGAAAATTATCAACACAAGCGAGTTTGCAGCAACACGGTCAGCACGGTAAGTCCGCGCGACCGTTTACGTGAGGCTGTTACAGCGCCGATTCGTCAGTCTCGCCGGTGCGTATGCGCACCACCTGTTCCACTGGAGTAACGAATATCTTGCCATCGCCGATCTTTCCGGTATGCGCGGACTTCAGGATCGCGTCGATTGCGGTTTCAAGCAGTTCGGTCGGGATCACTGCCTCGATTTTGATCTTGGGCAGGAAGTCGACTACATACTCCGCACCGCGGTACAGTTCGGTATGGCCCTTTTGCCGGCCGAATCCCTTCACCTCGGTGACCGTCAATCCGTTGATACCCACCCCGGAAAGCGCTTCGCGTACATCATCCAGCTTGAATGGTTTGATTACGGCTTCTATTTTTTTCATAGTGGTTTCCTGAAGGTGTTTTGCTGTTTTTGAAATCGCCGAGAATGTCCTTGATATATCGCCATCATACCTGGTCATCCCTCAATACTTTTGCCCAACTGTAGTTGTCAGCCGATGCGGTGTTGCGTTCATGGAGCATGATCAGATAAATGATGTCGGACGCCACTTCCCGGGGAAAACCCTCGCGGTTAGTGCGCGTCGTGGTCATCAGGTCGACCATATAGTGTTCAAAGTCCGCTGTGTTCCATAATGCCATGATTTTATCGAACACGCGCGGAAACTGCCCTTCCAGTGCATGCGGGTAGTTTTGCTCATTGCCGCTCAGTAGTTTTAATAATCCTGTATCCATAGATCGGTAAGATTCAGCAAATCAGGAATAGCAACCGGAATTCACGGAGCTGTTTTGCGGCCTGCGTTTCGCAACCATTCAGGGGAACAACATAGCAAACTTCCGATGAAGCGTAAAGGTTCAACCGGCCCTCGCCGGCAATCATCTGCAATATTCAATCCAGGTTACAGTATTCGACTGTAACCACTTCGAGTAAGGTGATGCCGGTAGGCATGTGCAACGTCGCAACCTCTCCCTCCCTCAACTTTAGCAGCGCCCGCGCCAGCGGGGAAATCCAACTGATGCGTCCCCCGGAAACATCCGCTTCGTCGACACCGACGATTCTGTAGGTGTTCTCGCATCCGCTGGAATCGCACACCGTGACGGTCGCACCGAAAAATACCTGATCGCAATCGCCGCGTTGCGCCGGATCGACCACCTCCGCAAGTTCCAGGCGCTTGCGCAGGAAACGCACGCGGCGATCGATTTCGCGCAACCGCTTTTTCCCGTAAATATAGTCGCCATTCTCCGAGCGGTCGCCGTTGGAAGCAGCCCAGGCGACGGTCCTGACCAGCTCGGGACGCTCGGTTTTCCACAGATGATCGAGCTCTTCCTGAAGCTTGCGGTAGCCGCTCGGCGTAATGTAGTTTTTCACGCCGGCAGGCAGTTGCGACGCAGGCGCCAGTTCCTCTTCGTCCGTATTGTTTTCGCGAGTGAATGCTTTGCTCATGAGACAATTTTACCGCATAGTCAGCCGGTTGCGGACGTCCAGCAAGGAAAGGATAAGGTGCCAGAGACCCCTGCAATGAGGCGTCCCAAACGGAGGCCGTAGAGTCAGTATTGTTGAGTAATCAACTGCACATTTTTACGGAATTCCATAACATTCTCAATATTTTGACAAATTATATTGGATCCCGTAAGTTCGGACGCATCGTCCAACTATTTTGAAAAGGATATTGAGACTAAAACTGCGTTATATTTTGATTGAATAAAATGACATTACTTCTTGTTAGTCCAGATAGTTTGCTTATGCATGAAGCTTGATGGAATGCTCGGGGCCGGGCAGGAAATCATTGCCCCGATCTTTCGACGTGTTATTTAATTTACTTGTACCTAAGTACACTATTTTTTTTATGCCAACCCCTGTAAGTTTCGTCGGTCGCAACGTAATTAGTAACTTATTTTGCAGGAGAAGCCAATTAGTAGAGCATAACTTTTCCAAAGTTAAGGACCAGAAGTTCGAGACTCTCTTCCCGCTCCAAATCTGAGGGGAAACATTCTGGCATCTCATTAATTCTTTCAATTCAGAATTTTGCAGCATGGCGAGATAGCAAAATGGTTATGCAGTGGATTGCAAATCCACCTATCTTGGTTCGAATCCAAGTCTCGCCTCCAAATTCAACAAGTGCTGACAGTGAAATCAAAAGAATAATCAACCTGTAAGCAGAATACATGGAATATTGCCCAGTTAGCTGGCACAAAATCCACCCTTTGACTGCTGGATTAATGAATGCCTGGCAACGGTTAAGCTGATTCTGAATTTCCGGCTTGCGCCAAAAGCTGGCGATAAGTTACAAAAAATGATTTGGGTATTATTGCCTTGTACTAAGGTCCAAATTGATTATTTCAAATTTCAGTAGGCTATGCTTTGCGAATCTTTGAATACCGGTTTCGCAGTTGTCCGTAGTTGTGTGGTACTAACTTAATGGAGGTGTGTCATGAAAACCAAAATGGACGTGGGTAGCCACCAAATTGAGCGATATTCTATTGAGGAATACGATTACGACATCTTGTACGCTGTTTGGAATCCTGAAGTTGATTCGGTCATGAAACAGCTTCAGGTAACTGAAACTCAAGAGCAACAGGGCATGCCAACCGCATTTACGACTAAAGTTGCGGAATAATTCCTGGGAAGAAAATTATCTTCGGCGCAAATTTCGCTTTGGATCGTGCAAAGGTCGAAAACTCTGAACTTTATTCCGCGACCGTAAATAAAACTTGCCAAGCAGCCCAAAATCCACACCATTCAGTACCGGTATTTAAACCACCACTAAGGGAGTAATTGTAATGAACCGTTCAGAATTAATAGCTGCAATGTCAGAAAAGACAAATAGCACAAAAGTTGACGCAGATAAAACTATCGCCGCGCTGATTGACATCATCACAGCCGCCCTGAAAAATGGTGACCACGTTGCGCTAGTTGGGTTCGGCACTTTTGAAGTACGCAAGCGTGCCGCGCGAAATGGACGCAATCCATCCACTGGTGCCGCTATCAAGATCAAGGCATCAAAAGCTCCGGCATTCAAGGCAGGGGCTACACTCAAGGCTGTAGTGAACGGCACTAAGAATTAATTTTTCTAGTGCAGCGATTAGGGACGTCTTGGAGATTGCAATCCGAAGGGTGGCTTTCGGGCGATTATTTCAGTGAATTCTAGTTCTGCCATATGCTGCGATTTCAACCGGTCGACGCAACACTCTAAAATCTGCGTAAGCAGAAGGAGTGTTGCAAATGAAACGAAGACCACGGATTTATTACACTGAAACCCAGAAAGCATTGATGTGGGAACGCTGGCGTAAAGGTGAATCTCTCCAGCAGATCGCACAGTT
>JBAUQH010000015.1:0-9180 GCA_049580605.1 Gallionella sp. | reverse complement strand
GGATTAAACCCGGCACCCAATGCGATCAGCGCGCCGACCTTGCCATGCATCTCGACACGGCCCTGATCGGGCCGAATTAATCCATTCAGCATGCGCAGCAGGGTCGTTTTGCCTGCGCCGTTGTGGCCTATCAACCCCAGGCATTCGCCGCGCTTGAGTTCGAAGCTTATCTCCTTTGCCGCCCAGAATTCGTCCTGTCGCAATACACCATCCACGCCATGACGTCTGCCGATCAATTCGCTGCCGATGTCCTGTACGCCGTACCACATGGATTTCTTCAGGCTGCGGCAGAACTTCTTGGATAGTCCTTCAACCCTGATCAGTGTCTCTCCCATTTCAGCTACCCATCCTTTCGATCAGGATGGGCATGGCAAGCCGAAACACAATCCAGAACATGAACAGCAATACGAGGGCGATCACATTCACGACAGCAAAATACCCCATGTACTCCGGCGTCATTCCAGTCAGCCAGTCGCGTGCAGTGAGGATCAGCGGAGTCAATGGATTAAGCTGGAACACCGTGGCAGACAGACCTTGTTTGGGCATCGCGAAAACCACAGGTGTGAGGTACATCAGGAATTGCATCAATAGCGGGATAGCCTTGCCCACGTCGGTATAAAGCAAACCGATTGGTGTCAGCGCCAGTCCGATAAGCGTACCTACCAAGATCAGCGAAATCATACCCAAGGGAAAATACAACAAGCCCCATCCGGGATGGATGCCCATTGCCACCAGGGCGATCAACAACAGGGTGACCTTGATCAACGCATTCACCAGAGTCTGGTAAATGCCCGCGACCACCAATGCTTCGCGCGGAAAATTAATCTTTGCCAGCATGCTTTTGGACGCGGTTACGATTTGCAAGGGGGCATTTACCGCATCCATCAGAATCGCCCACAACATGGTGCCGGTGAACACATATGCCGGATAGGGCAGGGTTGTGTCACTTACATTCACCACGCCGCTACGGCTCAGAAAGATCCAGACCAGGGTATTGGCCAATGGCAATATGATGGCCCAGAGAAACCCGAGGTAGGTTTGCCGATATTGAGCGCTCAAGTCGCGCACCGTAAGACGCCATGCGAGCTCACGGCTGACTATCAGATCACGCAGCATCTCCCGCAACATCTTGAGGGGATTGGCTAGCAGCGAGTCCGGCGTATAGATGGTGATGCGAGGTTCATCCATTACTTTTGCCTTTTTTATAACGGCACGCTTTTGGATGCAATAACATTGTATGCGGTAGTAATAATACTGCGCTGCATCATTTCACCGATGACCTGTTGTACGCAGGCGTCCAGCGCCAGCGCGCCGGTCTTTACGGCTAATTCGGGATTTTTGGGTGCTTCATAGGGAGATGAGATGCCGGTAAACTCTGCAATCTCACCGGTGCGTGCTTTTTTGTACATGCCCTTTACGTCGCGCGATTCACAAATCTCAAGGGGCGTATCGCAAAAAATCTCGATGAAGTCGCCGTGCTCTACCATGCCGCGAACGCGCTCGCGGTCGGCACGGTATGGCGAGATGAAAGCGGTCAGCACGATCACGCCGGCTTCCATGAACAGCTTGGCTATTTCGCCGATGCGCCGTATGTTTTCCTGCCTGTCTTCGGCGGAGAAAGCCAAATCGCCACAGAGTCCGTGGCGCACGTTGTCCCCATCAAGCACAAAGGTCCGGCAACCGCGCTGGTGCAATTCTTCCTCGACGGCATGCGCCAAGGTCGATTTACCCGAACCGGACAATCCGGTAAACCAGATAATCGCCCCACGATGACCATTTTGTGATTCGCGGCGGGCGCGGGTAACCGTTGCGTGATGCCAGACGATGTTGTTCATAAATATCTATCCCACCCCTTTGTCAGGCAAGGTCACGCTGATTTGCCGAGACTGCGCTTGCTGTGCTTCTGCCTGCAGCCCGGAAATTTCTTTGGTCAGTGCTTCATGTTCCGCCAGCTTGATCCTGAGGAATTCCACGGTCATTCTGGCTTTGTCTTCGATGCCTTTCGGCGTCAGCAGGTAGGCATAGCCTTTTTTGTTTTTGCTGTTGCGGAAGTTCTTTGCTTTTACCAGACCCTTTTCTATCAGCGCCTGTACGCAATAGTTCACCCGCCCCAGGCTGATACCCAGTTCCCCTGCCAATTCGCGCTGGCTGATTTCGGGGTCGGCTTCCAGGCGTTTGAGGATTTTGTAGCGGTATTCGTCGCTTAACATGGCTATGCAGTTGGCCTTTTATCGTTCAATCATTGAACATGTTCAGTGATTGAACGACATATTTGCTGCGGAGTCAAGTTAAAAGCAGGAGCAAGGTTCAAGAATCAAGGGGCAAGGGGAAATACAGATGCAAGGTTCAAGAGACAAGTGGACAAAACCAGATTCAAGAGGAAAGGTTAAAGTTGCAAGGGTAAGACCAGAACCAGGGCGAAAGGTGGAGCTTTAAAAGGCAAGAATCAAAAACCAAAGGCAAGAACGAGAAACGGAGTCAGGCGAATAGTTCGGCATCGGCCAAACTTTTGCCCTGCGCATCCTTGCCGGAAACGATGGGCTCTGATTCGAGTTTCCAGTCTATCGCCAGCGCCGGATCATTCCAGCGCAAGCAGCGCTCGTGCTCGGGGAACCAGTAATCGGTGGTCTTGTACAGAAAATCCGCGGTCTCGGTCAGCACGCTGAAGCCGTGCGCGAAGCCCTCGGGTATCCAGAACATCAGTTTGTTCTCGGCCGACAATTCCATGGCGACATGCCTGCCGAAAGTCGGCGAGCCCTTGCGGATATCGACCGCGACATCAAGCACCGCACCCTGCACCACGCGCACCAGTTTTGCTTGCGGATGCCGGATCTGGTAGTGCAATCCGCGCAGCACGTTTTGCGCGGAACGCGAGTGGTTGTCCTGCACGAAATCGGCATCGCGTCCGGTCAGCTCGGCGAACCTGCGCCGGTTGAAACTCTCGAAAAAGAATCCGCGGTCATCGCCGAACACTCTCGGTTCGATGATCAACAGGTCGGGAATCGCGGTATGGATCACTCTCATCTTTCACCATCCTTGAGCACGCTCATCAGGTAGGCGCCGTAGCCGCTCTTGATCAGCGGCGTGGCAAGCTTTTCCAGCTGCGCGGCATCGATGTAGCCCATGTGGTAGGCAATCTCCTCCGGGCAGGCGATCTTGAGTCCCTGGCGGCGTTCGATGGTCTGGATGAACTGGCTGGCGTCGAGCAGCGATTCGTGCGTGCCGGTATCCAGCCACGCGTAACCGCGCCCCATGATCTCGACGGACAACTGGCTGCGCTCGAGATAGATGCGGTTCACATCGGTGATCTCCAGTTCGCCGCGCGGGGAGGGTTTGAGGCCGGCGGCAATATCGACCACGTCATTATCGTAGAAATACAAACCGGTGACGGCAAAGTTCGATTTCGGTTTGGCGGGTTTCTCTTCCAGCGAAATGGCGCGCCCCAGCGCATCGAACTCCACCACGCCGTAACGTTCCGGGTCGCGCACATGGTAGGCGAACACGGTCGCACCGGTTGCGCGCCGGTTCGCGTCGGACAATTGATCCTGGAAGGAATGGCCGTAAAAGATGTTGTCGCCCAGCACCAGCGCGGTAGGTTGCTTGCCGATGAAGTCGCGCCCGATGATGAATGCCTGCGCGAGTCCGTCCGGAGAGGGCTGCACCGCATACTGCAGATTCAGCCCCCACGCGTTGCCGTTGCCCAGCAATTGCTCGAAGCGCGGCGTGTCCTGGGGAGTGGAGATGATCAGGATATCGCGTATCCCCGCCAGCATCAGCGTGGACAGCGGATAGTAGATCATCGGCTTGTCGTAGATCGGCAGCAGTTGCTTGGACACCGCCATCGTCACCGGATGCAGGCGAGTGCCGGAACCGCCGGCGAGGATGATCCCCTTTCTGGCTGGCTTGGGTTGGCTCATGCTGCTATTCCCCTGGTTTCTGTCATGGCTGGGCTGTTTTCACGATTGAACCGGGACGCTATTCCGGCTGCAGAATTCCTTGTAAGTCAGCGCAATCCCCTGTTGCAGCGTTGTTTGCGCCTTCCATCCCAGGCTGTGGATCTTGCCGACGTCCATCACCTTGCGCATCGTGCCATCCGGCTTGGTCGTGTCCTGCACGAATTTTCCCCGGTAGCCGACCACGGAAGCAACCGTTTCGGCCAGTTCGCGTATGGTCAGGTCGATGCCGGTGCCGATATTGATCAACGGGCAATGCGACGGCGCGACCAGCGTATCGTAGCGTTTATCGTCCAGCGTGGCGAGATGGACCAGCGCATGCGCGAGGTCGTCCACGTACAGAAACTCGCGCTTCGGCTTGCCGCTGCCCCACAGCACCACCTCGTTCGCGCCCGACAAATTTGCCTCGTGCATCTTGCGGATCAGCGCGGGCAGCACATGCGAATTGTTCAGGTCATAGTTGTCGCCCGGCCCGTACAGGTTGGTCGGCATCGCGGCCAGCCACTTCGTGCCGTGCTGGCGGTTGTACGACCAGCACATCTCGATGCCGGCGATCTTCGCCAGCGCATAGGGGCGGTTGGTCGCTTCCAGCGGGCCGGTGAGCAGGTATTCTTCACGGATCGGCTGCGGACAATCGCGCGGATAGATGCAGGAACTGCCGAGGAAGACCAGGCGATTTACGCCCGTCGAGTGCGCCGCGCGGCAGACGTTGGCTTCGATCAGCAGGTTGCTCATCAGAAAATCAGCCGGCCAGGTATTGTTTGCCAGGATGCCGCCGACCCGGGCCGCGGCCAGGAGAACGATCTCCGGTTTTTCCTGCTCGAAGAATCTTTGCGTCGCCACCGCGTCCACCAGATCCAGCTCGGCATGGGTGCGCGTCGCCAGGTTGGTGTAGCCCTGCCGCTGCAGCTCGCGCACGATCGCGCTGCCCGCCAGGCCGCGATGGCCGGCAATGTAGATTTTGGATTCAAGAGGAAAGGTTAAAGAGGCAAGTGACATAAATTCAGGTTAAAGATTCAAGAGGAAAGAGGAAAGGTACAAGATGCAAGGTAAAAGCAAAAACAATTGCGGTTTTCCTTTCCTCTTGTCTCTTTCCTCTTGCATCTGGTCTTTACCTTTCCTCTTGTCTCTTTCATCTGCTTGGCTCATTTGATACGGGCGCGGACCGAAGCCATCAATCCGTGCAGCATCTTTGATAACTCTTCACATTCGGCCAGCCAGTCTCTGCCATTTTCTTTGCTGATGTAACCAATTTCCATACCAATGTAAATCTGGGTTCTGAGTTCTCCGGCTGATCCTTTTGCATAGTTCAAAAAGTTCGCCAACTCTTTGTCAGAGTTTCTCTCATGGCCTTCCGCTATATTAGAAGGTATCGACAGTCCCGCCCGTGTGATCTGATCCCGAAAGCCGAAGTCTCTCAAGTCGGCCAACGCCTTGTATAGATTCGCGCTCAAGCGAGCTGATCGCTTCCACACCTCAAGTTCTTCAAATCTTGTCATACGAATTCAGATGCAAGAGGAAAGAGTCAAGGTAAAAGCAAACTTGGTTTCCCTTGTCTCTTGTCACTTGCATCTTTCCTCTGTTTTCATTCGTGGTAATCGTACGCGGTGAAGCCGTGCTTCTTCACCAGTTCGTCGCGTTCAGCGGATTTGAGGTCTTCGCGCACCATCTCGGATACCAGTTCGTGGAAGGTGATCTTGGGCGTCCAGCCCAGTTTCTGCTTCGCCTTGCCCGGGTCGCCGAGCAGGGTCTCGACCTCGGTGGGACGGAAGTAGCGCGGGTCGACCTTGACGATAGCTTTAGGTGCAAGGTTCAAGGCAGAAGGTTCAAGGAAACCAACCTCGTTTACTCCCTCCCCTTGCCAGCTTATGGTCATGCCGAGTTCTTCTGCGGCGGCATTGACGAAATCACGCACGCTGTACTGCACGCCGGTGGCGATGACGAAGTCTTCCGGATGTTCCTGCTGCAGCATCAGCCATTGCATCTCGACATAGTCCTTGGCATGTCCCCAGTCGCGCAGTGCGTCGAGGTTGCCGAGATAAAGGCAATCCTGCAGGCCGAGCTTGATGCGCGCCAGCGCCCGGGTGATCTTGCGCGTGACGAAGGTTTCGCCGCGCACCGGCGACTCGTGGTTGAACAGGATGCCGTTGCAGGCGTACATGCCGTAGGCCTCGCGGTAGTTGACCGTGATCCAGTACGCATACAGCTTGGCGACCGCATACGGGCTGCGCGGATAGAACGGCGTGGTCTCCTTCTGCGGCGTTTCCTGCACCAGTCCGTACAGCTCGGAGGTGGAGGCCTGGTAGAAGCGCGTCTGCTTTTCCAGGCCGAGGATGCGGATCGCTTCGAGGATGCGCAGCGTGCCGAGCCCGTCGGCATTGGCGGTGTATTCGGGGGTCTCGAACGACACCGCGACGTGGCTCATCGCGGCGAGGTTGTAAATCTCGTCCGGTTGCACCTGCTGGATGATACGGATCAGGTTGGTGGAGTCGGTCAGGTCGCCGTAATGCAGGATGAAGTGCGCGTGTTTGACATGCGGGTCCTGGTAGAGATGGTCGATGCGGTCGGTGTTGAACAGCGACGAGCGGCGCTTCACGCCATGCACGATATAGCCCTTCTTGAGCAGGAACTCGGCGAGGTAGGCGCCGTCCTGGCCGGTTATTCCGGTAATCAACGCGACTTTGGGCCGTTCAGGATTGGCTGTGGATTTTGTCATGGTTCGTTTCGCTGATTTTGAACTTGGTGTGTTAAATGAGAAGGTACAAGGTACAAGGTACAAGGTACAAGGTGCAAGGTGCAAGGTGCAAGGTGCAAGGTGCAAGGGGAAAGGTGCAAGGGGAAAGGTAACCCGGCTGCCTCTGCTTTTCTCTTGTACCTTGCCCCTTGAACCTTTTATCTGTCAGTGCAGCGCCTGATTGACCTTTTCCAGATCGGCCAGGCTGAGCGTTCCGATGGCCTGTTTCAGGCGCAGTTCGCTCATCAGGTAATTATATTGAGCCTGGTACAGATCGCGGCGGGTGGAAAAGAGCGCCTGCTGCGCATTCAAAACATCGAGGTTGGTGCGCACGCCGACTTCCTGCCCCAGTTTGCTGGCATCCAGCACGCTCTGGCTGGAAGCGAGCGCCTGCTTCAGTGCCTGGACCTGGGAGACGCCGCTGACCACGCCGAGGTAGGCCTGGCGGGTTTGCTGCTCGACGTTGCGGCGCGCATTTTCCAGTTCCTGCCTCGCGCGCTCGCGGTTGGCTTCCGCTTCGCGCCATTTGGAATTCACCGCACCGCCTTCGAACAGCGGCATGTTCAGTTGCACGCCGATGCTCTTGCTGGTGGTGTCGGTGCCGATGCCGAAGCTGCCGCCGTTGGCGTTGTTCTTTGAATAGTTGGCCACCATATCCACGGTCGGATAGTGGCCGCCGCGATTGCGCGCCACTTCCTTGTCGGCGATCTCGGCGCTCGCCTGTGCGATGGCCAGCTGCAGATTGCTCAACTGCGCTTCATCCACCCACTTTCCCATGTTGGCGGGTTGCGGCACTTCCGGCTTGAAATCTTTGCCGAGATCGTCGAGGCCGCCCGGCTCTTTATTGATCAGTTGCTGCAACGCGCTGCGCTTGACTTCGAGGTCGTTCTTTGCGGCGATTTCCTGTGCGCCGGTCTGGTCATAGCGCGCCTGCGCTTCAAGGGTATCGGTGATGGTCGCGCTGCCCACCTCGAAGTTGCGCTTGGCCTGCTCGCGCTGTTCATATATGGCTTTCATTTGCGCATCGACAAGCGTCACGCTGTCCTGCGCGATCAGCACGTCGAAATAAGCTTGCGCGACGCGCACGATCAGGTCCTGCTCTGCTATCTTGTATTGCAGGTCTGATTGCATCGCCTGCAATTTGGATTCGCTATATATCACCCAGTTTTGCTGGCGGAACAGCGGCTGCACCAGGGTAACGCCGTAACCATTGCTGTTGTAGCGGTCATTGCCGCCGGTCAGAAGGGGCGGCACCGCCGGGTTGAACTGTGTGGTGAGGTCGTTGAAGGTGGTGTTCGCGGTCAGGTTGACCGACGGCATCAGCAACGAGCGGCCCTGCGACAATTTTTCCTGTCCGGCCTGTTGGGTTGCACGTGCAGCGGCAATGACCGGGTCGTTCGCCTGTGCGGCTCGGAAGGTTTCCAGCAGGTCGGCAGCCTGGGCCGAACCGCTTGCCGCCAGCAGCGTTGAGAGGAAGATTGATTTAAGTTTCATGGATTTGCTCAATCTAAATATTAGAGTTTGCTAATATACATGTTATCGACTTGATTCGCAAACCCGCTCCGGCTCAAAATGCGAACCGTTCGGGTTGCAGCGCGTTTTTCAGCGGCGCGACACATGCTTCCATGATGTTGACGGATTCGAAGGTATCCTGTCCGATGCGGGTAATCAACCTGGCTTCCATTACCGGCGCATCGCCTACGATCGCAAACAGTCGGCCACCGATATTCAGGCTGTTCTGGAACGACGGCGGCAACACCGGAGTCGAGCCGGTCAGCACGATCACATCGTAACTTGCCCCGCCGCCCCAGCCCAGCGCCGCATCGCCGATTTCCAGCGTGATATTGTCGCGGTGGTTTGCCTGCAGGTTCTGCTTCGCCGCCGCGCTCAATTCCGGCACGATTTCAACCGAGGTGACATGGCCGGCCAGCATGGAAAGGAGGGCGGCCATATAACCGCTTCCGGTGCCGACCTCCAAGACCTTCTCATTGCGTCCGACGTGCAACTCCTGCAGCGTGCGCGCTTCCAGCTTGGGCTGCCACATCGACGCGCCGTAGCCCAGCGGTATCTCCAAATCCATGAACGCCATTTCGCGCATGCCTTTGGGCACGTAAAGTTCGCGGCGCATGTGCTTTAGCAAATCCAGAATCCGGGGGTCCAGCACTTCGCAGGGGCGAATCTGCTGCTCGATCATGTTGAAGCGCGCCTGTTCCATATCCAGCATTCGATTCTCCCGATTGGCCGACATTACCTTGTTGTTCAGCGGGGCAGTATAGCAAGCCCGTAGGGCGGGCTCAATGATGCTGAATTTCGGACCCCGGGTTTGGCTTGCTTTTCGCCGACCTTTGCTTTACCTTTCGCGCTCAGCTAGGGGTCTTCGCCGCCAGTAGTAAATTGGCAGGCAGCATCGGCGAAGTGAGACACACCCTTTGAACCTGTACGGGTAATGCCGTCGTAGGGAAGCATCAATACGATGCTTCCAATTTTCCAGGA
>JBAUQH010000014.1:0-10195 GCA_049580605.1 Gallionella sp. | reverse complement strand
ATCTTTAATCGTACAGCCCGGTGGGCCCGTCTAATAACTGTTATGCATAGTAGATGAAAAGATTAAACAGGCTGCCCCCTTAATGTTTGATAAAAGCGGATAAATAAATATGAGTAATATTGCAGATAACATGAATGTCGAAAAAATTGTTGGCGCAATTCAGATGTTAAATGCATACGCAAAGGAAGACAGTTTAAAGCCTTTGATATCGATATTAGAAGCGTTAAAACAGGACCCAGCCAACGAATCACTTTCAGCCGAACTTACTGCTGCATGGAGGAATCTTGGTGTGTATCAAGGAACTGTTTTAACCTATGTACCCTATTTCTATACTTTGATACCGGATGATATTTTTGGAGATAATTTAAAGAAATAATTGGTGTCAGTGATCAAAAGGGGTAGAGCCATTTTACTAAATGCATTAAAAATCCTTAACTATGCGATCGTACGGACGTTCACTATGCTGCGCTTCGCTCACGTCGCACAGCGTTGTCGCTGAGTGTCCGTAATCGGAAAGTCTGACTGTCTCTTATGGGTCGACAAGAAACGGTCTGGATTGCCGCCTTGCATTAGATTCTATGTCCGCTTACCGGTTGAAATCGCAGGTGCCGAGCAGACAAATCAATATTCGTGCGGTTTTCTATTAAGGACTTGTTTTGTAATGCGACAATAGTTGCATCATGGGAAGCATTTCAACCTGAAAGCTTACGAAATCTGGCATAAAACAAAAAGGCAGCCTGAACCGGCTGCCTATTTTCTTCGCAAATCCGATTTAGTTTTTTATTGCCTCGATCTCGAATACCAGTTTTACGTCGTCACCGATTGCTGGCAAGCCGTATTTGACACCGAAATCGGAGCGTTTGATCTGCGCACTGGCGCCGGCACCGCATTCTCTTTTCTTGTTCATCGGATTGGCGCCGCAATTGAATGCATCGATTGTCAACGTGACCGGCCGGGTCACGCCCATGATGGTCAGGTTGCCATCCACGCTGGAAGGGGTATCGCCTGCGAAATGCACAGCCGTTGATTTGTAGGTGATCGCGGGGAATTCCGCCGCGTTGAAGAAATCCGGGGATTTCAGGTGCTCGTCGCGCTTGACGTACCCGGTGCTGACCGAGTCGGCTGCGATGTTGATGTTGACAGAGCCGGATTTTGCAGCGCGATCCAGCATGATTGTGCCGCTGGTCTGGTCAAAGCGGCCTTGCAGCGTCGAAAAGCCCAGGTGGCTGATGCTGAAATGCGGAAATGTGTGATTTGGGTCTACGGTATAGCTGTCGGCGGCAAAGGCGGATACCGGCAGCGCAATGGCAATTACGATGGTGGCGAATAGCGGCTTGTTCATTGTCAATCCTTCCTGTGGGTTGGTTTAAAAACAAGTTTGAAGGGCGGCCAGCATACCAACCGGTAATTCCCGTGTAAAGAACGCGCGGTTGCGTTTCCAGCCAACTGTTAAAATGGCGGAGCGCGGTCTATTTTGATTTTCTCCCGCCACGCAAAGGTGTAGCATGTCGGATATTGGATTCCAAGCATGTTCGAAATCAGCAATGAATAAAAAACGCCCCAAACATCTCGCCTTGCACAAGATCAAATTGCCGCTTCCCGGTATCGTATCCATACTCCATCGCATCAGCGGATTGTTGCTGTTCCTGGCATTGCCGGTGCTGTTGCTGATGCTGCAGTACAGCCTGACCTCGATAGAAACCTATACCGAATTGATGTCCGTACTCTCGCACCCGCTGGCAAAATTATTGTTGCTCGGTTTGCTGTGGGCGTTCCTGCATCACTTCTGCGCCGGACTGCGTTATCTCGCGATTGATCTCCACCTGGTGCGTGACCTTGCCCAGGCGCGCAATAGCAGCAAGGTGGTAATGGCGGCGAGTCTGGCACTGACGGTTTTGTTGGGGATGAAATTATGGTGAGCCGTGTCGTTGTCGGTGCGCACTATGGGTTGCGCGATTGGCTGATGCAGCGCATCACGGCGGTGCTGATGGTGATTTACGTGCTGGCGATTGCAGTCTATCTGCTGATGCAGCCCGATCTGGGTTATGACGTCTGGACTGCGCTTTTCTCCAGCCTGCCGGTGCGCACCCTTACGCTGCTTTTCCTGCTCGCCCTGTTCTACCACGCCTGGGTCGGTGTGCGCGACATCGTGATGGATTACGTCAATTCCGCCGCCGTGCGATTGGCGATTCATATGCTGGTGGTCCTCGCCTTGATAATTTATACGATATGGTCGGTACAGATACTTTGGGGAATGTAATGACGGTAGCAAAAAGAACTTTTGATGTGGTGGTGGTCGGCGCAGGCGGTTCCGGGATGCGCGCGGCCTTGCAGCTGGCGCATGCCGGGCTGAAGGTCGCGGTGCTGTCCAAGGTGTTTCCGACCCGTTCCCATACCGTTGCGGCGCAGGGCGGCATCGCCGCCTCGCTCGGTAATATCAAGGAAGACAACTGGCACTGGCACATGTATGACACGGTCAAGGGCTCGGACTACCTCGGCGACCAGGATGCGATCGAGTTCATGTGCCGCGCCGCACCGGAAGTGGTTTACGAACTGGAACATTTCGGCATGCCGTTCGACCGCACCGACGCGGGCAAGATCTACCAGCGCCCGTTCGGCGGCCACATGCAGGAATACGGCAAGACTCCGGTGGACCGCGCCTGCGCTGCGGCCGACCGCACCGGACATGCGATGCTGCACACGCTGTACCAGCAGAATGTGAAAGCCAACACGCACTTCTTCATCGAATGGATGGCGCTGGACCTGATTCGCGACGAAGACGGCGACGTGCTCGGCGTGACCGCGCTGGAAATCGAAACCGGCGAGACGATGATCTTTCAGGCGCGCGCGACGCTGCTCGCGACCGGCGGCGCTGGCCGCATCTTCCATTCGAGCACCAACGCGTATATCAACACCGGCGATGGGCTGGGTATGGTGGCGCGCGCCGGGATTCCGCTCGAGGACATGGAGTTCTTCCAGTTCCACCCGACCGGCGTTTACGGCGCGGGCGTGCTGATCACCGAAGGGGTTCGCGGCGAGGGTGGTTATCTGGTCAACAAGAACGGCGAGCGCTTCATGGAAAAGTACGCGCCCAACGCGAAGGATCTGGCCAGCCGCGATGTGGTCGCGCGCGCGATGACGATCGAAATCAACGAAGGGCGCGGCTGCGGCAAGCACGGCGATCACGTGATGCTGAAGCTGGATCATCTCGGCGAAGACGTGATCCGGCAACGCCTGCCCGGCATACGCGAAATTTCGATGAAGTTTGCCCATGTCGATCCGGCCAAGGCGCCGATCCCGGTCGTGCCCACCGCGCACTACATGATGGGCGGCATACCGACCAATTTCCACGGCCAGGTCGTGGCGCCCTACAAGACCGGTCCCGATGCGGTCGTGCACGGCCTGTATGCGGTCGGCGAATGCGCCTGCGTGTCGGTGCATGGCGCGAATCGCCTGGGATGCAATTCCCTGCTTGATTTGATGGTGTTCGGACGCGAAGCCGGCAGGCAGATCATCGAGGACCTGCACAACAATCCGCATCCCAAACCGCTGCCTGCAGATGCCGCCGAGCGTCCGATGGCGCGTCTGGCGCGCCTGGAAAACCAGAAGAACGGCGAGCGCGTGCCGGATGTCGGCGAAGCGATGCGCAGGACCATGCAGAAACATTGCGGGGTGTTCCGCTTTCCGGGTTTGCTGGCCGAGGGCGTGGAACAGATCAAGCAGGTCGCCGAGCGGGTCGCGAATACCGGGATACAGGACAAGAGCAGGGTATTCAACACCGCACGCATCGAGTCGCTGGAACTCGACAACCTGATCGAGGTCGCACAGGCGACCATGATCGCGGCACAGGCGCGCCAGGAAAGCCGCGGTGCCCACGCGCGCGACGATTTCCAGCAGCGCGACGACGTGAACTGGCTCAAGCACAGCCTGTATTTTCGCGAGGGACAGCGGCTTGATTACAAGCCGGTGCGGCTGAAACCGCTGACGGTTGAATCGTTTCCGCTCAAGGCACGGGTTTATTGATATACAGGTTTCCATCCGATTGGAGGACATTCCGGTAATCCATATCCGGTGCCGGCATGCAGGCAAGCAGGGATCGGTGGCCTGGTGGTCGGTTATACCAGGGGGTCAGTTAAATAGGAGCAGGCAATGAAGTTTCGCATCTATCGCTACAATCCTGACACGGACGCAGCGCCGTATATGCAGGACTATGAACTGGACATCAGGCACGATGACAGCACCCAGGGGAAAATGCTGCTCGATGCGCTTTTGATGATCAAGGAGCAGGATGACAGCCTGTCGCTGCGCAAGTCTTGTCGCGAGGGAGTGTGCGGATCGGATGCGATGAACATCAACGGGCGCAACGGGCTGGCATGCATCACGCCGCTGCATACGCTCAAGGAGCCGGTGGAATTGCGTCCGCTGCCCGGGTTGCCGGTGATCCGCGATCTGATCGTGGACATGACGCAGTTTTTCAAGCAATACCATTCGGTAAAGCCCTATTTGATCAACAACGATCCGCCACCCGAGACCGAGCGGCTGCAATCGCCGGATCAGCGCGCGCATCTGAACGGCCTGTATGAGTGCATCCTGTGCGCTTGCTGCACGACTTCCTGCCCTTCGTTCTGGTGGAATCCGGACAAGTTCGTCGGTCCGGCCGGTTTGTTGCAGGCCTACCGCTTTGTCGCCGACACGCGCGATCAGGCCACCAGCGAGCGTCTTGACGACCTGGAAGACCCTTATCGCCTGTTTCGCTGCCACACCATCATGAATTGCGTCGATGTGTGCCCCAAAGAACTCAATCCGACCGAAGCCATCGGAAAAATCAAGGATATGATGGTCAAGCGCATGGTATGAGAAACCTGGAACGGATACGCTGGCGCAGCAGGCGCGGATTGCTGGAACTGGATATCGTGCTGGGTCGTTTCATCGACAAGCATTATGCCCAGCTTGACGAAACCGGTCAGCGGGCGTTCGAGGAATTGCTGGACACACCCGATAACCCGCTCTGGGATATGATTGCAGGCGGGAAAGAAGCGACGCAGGAAAGCCAAAAGACGTTGCTGGAATTGATCAGGTCATCCTGAAGAAACGCATTAACTGGAGAATTGCCGATGGAGAACAAGCAACGTATCGCAACACTTACGATGGATGATGGGCGCAGTATCGAATTGCCGATCCTGTCAGGCGTATTGGGCCCGGATGTGGTGGATGTGCGCGGCATCAACAAGCTCGGTGTATTCACCTACGATCCGTCCTTTTCCGCCACGGCCAGTTGCACGTCGTCGATCACCTATATCGACGGTGATGCAGGATTGCTCTATTACCGCGGCTATCCCATCGAACAGCTTGCCGAGAAGTCGGATTTCCTCGAAGTCTGCTTTCTGCTGAAGTACGGGGATTTGCCGAACGCCCAGCAGAAGTCGGCTTTCGTGCAGAAGGTCACCATGCACACCATGGTTCATGACCAGTTGACCCGCTTCTACAACGGATTCCGCCGCGATGCCCACCCGATGGCGGTGATGGTCGGTGTGGTAGGGGCACTGTCGGCGTTCTACCACGATTCCCTGGACATCAATAACCCGGAACATCGCGAGATTTCGGCGATGCGCTTGATCGCCAAGGTGCCGACCATCGCAGCGATGGCCTACAAGTACAACACCGGCGAGCCGTTCATGTATCCGAAAAACCGTTACAGTTACGTTGAAAACTTCATGTACATGATGTTTGGCGTTCCGTCGGAGGACTATGTGCAAAACCCGGTTCTGGTGCGTGCGCTGGAACGCATATTCATCCTGCACGCGGACCACGAACAGAATGCTTCCACCGCGACGGTGCGCCTGGCCGGCTCCAGCGGAGCCAATCCTTTTGCCTGCGTCGCTTCCGGCATCGCCGCACTGTGGGGCCCGGCGCACGGCGGAGCCAACGAGGCGGCGCTGAACATGCTTGAAGAGATCGGCGATATCTCGCGCGTGAAGGAATATGTGCGGGGCGTGAAGGACAAGAAATACCGCCTGATGGGCTTCGGTCACCGCGTCTACAAGAACATGGATCCCCGCGCCAGCGTGATGCGCCAGACCTGCTATGAAGTGCTCAGGGAACTCAAGCTGGAAAATGACAAACTGTTCGAGCTTGCGATGGAACTGGAAAGTGTCGCATTGAACGATCCGTATTTCATCGAGCGCAAGTTGTATCCGAACGTGGATTTCTATTCCGGCATCGTGCTGCGCGCACTGGGGATTCCGAAAAACATGTTCACCGTCATCTTTGCGTTGGCGCGAACCATAGGCTGGGTGTCGCAGTGGAACGAAATGGTCGGAGATGCGGAACAGAAGATCGGTCGCCCGCGCCAGCTCTATCGGGGTGCCGCCAAGCGCGATTTCGTTGCCGTGGAGAAGCGTTGAACATTCCGGTCAATTTCATGCAATGGATGCGTGACAGCTCACTGCTGTTCGGCGCCAATGCGCCATTCGTCGAGGAACTGTACGAGAAGTATCTGGTCGATCCGAAAAGCGTTCCCGATGCGTGGCGCGGATATTTCGATGCGCTGCCGCCGCTGGCCAACGGCGCGCATGACGAACTGCACAGCCGCATCCAGCATGCCTTTGCGTCCATACCGCTACTTGCCATCAGCAACGTAGCCGCAACGGATGCCGATTTGGAGCGCAAACAGGTCCATGTTCTGCAGCTGATCAACGCGCATCGTTTCCTCGGCTTGCGCGTCGCGGATCTCGACCCGCTGAAACGTTTCGCCAAACCGCTGGTCGTGGAACTCGATCCGGCTTACTACGGCCTGGCCGAATCCGACATGGATGCCACCTTTGATACCGGTTCGCTGGTGGGCGGCGCGCGCATGACCTTGCGTGAAATCCTCAAGTTGCTGCGCCAGACCTATTGCGGCAGCATCGGCGCGGAATACATGTATATCGGCGATACCGTGCTGAAACGCTGGATACAGAACCGCCTGGAAAGCTCGCGCGGCGATCCCGGTTATGCACCGGAAATGCGGCGCCGCATCCTCGAGCGCATCACCGCGGCGGAAACCCTGGAGCGTTACCTGCATACCAAGTTCGTCGGGCAGAAGCGCTTTTCACTGGAAGGCGGGGAAACATTGATTACCTCGCTTGATCATTTGCTGCAGCGTGCCGGCGCGCAAGGCGTGCAGGAAGCCGTGATCGGCATGGCGCATCGCGGGCGCCTGAACGTGCTGGTGAATATACTGGGCAAGCAGCCGGGCATGCTGTTCGCGGAATTCGAGGGCATCCATGCCGAGCATTACACTTCCGGCGACGTCAAGTATCACCAGGGCTTTTCCGCGGACATCGCCACGCCGGGCGGCGAATTGCATGTCGCGGTGGCGTTCAACCCCTCCCATCTGGAAATCGTCGATCCGGTGGTGGAAGGTTCGGTGCGCGCGCGCCAGCACAGGCGCAGGGATCATGATGGATCAAAAGTGATATCAATACTCATCCACGGCGACGCTGCCTTTGCGGGGCAGGGTGTGGTGATGGAAACGATGGCCATGTCGCAGACGCGCGGGTACGGCACCGGCGGTACCGTGCATATCATCGTCAACAACCAGATCGGGTTTACCGCGTCAGACCCCCGCGACGTTCGCTCCAGCACCTACTGCAGCGATGTCGCGAAAATGATCGAGGCACCGATTTTCCACGTGAATGCCGACGACCCGGATGCGGTATTGCTGATCACCGAGATCGCGCTGGATTTTCGGATGCAATTCAAAAAGGATGTGGTGATCGATCTCGTCTGTTTCCGCAAACTCGGTCACAACGAGCAGGACGAACCGCTGGTCACGCAACCGTTCATGTACAGCTTCATCCGCAAGCATCCCGGAACACGGGCATTGTATGCGCAGCGCCTGCAGGACCAGGGGGTCATCCAGGCCGGCGAAGCGGAGGAGATGATTGCAACATACCGCCAGGCCATGGATGAGGGGCGCAATTCGATACAGCCCGCTCTGGAAATCGGCAAATCCAAGCATGGGGTCGATTGGTCAAAGTTTCAGAACGGCGTGCCATGGGATGTACCGGTGGACACCGCGGTGCCGCTGGAACGATTGCGCGAACTTGCGATTCCGCTGACCGCGGTTCCGGAAGGTTTCATACTGCAATCCCGCGTGCAGAAGATCGTCGAGGATCGTATTGCGATGGCCAACGGCGGGATGCCGCTGGACTGGGGGATGGCGGAAAATCTGGCATACGCGACGCTGCTCACCGAAGGTTTTCCGGTGCGGCTGAGCGGACAGGACAGCGGGCGCGGCACATTTTTCCACCGTCATGCAGCCTGGCACGACCAGAAGCGCGTGGAATTTGGCGACGGAGTCCATACTCCGCTGCAGCATCTCGCGCCGGACCAGGCCGATTTCGTGGTGATCGACTCGCTGCTGTCCGAGGAGGGGGTGCTGGGCTTTGAATATGGTTACGCCACGGCAGAGCCTTCTTCACTGGTGCTGTGGGAAGCGCAGTTCGGCGATTTTGCGAACGGTGCACAGGTGGTGATAGACCAGTTCATCGCCTCAGGCGAAGTGAAGTGGGGCAGGATGTGCGGGCTGGTGATGCTGTTGCCCCACGGTTACGAAGGGCAGGGTGCGGAACATTCTTCTGGGCGCATCGAGCGATATTTGCAACTGTGCGCCGACTACAACATCCAGGTGTGCGTTCCGTCCACACCGGCGCAGATGTTCCACCTGCTGCGCCGCCAGATGATTCGCCCGATCCGCAAACCGCTGATCGTGTTTACACCCAAGAGTCTGCTGCGCAGCAAGGACGCGGCTTCGCCGATAGCGGAATTGACCCACGGAAAGTTTCAGCCGGTGATTGCCGAAGTCGATACGCTGGATAGCGGCAAGGTGCGCCGCATCATCGCATGCTGCGGCAAGGTGTATTACGAACTGCTTGCAGCCCGCCGTGCCAGGGGTATCGCGGATATGGCGATCATCCGCATCGAGCAACTATATCCTTTCCCGCACGATGATTTTACCGCGCAGATTGCCGCGTACCCGAATGCAACCGAGCTGGTCTGGTGCCAGGAAGCGCCGGGCAACCAGGGCGCCTGGCATCGCATCCAGCATTATCTGCTCCGCCATATGCGCAAGGGCATGCGTCTCGACTACGCGCTGCGGCCCTCGTCTGCGGCGCCTGCCGCCGGCTATCTGGCGGTGCATCAGGAACAGCAGAAGGCGGTAATCGATGCTGCATTCCGCGACGACCTCGACAACAAACCCAATCCCGGAGTTTTACACCATGGCCATCATTGACGTCAAAGTACCGCAACTTTCCGAATCCGTATCCGAAGCGACACTGCTGAACTGGCACAAGCAGGTCGGTGAGGCTGTCGTCGAGGGCGAAAACCTGATCGACGTGGAGACGGACAAGGTGGTGCTTGAATTGCCTGCGACCAAGAGCGGCGTGCTGAGCAAGATCATCAGGGGCGATGGCGAGAAAGTGGGCAGTGACGAACTGATCGCGCAGATCGACACGGCAGGAACGGCAGCCAAACCGGCAGCAGCGCAGGCCGCGGCGGTGGCCGTGCCCCCCTCGGTGCGCAAACTGGCGCGGGAACACGAAATCGATGCCGGCAGCCTGCACGGCAGCGGACGCAGCGGGCGAGTCACCAAGGAAGACGTGCTGAATGCAATGCAGCAGGTCGCGCGCGTGGAGTCGCCTGTCGGCGTACCGCAGGTCGTGCCGCATATTGCGCCGTCCGGCAACCGTCCCGAACAGCGCGTCGCGATGACGCGCATTCGCCAGCGCATCGCCGAGCGCCTGCTGCAATCGCAGCAGAACGCCGCGATCCTGACCACATTCAACGAAGTCAACATGCAGCCGGTGATGGATCTGCGCGCGCGCTACAAGGACGCATTCGAGAAAAAACACGGCATCAAACTCGGTTTTTCGTCTTTCTTCGTCAAGGCGGCCGTGCTGGCTTTGCAGAAATTTCCCATCGTCAACGCCTCGGTGGACGGCACCGACATCATCTATCACGGCTATTTTGATATCGGCATGGCCATCGGAAGCGAGCGCGGCCTGGTGGTGCCCATTATCCGCGATGCCGACAAACTTTCCTTTTCCGATATCGAAAAGCAGATCACCGATTTTGGCGCACGCGCCAAGATCGGCAAATTGACGATGGAAGAGCTTACCGGCGGCACCTTTTCCATTTCCAACGGCGGTGT
>JBAUQH010000013.1:0-12148 GCA_049580605.1 Gallionella sp. | reverse complement strand
ACGCCGATGGCTATGCCGGCCAAGGTGGCCCACAGCACATCGACGAGCACCCAGTTCATCCCGAAATCGCCGAGATCATGCAGGCCCAGCATCCCCATCCCCAGCATCACAAACGGAAAAGCGCTGCCGTCGTTCATGCCCGCCTCGCAGGTCAGGGTGAAGCGAAGCCGGTCATGGTCACCGGGATGGCGGATCTGCACGTCGGTTGCCAGCACCGGGTCGGTCGGCGCAACGATCGCGCCGAGCAGCACCCCCGCACCCAACGGCATACCCAGCACATAAAAGGCAAATTCAGCGACCATCACGACGGTGATGGTCATGGATGCGGTTGCCAGCAGGATCGGCGGGCTCCAACGGGAAAAACTGAACGGTACCGGCATTTTTACGCCGGCAGAAAACAGGGAGATCAATACCGCCACTTCGGTCAGTGATTCCAGAAGCGCCGACTGCTTGAGCGGATTGAAATGAAACCAGTTGAGCACGGAAGGTCCGACCACCAAGCCCACTGCCAGATAAATGATGGAGGAGGTGATCGGCGAGCGCTTGAGGATGGACGCGGTGAGGCCCATAGCCAGCAAAAGCCCGCCTGCGAGCATGAACCATTGTGTGCTAGTCATCAGCTTGCTCCGGTTACACAGGTGACCGCATCGCCCCATTGAACGAGGGGAAAAGTCAAATCACGGTTTGTTTGTCCGCATAGCAGGATTCAATAATTCCGGGGGCGGCGCCCGGCGGTTGATCGCGCCTGCTGACGGGCGAATGCCGGGCTAGTGCAGGCTGCTTGACGCGAGTCTGGAATCGGTGCCCAGCAGTTTGGCCTCATCGCTGACGATATGGGCCGCTTCGCCGAGCAGGATATCCTTGGCGTTCCGGTTGGCGTGCTCTATTGCAAGCTCGGTGCTGAGATTGCGTTCGCTGGACAGCATGCCGTCATCCTGGAATGCCTGCGCGGCGACCGGCTTGCCGGACTGGCCAGTTCCGCTTTTTTCGCGGTATGCGTCGCGCGCCTCCTGCGTTTCGCGTTCCTTGCGGCGCTCCGCTTCGTTCAGCGAGATCAGATTGGTGCGGCGCATTTTGTTGAAGTCGGCGATATCCTCTTCCAGGTACTTGAAGTCCCGGTCGTGGCTGATGCGCCTGTTGTGGCTCGTGATCAGCAGCGGAATGATGCCGCTCATGTCGCCATCCGGTTTGTAGTCGGCCGCCTTGATCTGCGACCAGGGAAGCGCGTTGTCGAAGGTGGATTCGCCAAAATCGCTCGAGTCGGACAGCGATGGCAGCGTAATATCCGGCGTGACGCCGCGCTGCTGGGTGGTGCCGCCATTGATGCGGAAAAACTGGGCGATGGTCATCTTGACCTCGCCAAATTCGGGCTTGTCGTTTTTCACCAGTTGGTCGAGATCGGCCACGGTCTGCACGGTGCCCTTGCCGAAACTGGTCTCGCCGATCACCACGCCGCGGCCGTAATCCTGAATCGCGGCGGTGAATATTTCCGACGCGGATGCCGAGCCGCGATTGATCAGCACACCCATCGGGCCGGACCAGGCGGGTACGGCATCGCTATCGTTGTCCACCGTTATGTTGCCGCTGGAGTCGCGTTGCTGCACGACCGGACCCTTGCCGACGAACAGGCCGGTCAGCTCGATGGCTTCATCCAGCGATCCGCCGCCGTTGTTGCGCAGGTCGACCAGCACGCCGTCCACCTTTTCCTGTTTGAGTTCGCCCAGCAGACGAGAGACATCCCGGGTTGCGCTTTTGTAGTTCTTGTCGCCGTTCAGGCGGGCGGCAAAATCCTGGTAGAACTCGGGCAGCGAGATCACGCCGATGCGCCGGGTGACGCCCCTGTCCTTCACTTCGATGATCGATTTCCGGGCTGCCTGCTTTTCCAGCGTGATCTTCTTGCGGACCAGCGTGATCAGTTCGTGCTTGCCGTCGGTGCCGGCCTCCGCGGGCAGCACGTCAAGCCGCACCACGGAATCCTCGGCGCCGCGTATCAGCGCCACCGCATCGTCGATGCGCCAGCCCATCACGTCTGTGATCGGGCCCGTTTCGCCCTGACCCACCCCGACGATGCGGTCGCCGGGTTTCAGTTTTCCGGACAGCGCAGCAGGGCCGCCCGCCAGCAGTTCCTTGATCGTGGTGTATTCGTCCTTGCCATAGAGTTCGGCGCCGATGCCGACCAGGGACAGCTTCATCGAAATATCGAATTCCTGCGAAGCGCGCACCCCGAAATAATTGGTGTGCGGGTCGATCGACATGGCATAGGCGTTCATGAACTCCTGGAACACGTCCTCGCTATTCACCTTGGACAGTCCGTCCAGCGAATTCTGGTAGCGCTTGTCCAGCGTTTCGACGATGTTTTTTCTGTCCTTGCCGGCCAGTTTGAGGCGCAGCCAGTCGTTCTTGACGCGCCTGCGCCACAGGTCATTCAGCTCGGTCTCGGATTTCGCCCAGGGTGCATCCTTGCGGGTGAACTGGTAGCTTTCCTTTTTGCTGAAATCGAATCCCTTTTTCAGCAGCGAACGTGCATACACGAATCGTTCCGCGATGCGCTGCTGGTAAAGGTTGTATATGCCGAACGGGATGCTCAGGTTCTCGTTGAGGATCGCATCATCGAGCTTGTTGCGCGCATAGGCGAACTGGTCGATGTCGGCCTGCAGGAAGAAGATCTTTTCGCCATCGAGCTGTTTCAGGTAGTTGTCGAATATTTGCGAGGAAAGACGGTCGTCGAGCGGAATGTTGCGATAGCTGTAGTGACCCAGCACTTTGGCCGACAACAGCGCCGCCTGCGCCTGCTGTTCCTGCGGCATCAGCTGCGCGGTTGCCTGCGCGCCATTGAATGCGGCAAGCGCAATTGCCAGCAGTATCCAGTTTAGTTTGATTTTCATTTGCATATCCGGTTATAAGCTGCCCAACGAAGCGGATGGACAGTTTTAAGAGGGCCGAGTTCGATATATTATCCTATCTGGGAAGTCTGTATCGATTACATGACAAAACCGTTGCAATCCGGAAACGTTGCACAATCACGAAATTTGCGCGCAACGAAGCCTGACATGCCGTGATTCTGCTGCGAACCGGTTTTATATCGGGAAAAATTGCGGTATTCCGGACGATTCCGGTATAACTGACAGAACCGCTTTGCCCTGTTTTCAACCGTGCCGACCGGCAGGTCCGCACCAAAACCGTTAGGATACAACCATGCCTGGCTGGCTGCTCCCCGTAATCAAGTCTGTTTTGCCCTATGTCGGCACGATCGTCTCGGCCGCCGCGCCGGTTTTTACCAACAAAAGCGGCGATACGGCCGCCAGCCAGACGGCATTGCTGCAACAGCAGGTAACCGAACTCCAGGCGGCCGCATCCGCGAACGATGCGCATATCAAGGAACTGGCAGTCCAGCTGCAGAATACCGTCGCGGCGCTGGAGAAGGGTGCAATGCTTGCGGACAGGCGCCACCAGTGGGTGCTGGTATTCGCCACCCTGGCCGTGATGATTTCGGTGTTTTCCCTGGCTACCGCGCTTTACCTGCTGCTGGCGTGACGGGTTCGCCTGATCGATCATCCATGAAAAGCGTATATGAAGCTTCTACCGGGCTGGACGCCCACATGATCCTGGACCTGCTCGCGCAGCAGCGTATCACGGGACGAATCGAGGGCGAATATCTGCAGGGCGGGGTCGGCGGGCTGCAGGCGATGGGATTGGTGCGCGTTCTGGTGAACGAGGCGGATTACGAGGAGGCCAGGCGGATAATCCGCGAATGGGAATCGCAGCAAACGGCCCCGCAAAACACCCGGCCCGAAACGCATCCGGCCGGCGGCATCCAGATATTCATTATCGGCGCGATCGTCGGTGCGTGGATCATGTTCTGGTTATTGAAGCGGGCCGGTTAGGCGATCCGGCGAACCGGCCCGGATCACGTTGATACCCGAACCAAATTCATGCGCCGGCAATCTTGTAGATCAGACCAACTTGATGCTCAGATCGACCGCTGTGCGCAAAGTATTGGCCGCGATACAGCCGCGTTCGGCGATCGTGACCAGTTTGTTCAGTTCCTCCGGCGGGTTGCAGCGGGCGGATACCGACATGCGGATCGCGATAAAGCGCGACGGCGCATCGGCCATATCCCCTTCGATATCTGCGCGGGCATCGGTCAATTCGATGTTCCTGGCCCTCGCTGCCGCCAGCAAGTTGCTCATGAAACAACCGCCCAGACCGGCCAGCAACGCTTCGCCGCCCATCATGCCCTGGTTGGTGCCGCCCTTCGCCTCGGGCCTGTCCATGACAATTTCGTGTCCGCGCGCATCTCCTTTCGATGCCGTGCTGCTGATTTGTTCCACTTTCACCGTTGCTGTTGCCATGTGTTTCTCCCGGATGATCGATTACTGGAAGGCAATCGCCGCGACATTATCCCGATTGCCAGTATGCCAAGTGCTTTGCCTGCGTACGCTATATTACCCTGGCGGAACCATCACGACAGCCACAGAAAATTGCCGGGACCACCGCCCGGAAAATTCCGCCTTGCCGGCAGATCGGTTCGGAATCCGCAAGCCAGGCCTGCGGAAAGCCTCGTGACCATGCCAGACAGCAACACAGCCAGGCTGGCGTGGCTGAATTTTTCATTTGCCATTACCTTCGCAGGGTAATGAAGCGGCATTTGCGCAATAAATGCACACCCTTGTCCGGCTGCAGGTATATAGGATAATCAGCCTATGTTTCAGAACACGAATACCGACTGTAAATTTCATCGGCGGATACACATTATCCGATAAGGGGGTGTCCGAATGAGCGCAATTCGACGGGGCGGGGTTTTTGCCGCAAGCCTGTTGCTGTGCTGCATCGGCATGCAGCCGCAGCCTGCATTTGCCGAAACGTATCTGAAACCCGGTAAATTCCTGTTCGGAGGATGGGCCGGGCTGGGGCACGTCAGCCTGGATGCAAACAACGGCACCGGCCGTTCGAAGAATGCGCTGGCACTGGGTTTCAGGGCGGGATATGCAACGACTTCCCGGGCGCTGATCGGGGTCGAATTCAACGGCTGGACGCTCAAGTCATATAACTTCAACGACCCCTCCAGCGGCGAATCGATCAGCAACTTCTCGGCATTCATCCATTATTTACCGATGGACGATTCGCCGGTTTTTGTTACCGGCGGCGCGGGAATCACGTCATATGCAAACAACACCCCGGCGGCCAGCGGGCGCGACAACGGCGGATCCTGGTTTGTCGGAACCGGATACGAATATCCGATCTCCGGGCAATTGATGCTGGAACCGCAGATCCGGTACAGCCATGGCGATTTTTCCGGCGGGAAATATCATGTAATCGAAATGGCGGTGGGTGTGAGCTGGCAGGCAAGATAAACCGGTCCCGCGCAGCCGCAATCGGCAACGGGTATTTTCGGGTCCGCACTGCCGCAAGAATTGGGTCCGGGTCCGCCGATAACCGGCTTTGCTATTTTTTCCGCGCCATCTGTTCGAGCACCAGCAGCAGCGAACTGGTGTCCTGTTCGCCGAAACCGCTGCCCATCAGCGCATTCAATTGCTGCATCACCTGCGCGGTGACCGGCAGCGCAAGGCCGGCCTCGTGTGCGATGTCGAGCGCGACACCGATGTCCTTGTGGTGCAGCGCGGCGACGATGCCCGCCGCGAAGTCGCGTTCCACCATTTTCTTGCCGAGCACGTCGAGCATGCGGCTGCCGCCATAGCCGGCCATCACCGCTTCGCGCACCTTGCCTGCGTCCGCACCCTGCGCCTGCGCAAACAGCAGCGCTTCGGCCGTGCCCTGCAAATTGGCAAGCTGGCAAATCTGGTTGGCAAGCTTGGTGACCTGCCCGGTGCCGGCCGGACCCATCAGGAAGATCGCCTTGCCCATCTGTTCCAGCAGCGGCCGCACCTGCTCGAAATTCCCGGACTCGCCGCCGACGAAGAAGGTCAGCGACGCGGTCTTTGCCGCCGCGACGCCGCCCGAGACCGGCGCATCCAGCATCGCAATGCCGCGTTTGCGCAGCTGAGCAGCGACGCTGCGCGTGATGGCCGGCGAGATCGTGCTCATGTCGACATGGATCAGCCCGGGCCGCGCGCCGTGCACCAGCCCGTCCGGACCGAGCGCGAGTGTTTCGACATCCTTGCCGGCGGTCACGATGGTAAACACCACCTTGCTGGCTGCCGCGACTTTGGCGGGCGTGTCGGCTATCTCCAGGCCAAGGCCGGTCGCGCGTTCGCGCGAACCCGCGCCGCGCGCGTAGCCTGTGATCGTATGCCCGGCGGCGAGCAGGTGGCGGGCCATTTCGCTGCCCATGTTGCCGATGCCGATAAAGCCGATACGCATAGAGCCGGTCCTTTGCAAGTCATCAATCAGCTTCGTGGTGCCGTTTCCCTTGATTCTGCGAACTTGCCAATCAGTATGGAAACGGGCAAGGTCGGATATTATAGCGGCAGAAATACAATTCGAGCCGCACGCACAAAACCCGGATAATCGCCCGAATTTACGATGATCAAATCTGCAAAAGCCGTCCCTGCCCATCGCCTTGCGTTACATTTGCGCGAGATCGGGCAATTATTCAACTCGATGGACCCGACGCCGTTCCTGAACAAGGCACTTGATCCCGAAGCGGAGGCTTTTATCGAAACCTGGGCGTCAGGATATGTTGCCGGCAGCCGATTTCATATAACCATCGATCTTGAACAATGGCCGCAGGACGATCCCACCGAGCTGCTGGCCGGCGCGATACATAACCACTTCAATTACAAAGCCAAGCGCGCGCGCAGCGCATTAAGGCGACTTATGCGAGACGGTCGCACGAGTTTTGTCATTGGCCTCGTCTTTGTCTCGCTGTGCCTGATTGCAGCCAATGTCATAGGCAGATCAGTTTCCAACGCCGGTTACTCGATCGCGCGCGAGAGTCTGACGATCGTAGGCTGGGTCGCCATGTGGCGTCCGCTGCAGATATTTCTATACGAATGGTGGCCTCTGAATCGTCAAATTCGCCGCTACCATATGTTGGGCAGTGCGCATATCCAGGTGGTTCGGGGGAAATTGGAACAGCGGGATTAATTCAGGAGATCAATACAGCGTCTGTTTTTGGCGCATTGCCGGCGCTTGTATCGTTCCTGCAGCGGGGGAGCTTGGCCGATCGGATTCGGGATAAAATGCGGCTGCGCGGTTCGAATATGCGTTGATGCAAAGCACAACGTTATCGGTGTTTCGGGATTTCTTATGGTGAAAATAATGCGCGGCATGCGTTTCGCGATCCTGTCGGCTGCGCTCTGGTTTCCCGCGTCCGGCCATGGCGGGGAACCTGCAAAAAGCGGCAAACCGATGCAGCATGAAGCCAATCCGCTGGCATTGCTTTCTTCCGATGAACCCAACAGGCTGGGATGCACGCGCGACAGCTATGAACATTCATGTTTCATGGATTTCACCGTGTCGTTGCGCTATCCGCTGTTCTACGAGGCGCTTCAGGAAGGGCACAAGTTCGACATGCTGCCGTTTTTTTCCTTTACGGCGCGGATGGGTCAGTACAGCGGCTCAACGCGCCATTCTTCTCCTGTCGTGACCAAGCAGTTCAATCCAAAATTGTACTTCCGTGTCTATACGTCGAAGTCCACCGGCGAAAAACTGGGTACCGCAGACAGCAAGCAGGACTATTACGATATCGGTTATGCGCACGAATCGAATGGCCAGTATGTCGATTCCGTTGCGGTGTTCAATTCAACTGCGGCGAGCGTGGGCGGTCCCGCGGTCGCGCAGGATTACATCAGCCGCGGCTGGGATTACCTGTCATACCGGCGGCACCTTCATTTTGAGGCAGAAGGCAGGAACGCAATGGATATCGACTTGAGATATTTCCTGTCCTATGGCTTGCTGCAGAAGGGCAGCGAGGAATATTTCCCGTGGGAAGCGCCGCGTCCGATCACCCACATCAGCCAGGTCGACGGCATACGTCTCAAAGTCACGCGCGATGTCGACTGGAGCTGGTTCAAGGGGGCAAGCCTGTTCTACACCACCGGTTATCGCGATATCGCGCACTGGAATACGTTACGCGCGGAACTGGGCTTTACCCCGCTCAGCAACCTGATGGGCCTGCCCATCATCCTGTGGGCGCAAACCGGATACAACGTGAACGTGACCCAGTATTACCGCCATGCCTGGTCTGTCGGGCTGGCGGCATCGTTTGAATCCTATCAATGAAATGCACTGGTCAATGAGCCGCGCTGCCGTGGCGCAGCCGGCTATTCCATCTCAAGGTCGTCCTGCACCGCCGCCAGTCCGGCTTTCGCGCAGGCTTCGTCGGTCAGCCCGGAAGGGGCCCCGCTGACGCCAATGCCGCCCATGATGTTGCCGGCGATGTTGATCGGAATGCCGCCGGCCGATATCAGCAATTCGTCAATCTTCGGCACGTTGTAGGCGCCCGTGAAGCGATCATCCATTGCGGAGGTCGGCGAATTGAATTCCATCGCGGTGTAGGCCTTTTTCAGGCTGACCGGTATCGAGACGTCCATGGCCAGGGTATCGCGCAACACGACTTGCGGATGTCCGCCGCGGTCGATGACGGTGACGGTAATCGAAATTCCTTCCTTGCGGCACTTGTCGATCGCGGCCTTTCCGATACGCATCGCGGTATCCAGCGACAGGCGCTTGATGTTGACTGTCAAGGGCTGACCGGTACCGGCTGCGGCGTAAGCCGGATTCCCGGCAGCAACTGTAAACAGGCACACTGCGGTTATTGCAATCGTTCTGGTGTTCATATGTAGGCCCCCTGTTCAGATTGGGTTTGACTGTTTGGTTTTGACTGGCGCCGTAAATTTGCGGCGGCGCAGGGATTACGGCGTTGCAGGCTAACTGTGACGTGCCGTCAGTCAAAAATCAAGGGGCCAACCCAAAAATTCAGTGCCGGCAAATCACCAGTCGGGCAGATCAGTTAACCCGGTAGGCCATGTGGCAGGTCACGCATTGTTCGGTGACCCGGGACAGCGCAGCCAGCGAGCTGGCCAAATCGCCTTCGCTGGCCGTCATCGCAAAGCGGCTCGCAGCGTGGTGCATTTCAGTGCCGATGGCCTGCATTCCCTGGGGCATGAAGGGTGCCATATGCGCGGCTTCATGGGAATCCAGCGAGCTCATGCCGAGACGGGATTCCGCGATCTCGCCGGCCTGGTCAAGCTTGCCTTTTGCGAGCGCTGCCTGGATATCATGCACCGCCAGCAGATGGTCGCGCATGCTGCGCAGCATGTGGGTTTTCATCATGGCGGGAAAATCCACCCTGATTCGCGTGTCCCCGTCAGCGACACAGTTCCGGGCGGCCAGGATCAGGGAAGCGGCCAACAGACAAGTCTGCATTATTTTCTTCATTATTCGTTCCCCGGTTAAGGTGATGGCTGAAAAGGGACGGATATCACCCAGCAAGGTTGATCGGGAATGCCGGTTCGATTACACGGAGGGCTTGCGCAGCAGGTCGACTCGCATCGGCATATGGAAAGTTGCGCCATCGGCAGCCATGTGGCCGTTGAATCTGTCACGTACCTTTTCATGGGTTTCGTCGGACAACCTGTGCTCGGTGTGGGTGACCTTGAGCACCTGCTCCTCGAACTGCGCGAAGTCTGCAAAGTGCATCGGCTGCAGAAAGAATTTCTGTGCTGCCAGCACCAGTCGGCCCGACGCAACCGCGCGTTTCTCCGCCGCGAAAGCCGCCTCGCGCACCGCCCGTTCGTCATGAAAGAGCTTCAGGACTTCGTTGAATTCGCCCGCATAGACCGGTTCCGAGATGTATGCAGTGCCGCCCGGTTTCAGCACCCGGCGTATCTCGGAAAAAGCGCGGTCCATCAGTTTGGCGGGCACGTGATGCAGCGATTTGAACATCATCACGATGTCGAAATTCGCATCCGGCGCGGGAATTTCCTCTGCGCCGCCATGCGCAAAGCGCACATTGGGCAGGTCGGTGACGGCGAGGTTTTTCGCGAGCTGTATTTGATCGACTTCCAGTGCCAGCACCGAAGCTGCCCGTTGCGCGACGATGCGGGTCTTCTCCGCCTTTCCGCAGCCCAGTTCCAGCACCGTTGCACCCTGCAGCTGCAGCAGCTGGCCGAGAATTTCACCCTCGTTCACGACGAGTCGGGTTTCGGGATCGGATATCAGCATGTCGTTCATTTTCATTTGTCGGTTTGTCCCACGGCGTTATGATTCGCGTATTGTACTGGCCGGCGAACGCAAATGCGGCTTTCGGTTAGACTGAGTATTATCGGTGCCGGGAACCGGCCGCGGAACTTAAATCACGGAATGCATGACCAAGTCCAAAGAAAAAATTGCAACTGCTGAGGGGTGAAATGAAACGAATGCCGAAATTTATCCTGGCCTTTACGGCCCTGTTGCCGCTGTGCATCCTCCCGGCCTGTTCGGAACCCGAAGCGCATGTTGCGAAGATTAACCTGATCAACGACCTGGGCCGGCCCGCGGAGCTGGATTTGTGCAAGGACATCGTGCATTGCAGCGCGATCTCGGATCTGTGGCCCCCGGCGAAGATCAACACGAATGAAACGCATACCTTCGTCGTGTCCAATGAGGAAACCACCGTATTCAAGGTGTCGACCGAAACCGATGGCAAGACCGAGGCGCGTTGCCTGCGGGTCAGGATAGACAAGACGCTGAAGGCCGAGCATAACAACCTGCAACTTTCATCTGCCACGGGTTGCTGATGCCTGAAACACGGAAGCGGGCAATACGGAGGAGGGCGGAATGACGAGATGGCTGGTCACCATCGGCATCGTTTTCATCGTTGCCGGAATCGCATGGCCATGGCTGTCCAGGATGGGCATCGGACATCTTCCCGGCGATTTTTATATCGAGCGCAAGGGATTCAGTTTTTACGCACCGATAACGACCGGCATCCTTATTTCCGTGGTGCTGTCCATACTGTTATGGCTATTCAGGAAATGAACCGGCGCAAGCCGCCAATCCCTTGCGTACAGGGTGTGCAGGCGGAATCGCGCAGGCTGTTCTCATCGCCGGAAGCTTCCGGAATTCAGCGCGGCCCGCCTGCAATGGCCGGGCAAGCGTCTGAATATCGGCAAGAAATCAAGAAATTAAGAGGCTTTCGACGCTTTCGATTTGCGCCCGGGTGCCGCGGGTGGCGTGATTCCGGCCAGCCTGCAGCGTATCCCGATGATTTTCTCGCCATCCTCGAAGCGGGTCGAATGGTAGGCAACGACCTCGCCCCTGGCGGCTAATTCTTCCAGGTAGTGGCGCGTTTTGGAAAGCGAAAGACCGGCTGCTTCCGCGATTTCGGCATCAAGTCTTTCGCCGTTCTGTTTCAGGTATTGCAGAATTTGATTCATTTGATTGACATTTCTATCGAGTTGAAAAAGCCGGCTTATCACCGGCTGTCTTGATACAGGCCAGTTGCATCCCCTGATGCATCCTAAGTCAGACCGGCCCAGCATGCAATTGCCAGCGCAACCCCCGCCAGAATTGCCAAGCCTGTCATCACCATGCCGCCGATCATATTATAGTGCCTGTCCTGCTCAGTCATTTCAGCCATCTTTAATCTCCTTGGAGTAAAAAATGTTGCCCACAACGCTCAGGGCGTTGGTCTGACTGGGTGTTTCCGATTTGGTTCCATCACCCGGTCGGCAATTCGACCCCGCCTTTTCCAGCCCGGGTGCATCCACTCAATCCGGCGCAGTACGCAGGTCTGCGGTGATCCGGTAGGAGCGCAGGCGGGCGGTATGATCGAAGATTTGCGAGGTGATCATCAATTCGTCCGCGCCGGTACGCTCGATGAATTCCTGCAATGAACGCCTGACCGTTTCGGGCGAACCGATCGCCGCGCAGGAAAGCACATCGTCGAGCATGTCGCGGAAATGCGGCGGGATGGTGTCAAGGTATCCCCGTTGCGGCTGCTGCAGGCGCTTGGGATAGCCGCTGCGCAAGTTGACGAAAGCCTGCTGCATCGAGCTTGCAAGCAGTTGTCCTTCTTCATCCGTATCCGCCGCGAATACGTTGTAACCCAGCATCACATAGGGTTTTTCCAGTTGGGCGGATGGCTTGAAGGTGGCTCGATACAGCGCGATCGCCTGCATCATCTGTTCCGGTGCAAAATGCGACGCGAAAGCGTAGGGCAGTCCGAGGGCCGCGGCCAGTTGCGCGCCATACAGGCTGGAAC
>JBAUQH010000012.1:0-5225 GCA_049580605.1 Gallionella sp. | reverse complement strand
AGGCAGGATCGAACTTTCTTCCACGGTGGTTGGATCCTGGGGTAACCATAATGCATCAGTGTGGCCATCAGCCTGGGAAAAAATTTTCTGGTAGAAACCCACTGCCTTGCGCAGATCCTGCGCCTTGTAAGCCACCAGCTCCAGCTCCTGGTTTTTAGCAGCCGCTTCGGCCAATGCGATCAGCCAGCTGTTGAAATTCGGGTCATAGACAACGTACACGCGTTTCATGGTCGGCATCAGTGCCTTCATTCGGGCGAACAACAGCGCGGGGTCCGGCGCCAGACTGATCACGGGCAGTTCGTCGAACCCATTCTCAGGTAATGTCAGCACCCCACCCACCACTAACCTTACGTGATTGTTCAGCAATTCCGCGGTTTTCATGCCCTGCCGACCCAGCGCGATAGCCACTTTAGTGTGCCGGAGATTCAGGCTGTTTTGCAGCGCGCTGATGTTGGTATCAGAATTCACCGGGTAACTCGATACCTGCGCACCGGTATTGTCTTCGATACCTGAAATTATTTCCGTGAATATATCCCGATAGGGCTCGCCGATATCAGGAAAGATCACCGCGATCTGGGCTTCCCCTTCCGCCCATGCCGGCGTAGTGACAAGCAGCTGAGAGGCGGCAAGCAACACTATACCCAGCAACTTAAGCAGCCACTTGGCTGCCGTATTTGGGTAGCTTAATGGAATGGCTACTAGTTTCATCAGCGCAGCTTGTCTGCTCCTGGATTCGTATATTTCCACGTGCTGCGGATTTTTGTCGGGTGAATTCCACGCACCATTATGATTGGTAAGCAAATCACGCCCAAGTATGATCGAATCCATTGAAACGGGCGATAAGTAAGGATTTTTGGTTCACCGTGAAACCCGCCGCACCCTGAGGACTGATACTTAACCATAGCTTGTTGGAAGATTGCTTCACAATACTCGTCCATACGCTGAAACTTCCGGAATCAAGATCCTTTATACAAAAGGAAAGCAGCCGCATGTGCAGGTTCCGTGAACCAGTGGAGAGTTTACTTCCATTAACCTTTTTAAAGACAAACATCCTGCCCCTTCAATTTAAACAAACAGGCCAAGAAACCGGCCCGCTCTCGTCAAAATCGCCGCTGACGCCGATGAGTTGATTCTCGCCATCCGTAAAAACAGCGCCCCTTATCGTCCAGCTAATCATGAAGTGCTTGAATAGGATCATGCTTGGCCGCACACATTCCACTCATTGCCATTCAGGATCAGAGCTTGTGCTGGAATTGCAGGAAAAAAGCGCGTCCCGGGAGCGGCAGATCCGAAAGTGTATTGGGGTTGCCGGGTACCGTTATACCCACCGATTGAAAAGTCGGCTCCCGGGCATCGCGATTAAACAGATTAGTCACCATGGCACTTATATCCCAATTGCCGGCAAAACTTTCACGTTTCAAGTTCAAGTCCACCAAAGTGTAGTCCGGAATTTTAGGCCGTGTATCGCCCGGCTCCCGCATCCGATCTGCCACATAATTGGCCTTGGCGCTGACATGCCATAGTGGCGCAAAACGCCAGTTAGCGAGGGCATACAAGCGTCGGTGCGGAGCCATGCCTGCATCCAGACCGGTAGTCTGATCGATGGAATGCTGCAAGGAAAAATTGCCAGTCAGACGCAAATTGCTGGTGGCATCCAGCGTAGACTCAATTTCAAAACCACGCCCCACCTGGTCGCCGGTATTCTGGTACGGAATTGCGGGAAGAATGATGTTGCGCATACGGTAACGGAAGAAATTCAGATTGTTTTGTAGCCTGGCTACAGGCTGCCAGGAAAATGCCAGTTCATCCGTCGTAATGGTCTCCGGTTTCAGGTTGGGATTGCCGGTAGCAACCGGATTGTTGATGGCATAAAGCTCGGCGAAGGAAGGGGCTCGAAAAGCGGTTCCGTGCATTGCCTTGACCACGATGTTGTAGGCCGCATTCCACACCAGAGCGAGGCGCGGATTGGTGGTACCGCCGAAGTCCGAATAGCGGTCATGCCGCACGCCCGCAGTCAGCGCCCAGTCTCTTGCAAAACTCCATTCGTCCTGTACAAATACATAGGACAAGTTGCGAGTGTGCGGCTCCAAATAGACCAGGGCCGGATTGCCGCTAACATCGGTTAATCCGCCAGGTAGTGGTTGAAATAGCGCATCATAATTTTTGGTTTCATGGATCTCGTACATATCCTCTATCCGGTATCCTGTGCCGATGCGAATTCGATGCTGGTCAAAGCGGGTATAGAAGGCTGAAACGCTGGCATGAGTATGCCGCTCGGAATGTTCTGGATTGCCGATCATGCCGTTGGGGAACGCCCCGCCAAAGGCGCCTGCAGGGAAGAGCGTGTAGGCTGGGTCGCCGTATTCCTTGATATTGTAAAAACCGGCAACCCCGGACACATCCCAATTAGGCGCCCAATTTGCTTTTTCATAGCTCATATCCAGAAACAGCCTGGAAGCATGCCCGAGCCCATTGGGATCCAGACTCCCGGCGACACCGGTGCCGACACCTACTTCGCGATTTTGATATGCCGCACGTAAACGCCACGCTTCATGGGACAAATCGGCGCGTGCATCTATTCCCTTGCTTTCGTCGTTGACCGGCCCGGGAGCGAGCGATGCATTCGTAGCAAAAACTCTGTCCCATGCTGATTGCGCATCCTGCTGGATGATGCCTTTCTGTCCATCGGTTTTCCCGGCCCCCAAATAGAATGCGGCGTCAAATGCTCCAAGTTGGCCTCCGTACTGCGCCCACGCATCGCGACTGTTGAAACTGCCGGCACGCAACCCGTATTCAGTTCCGTTGATATCCGCCGCAGTCTTGGTAATGATATTGATCACCCCGGCGAAGGCATCGGCGCCATACAATGCCGACCCCGGCCCGCGTATTACCTCGATGCGTGCCACATTTTCCAGCGGCATGCCGCCCCAAACCTCGCCTCGATTGCCCCAAAGCACACTTGTGATCGGAATGCCATTGACCAGAATCAGGACTTCCGGATTGTTCTTGGTGGCAATGCCGCGAAATTCGTAAATTGGATTCATGCCGGCATTCGACATGGAAACATGCAGTCCCGGCACGCTTTCCAGCGCCTGGTTCAGGTCCGTCGCGCCCATGGCGGCGATGTCACGGGCGGTAATCACGGTCGCCGCGGCCGGCGCGCGCGCGATAGGTTGTGTGCTGCCGGTGGCAATGCTGATCATGGATTTGTCGCCATAGGCCAGCGCCAAATCTTCTTCGGTGGTCTGAGCTGCAGCAGCAGAGCCGATCCAGGCCAATGCCACAAACGCGCAGAGTGTTCGACGGTTCAATGTTTGCATCGCTGATCTCCCCTTCTTACTTGTCAACGTTCATTTCTAACCCAGCACATTAACCTCTAACTCAAGCCTGTTCCGCGCCAGATTCGCTGAGACCGCCCTTCGTACAGAATGTCGCTGCAAGCAAGCGGATACAGCGTACCTTCTGGGCGCTGCGATGCTTCAATAAAACAAGGCGGCATTCCGCCCAGGAAGGCCGGAAAAGCAAACAAGTAATACTCACTCGGTGTAAGACCGATATCTGCAACCAATGGAGAGACAACACCAGCATAATTCATTTTCATGCGCCATCGGCCGGCAAGCAGTTTCTTTTCCACGTCCAGCGCCAAGCGCAGATATGGTCCTTGATCCAGCCCCAGACTCCTGGCGAGTGCCAACAAGGGTTCAATACGTTCATCCGCATTGACCAGGGGTCGGCCATAGCCGGAGACGCTGCGGTGCAATTCCAGTTCAAGCCTTATGCATTCTTCAAGATCACCCCCCTCATCCAACTGACGGCGGGTGCGGATCAGGAAATCTATCGCACGCATGCACGAACCTTGCCCGAAGATCGAAGCCTCGGAAATTGCCACTGCCGCCGACAAGCCCAACGTCCCGGTGCTGCGGGAACTGCCTGCCAATCCCGCCACCCGGTTGTTCCACAGGCGAACATCCGGGTAGCTGGTATAGGTCCAGATGGAATGCAACAGCCGCAATTGCTCCCTGGTAAAGCGGCGCCCTGTGATGCCGAACAGATAAAGCTCGACCCAGTCCATGTCCTTCAAGTCCTTGTGCAGGTCGTGGCCGCGATAGATCACGTGACTGCCGGGATAAAAAGTCCCCATGCGGCTTTTCAACACGCCGACGTTTTCCTGCAGCAGGGCTGGGCCGTTGGCACGCAAGTTCATGCTTCCCCCCCTGTTGGTTCGCTTTCCAGTTCCACGGTGCCGAAAGGGAATTTCTTGTACCCTAGGGGTTGCTGTTCCAGCGCATGCGCTGCCGCGCCTGGCAGGCGCAACAGCAAGTGCAGCATCTCGCCTTGCTCAGGTGTAAAACCCATGTCGGCAAGCGCAGCTGCGGCCACGCCCGACATAGCGAGGGGGCAGCCCGCCGCCGCTTCCAGAACTGGCAGGTTTTGCTGCAACCATGCCATGTATGCTCCCGCGCTGTAGCGAACCAGGCAGGCAAGTGTTTGCTTCACCGAAGTGGCTGTGCCGACGCCATAAGGATCGAAACCCGGCGGGTGTTCCGGTGTCGGCCAGATGCTGCCCGGAATTGCCTCCAACCCGCCGAGCCGCTTGCGCCATCCTTCAAGGTTGGTGCCGCATGCCGCCCAGCCTTCCATCGCCAGAAATACTTCATGCCCCCCCGCAAATTGACCTGCGCCTACCGCCAGTGCGGCCATCAGAGAGGCAGCCGCTGTCGAGCCGCAAACGCCTCCGCACATGGCAGCATGCACGGACGAATCACGCGGGCCGGGATTGGCCAGTGCCACTGCCAGCGCTTCCAGCATATCCGCTTGCGCTGCCGTTGGCGCTTCTTCGCGGAACAGCAGGTAAAGCATTTCAACCCAGCGCGCCTGCCCCAGCATCTCACCGTAAACATCGTATCCACGGCAATAGGCAACGCGGGTCGCGAAAGGATTGTCGGGTTCGGCTTCTTCGCGCCAGATGCGGCTGCGAATTGCATTAGGATTTTCGGTGTTGCTCATACTATTCTCGTTGAAAGAGGTTTCGTCATGATCTTTATCCTTTATAGCGCATCAGTCAACGCATTCATCCTCAAAATCATCTGCGGTCCTTTATTCAGTTGAACAAGTACGTCCGGCTGGGTCGGGACTTTACGAGTGAGCATGTTTGCAATATCCAAGCGGGATAAATCCCCCGGTAAACGGATGTAATTTAGCTCAGCCCTTGCACTTACGATGGC
>JBAUQH010000011.1:0-10286 GCA_049580605.1 Gallionella sp. | reverse complement strand
CGGCAGGCCCCGGAAGCCCGCGACGCTGGCGATGCCGACCAGCCGGCCGCGGCCTGCAGCGCGCATCGCTTCCACGAACGGCTGAAAAGTCTTCACTGCGCCCATCACATTGATGTCCATGACATGCTGGAACACCTCGTTGTCTTCGGCATGGCGGGTCAGCGTGCCGATACTGACACCGGCATTGGCAATTACGATGTCCGGCACACCATGATGCGCAATGAAATCCTGTGCCGCTGCCTGCAATGCGGCGGCATCGCGCACATCCAGCGCGTAGCAAAATACCTGTTCGGGAAATTCTGCTTCAAGACCTTGCAGCAACTCGCCGCGGCGGGCGATGGCGGCGACAGTCGCACCGCGCTCGAGATAATGGCGCGCCAGCGCCAGACCGAGGCCGCTTGATGCGCCGGTGATGACCATCGACTTGACATGCGTCTTTTGCATGTTCAGTAGAATGTCCGGCCAACCACATTTAACGGCACTTCAAAAATCATCGTCTGGGGCAGATGTCCGGATGGCGGTCCGGAAGCCGGCTATTTGCCGTGGGTCTTGCGCGCCATCACGATCACCTGCTTCAACGCGCGGATGGTGTCTGCGGGCTCCAGTCCCTCGATCACGTACTTGCCGTCCACCACCAGCGTTGGCGTGCCGTTGATGCCATAACTGCGTATCATCTGTTCGGCGCGCGTGACCATGCTCTTCATCGCGAAAGAATTGTATGCGGCGGTGAATTTTTCGCGGTCGACGCCCTGTTTGGCGACAAAGTCGGCAATCTTGTCCTCATCAACCAGAACCAAGTTGTCCTCGTTCCAGGCGCGGTACAGCGCATCGTGCAACTGCTTCACCTTGCCCATGCTTTCCAGCGCGTAATAGGTGTATGCCATCGGTTCCCATGAATCACGGAATACGGTGGGCACAAAAGTCAGCTTCACATCCCTGGGCATGGTCTTTTCCCACGCGCTTAGCATCGGATGCAGATGGTAGCAATGCGGGCAACCGTAGAAGAAAAACTCAAGCACTTCGATTTTTTTTGTGCTGGTCGGTTGCGGCGGGTTCAGCAGGGTGTAATCCCTGCCGAGTTGCGCTTCGGCCAATGCCGTTCCGCTTGCCAGCAGTGTTGCCACCACGATCAGACTCCGTATCAAGCTCCTCATGCACCGCTCCTCTTTTGATTGAAATTGCGACTATTGAACACGCATCGGAGTGCTGTCCACCCCGTTTTGTTTCAAAAATCCGCGCGTCTTGTTCATTTCATCCGCAGTTTTATACGGTCCCAGACGCACGCGATACCACACCCCCTTGTCCTTGATTGTCGCTGACTGGATGCTGGATTCCACGCCAAGCAACGCCAGTTTTGCCTTGAGATTTTCTGCATCGGTCGGATTCGGGAATGAGCCGGCCTGCAGTATCTGCGGCTGAAAAACAGGGATCAGGGGTTTCACCTGCCTGCCCTGATCGGCCGGGACTGCCGGACCCTTCTGCTTGTCGGTCAGTATCTTGTAAAACTGGAAACGCTGCTTGTCATCGCCTGTCTTGGCCGGTGCTTGCTCCAACGGAATTGCGGGAAGTGCCGATTCAGGCTGCGGCACGGCCAGAGCCGGCTGTTCACGGTTCACGAACGGGCTGGGTGACCTTTTCATGAACCAGGCTACGGCTGCGGCCATGGCGACGCCGATCACCATCCCGGCAAGAATGCCGACCAATAATGTATTTGCGCTCTTGCGCTGCGCTGCCGACTTGTTGCCGCTATCCCGGTTCATGCTGCTTAGATTCGTTTTCCTGTAATCGTTCGGTTTCATCGCAGATTTTCAATTTACATTTTTTCGGGCGCGCTCACACCCAGCAAGGCCAGCCCGTTCTGTATCACCTGTGCCACCGCGGCAGCCAGTGCCAGCCTTGCCGAACTGACCGACTTGTCTTCGACCAGAAAGCGCGAGGCATTATAGTAGCTGTGGAAATCGGCCGCCAAGTCCCTGAGATAGAACGCGACAAGATGCGGTGCGAGGTCCTGTGCCGCATTCTCGATCACCTGCGGGTAGTCGATCAGACGTTGCAGCAGCGCCGTCTCGTATTCGCTGTCCAGCAGGCCGACATCCGCCCCAAGCAGGGTATTTCGCTCACCCTCCCATAAAGCCAGCAACGCGCTGATGCGCGCATGGGCATACTGGATATAATACACTGGGTTGTCGTTGCTCTTCGATTTGGCCAGATCGATATCGAACACCAGCTGGGTATCCGGATGGCGCGCCGCAAGAAAATAGCGCGTCGCGTCGCACCCCACTTCGTCTATCAAGTCGCGCAGCGTGACGTAACTGCCCGCGCGTTTGGAAATTTTGACCTCCTGGCCGCTGCGCAGCACCGTCACCATCTGGTGCAGCACGTAATCCGGCCAGCCCAGCGGGATGCCTTCATCCAGCGCCTGCAATCCCGCCCTGACGCGCGTGATCGTGCTGTGGTGGTCCGCGCCCTGCTCGTTGATGACGCGGGTAAAACCGCGCCGCCACTTGTCCAGATGATAGGCAACATCCGGAACAAAATAGGTGTAAGTGCCGTCGCTCTTGCGCATCACCCGGTCCTTGTCATCGCCGAAGTCGGTTGTGCGCAGCCACAGCGCATCGTCCTGTTCATAGGTGTGGCCGCTGGCGATCAGCCGGTCGACGGTTTTCTTGACCTTGCCGTCGGCATACAGTGCCGATTCCAGCGCGAACACATCGAAATTCACGCCAAACGCGCGCAGGTCGATGTCCTGCTCGCGGCGCAGATAGGCTACAGCAAAATGACGGATTGCCTCGCTATCGTTCACGTTGCCCGATGCCCTTACATGCTGGTCGTCCGCTTCCACCGTTTCCTGCGCCATATAGGCTTCGGCGACATCCGCGATGTAGTCGCCGCGGTATCCTTCTTCCGGCCAGGAGGGGTGGTCGGGCGTGATGCCCTTGCAGCGCAATTGCACCGAGCGCGTCAGGTTGTCGATCTGGACGCCGGCATCGTTATAGTAAAACTCGCGCGTCACATTCCAGCCCGCCGCATGCAGCACGTTGCACAGGCAATCGCCCACTGCCGCACCTCGGCCATGGCCGACATGCAGCGGCCCGGTCGGATTTGCCGAAACGAATTCCACACCGACCATGCGACCCGCACCGAGGTGGATGTGGCCGTAGCCCGCACCTGCCTGAAGCACGCCGCGCACCACCTGCTGTTTCGCGGCAGTTGTAATGAACACATTGATGAAGCCTGCTCCCGCGATTTCCAGCTTGCCGATAACCTCGGATTCGGGCAATGCCGAGATCAGCGCATGAGCGATATCGCGCGGCGATTTGCGCAACGGTTTGGCAAGCTGCATCGCCAAATTGCAGGCGTAATCGCCATGGGACGCGAGCTTGGGCCGCTCGATCACGATCCCGGTTTGTTCCGCGCCATTGCCGGCCAGTTCTGGGGCAACCTCGCGCAGCGCCTGCGCGAATAATTCGGACAGATGGATCTTGAAATTGAAAACGGCAGACATGAAACGGCACCATTAAACGGGCGCGAATTATAGCATTCCACAATCGGCCATTGAGCAGGGTCTGAAGGAAAATCGCAGCACGGTTGTTCATTCTGCTGCATGCCGGCCAATGTCCGGAAAATCGCGCCTGCGGAGCAGGATCATGCCGGCGCTAGGACCGGCAGCAACCCGGCTATCGACAAATCTCCCAAGCCGCATTAAAATAGTTAGGTTACTAATTATTAGCAGGCTAGTTAAAATGAAGCCACTGGACGAACAATTCGCCGAATCGCTGCATCTGGTCGCACACGCCTGGCGCACCGAACTGGACCGGCGGCTGCGGCCGTCGGGATTTTCCCATTCCCGCTGGCTGCTGCTGCTGCACCTGTCGCGCCACGATGGCTGCACCCACCGCGAACTGGCACAGCACATGGGCATAGAAGCCGCGACGCTGGTCAGGCAGGTTGACCACATGGAACATGAAGGATTGCTCAAGCGCCGGGGCAGCGAGACCGACAGGCGGGTCAAGCACCTGTTCCTGTCCGCGGCAGGAAAGAAGGCCGTTGAACACATCCGCAGCCACGCCGCCGAACTGCGCAGGGAGATATTGTCCGGTTCCGGCAATCAAGAAATCGGCACCGCGCTGCAGGTGTTTCAGAGTATTCGCGACAAACTGGCAAGAAATGCTTAATTGCAAGGAACGCACAAATGAATTTTTTAAAGGCTCACAAAAGAAATATCCTGATTGCGCTGGCGCTGATCGTATTGTCCGGCGGCGCCTTATTGATCTACTACTCGGAGCTTAGCCGCAGCACCGAAAACGCTTATATCAACACGGATGTGGTGAACGTGGCGGCACAGGTTTCGGGACGCGTCACTGCGGTATACATCAGGGACAACCAGCATGTGCACAAGGGCGATGCGCTGTTCGACATCGATCCGGAACCGTTCGAGATCGCTTTATCGCGCGCCCGGGCCGATCTGGCGCTCGCGAAGCAGGCGGAACGCCAGGACGGAGCGGAAATTTCCGTCGCCAGGGCGCAAGTGGCGCAGGCCGAAAGCGATCTAGCCAATGCCCGCACCATCTATGCACGCGACCAGGAACTGGTTGCGCGGCACTTCCTTTCCCAGCAAGCGCTGGACGATGCGCATACCCGATTGTTGTCGTTGCAGGCAGGGCTTGAAGAAGCGCATGCCAAGCTTGCCAAGGCACGTTCCGTCCCACAGGATCCCGACAAGCGCGGCGACATACTGAAAGCACTGGCCGCGATCGATCAGGCCAGACTCGATCTGAAACACACCCATGTCGTGGCGGCCCAGGACGGGCAGCTCAGCAACGTCACGCTCGCGGCGGGTTCGCTGGTCGCCGCCGGCCAACCCCAGTTTGCGCTGATTACCGACGACAGCTTCCACATCGATGCCAACTTCAAGGAAACCGAACTGAACGGCATCCATCCCGGCCAGAATGTGGATATCAGGATCGACATGTATCCGGACCGGCACTTCAAGGGGACAGTGCAAAGCCTGAGCGGCGGGACCGGCACGGCCTTTTCGCTGCTGCCGCCCCAGAATGCCACCGGGAACTGGGTCAAGATCGCGCAGCGCGTGCCGGTGCGCATCAGGCTCGCAGCGACTGATGCCAGTCATCCGCTGCGCATCGGCGCAACGGCGACCGTCAGCGTGCGACTGAAATAGAAATATGAACGCCAGCCGGTTATTGACCAGCATTGCGGTGATGGCAGCGACCATCATGCAGGTGCTGGACACCACCATCGTCAACGTCGCGCTGCCCAACATGGCGGGCCAGCTCGACGCCACGCCGGACAATATCAGCTGGGTGCTCACCTCCTACCTGATCGCCTCCGCGATCTTCATGCCGCTCACCGGATTCTTCACGGACCGGATCGGGCAGAAGCGCTTCCTGCTGATCAGCATCGCCGGATTTGTGATTTCCTCAGCGCTATGCGGCATGGCAACCTGCCTCGCACAGATGGTTCTGTTCCGCTTCCTGCAAGGCGTGTTCGGTGCCGGGCTGGTTCCGTTGTCCCAATCCATCATGCTGCAGATCTATCCCGGTGAACAGCGCGGCAAGGCAATGGCGATCTGGGCGATGGGCGTGATGGTCGCGCCGATACTGGGGCCGACTCTGGGCGGCTGGCTGACCGAATACATCAGCTGGCGCTGGACGTTCTACATCAACCTTCCGGTCGGCATCGCATCCTTCATCCTAGCGATCCGGTACGTGCACGATACGCCCACACGCGCAAGGCGCATGGACTGGACGGGATTCGTCACGCTGGCCCTGGGCATAGGCGCGGTGCAACTGGTGCTGGACCGCGGCAACCAGGACGACTGGTTCAGCTCCCCGATGCTGGTTTTGGCCGCCGCCGTCGCGACTGTTTCCATCCTATTCTTCATCGTTTATTCGCTAACCGGAAAACACCACCCATTGTTCGATCTGCGCATATTCAAGGACCGGAACTTTCTGGTTGCCAGCCTGATCATGACCACGATCGGCATCGGCTTCTTCGGCGGCATGCTGCTGCAATCGCTGTTCCTGCAGAACTTCCTCGGCTACCCGACTTTCGAGGCCGGCCTGTATATGGCGCCGCGCGGAATCGCATCGTTCTTCGTGATGATGTTCGTCGGAAAATTCTCCGGCAGAATCCCGCCGCGCAACTTCATCCTCGTCGGCATCATTTGCAGCATCACCGGGAACTACCTGATGACGGGCTTCACTTCGGAGATCACGGCAAACCAGCTGATCGTGCCGATGATCTTGCAGGGTTTTGGAATGGGGCTGATCTTCGTGCCGATCTCCACGCTGGCGTTTACCACGCTGCCGAAGGAGGCCGCCGGCGAGGCCGCGGGCATCTACAGTCTGATCCGTGCGATGGGTTCCGCGCTGGGCATCTCGATACTGGTCACCTATTTTTCGCGCGACATGCAGCAGAACTGGAGTCTGCTGCGCGGACCGATCACGCCATACAACACAGCGCTGCTCAGCTACCTCGCCCCGCTCCATCTGGGCACGCCCAACCAGGGCATACTGGACCCGCAAGGCATACACATCGCGGCGCAAGCCGTGATGCAGCAGGCGCAGAACATCGGTTACATCGACAGTTTCTGGTTCGCCACGCTGAATTTTGTCGCGATGCTGCCGCTGCTGTTACTGGTGCGCACGCCGGCCAAAGCATCGCCTGCACAGGCACCACAGGTCAGCCTCGAGTAAGCCACGCCGAACGCATGCTCATCATCCCGGCTGTCCGACAAACAGCCTGGTCAGGTACGGCGACACGCTTTGCCGACCTGTCCGGACAGGTCCGTCAGGCTGCTGACGGTGATGGTCGGTGCGATCCCCCACGGGTCGAACAAGGCTTCCGGCAAGCGCCTTATCCAGGCTGCGCGCATTCCGGCAGAAACGGCCCCGATCACATCAAACGGGTTGCTCGAAATCAGCCAGGCTTCGGTTCCGGGGGAACCCGCCCTTCTCAGAAAATGGCTGTATACGCCCGGATTGGGCTTGAAGGATTTCATTTCATCAGTGCTGACCACGCCGATAAAGTATTCCCTGATGCCGGCATTCTTCAGCAGGGTCTCAACCGCATCGGCGCTGCCGTTCGAAAATGCAAACATTCTGTAACCCGATTGCCTGGCCCGCTCCAGTCCTTCCTCCGCGTCATCGAAGGCGGGCAAGGTCCTGTATGCGGCGATCACTTCATCCTTGTCGGACTGGCTGAACCGCACATTCATCAGCGTTGCCGTGTAATCGAAAGCATCGCCGGTACAGACCGCAAAGTTTGCGTAATTCTGCATCAGCCCCCGGCGGAATGAATATTCGAGCTGCTTGTCGCGCCAGGCACGCGAAAATGCGGCGGCCTTGTCGCCGGCATATTTTTCCAGCACGGCAATGATGCCATGGGTATCGATCAGCGTGCCGTAGACATCGAATCCAAGTGTAATTTCCATATCGTTCTCCCCAATGATCGCTGCCGTCGATACGATGGAATTCACGCGTCCGGATACGCGTGGATCAAGTACCGGTGCCGCGCACGAGCGCGATGAAAAGCCAGACGACCGCCAAAGGCAGCAGCAGGAACAGCAGCACCGGAAATGCAAACCCCGCCAGAACCAACCCGGCGACGATCACCCCGCCGATGATGAATATCCCGATTCCGGCAAACACGAACAACAGGAGGATCGCCGCGCAGAACAGTGAGACCAGGCCGACGACGAACCCTGCCACTCCGATTGCGCCTTTCAGCGGCCCGATCAGTTCCTGGCCGTTGATGACGATATTTGTTGACCCTGCCTCGAAATACAATCCCCATGCGAAGATCGCCAGCATGGCGATTGCGAGCATGATTGCCGACTTCCTGACCATAAACGAATCCTTTGCTATACCTGTCCTTTCGGCAGCAGGTTTACCGGCTAATCCGACGCAGGCAACCGAATCATATATTGCCCGGATTTTTCATCCCGCTGTAGTACCAGGAGTTTATGCTGCTGAGCGTCTTCCATCAGCTCCTTGAACGAGCGATAGCCATAGGCTGTTTCGGTAAACCCCGGCTTGCGCCGCTGCATGGTTGGCTTGACCATGGAACCCCATATCTTCTCGTCGGAGCCCCGTTCTGCGATCAAGGCCTCGACGGTCTCGACGATGAAATCAAGCGCTTCCTGGCGCTTGTCTTCCTCGCCTTTGGCTTCGCTGGGCTTCGCTTCCCCGGCCCTCGCCGCTCCGGCTGCAGGCTTGGCAGTAACCTTCCTTGCAGCCTGCTTCTTTTTTGCTTCCTGCGCGCGCACCAGATCATCGTAAAATATGAATTCGTCGCAATTCGCGCTGAGCAGATCCGAAGTCGAGTCCTTCACGCCGATACCGATCACGTATTTGTTGTTCTCGCGCAGCTTGGAGACCAGCGGCGAGAAATCCGAGTCGCCGCTGATGATCACGAAAGTATCGACATGCGCCTTGGTATAGCACAGGTCGAGCGCGTCGACGACCATACGGATATCTGCGGAATTCTTGCCCGACTGGCGCACATGCGGGATCTCGATCAGCTCGAACGCCGCCTCGTGCATCGTCGCCTTGAACTCCTTGTAGCGCTCCCAGTCGCAGTAGGCCTTCTTGACCACGATGCTGCCTTTCAGCAGCAGGCGTTCCAGCACTTTCTTGATGTCGAACTGCGCGTATTTGGCATCGCGCACGCCGAGCGCAATGTTCTCGAAATCGCAGAACAGCGCCATGTTGGTGATTTCGGGTTGGGCGGCCACTTGTGTCTCCTGGTTGTGTTGCCTGGCTGACGGCAAAGATTCAAAGATTAACGGCACCCGTTCCTACAATACTTTACCGGGATTCATCAAACCGTGCGGGTCGAATGCCTGCTTGACGCTGCGCATCAGCTCCAGCTCCAGCGGGTCCTTGTATTGTTGAATGGTATCGCGTTTGAGTTGCCCCAGGCCATGCTCGGCGCTGATGCTGCCGTTCAGTTCGCTCACCACCGCATAAACCAGCCTGTTCACCGCAGCCTCCCGATCCGCGATGAATGCCCGGTTACGCTCCGCGTCCGGCATCGAGATGTTGTAATGGATGTTGCCGTCGCCCATGTGGCCGAACGCGACGATACGAATGCCCGGAAATGCGCTGTGCAGGGCGGCATCGGCGCGTGAGATGAATTCCGCGACAAGGCTGACCGGGACCGACACATCGTGCTTGATGCTGATGCCTTCGCGCTTCTGTGCCTCGCTGATGTTCTTGCGCAGTTTCCACCAGCGTTCGGCATGATTCCTGTCCGGGGAAAGGTCGAATTCGGCGATGCCGTCACCGAACGAACGCAGTGCGCCGTGCAGAGCCGCATCCAGCGGTTCGCTCAGCACGTCGGCAAGCTGGGTGATGACGATCCATTCGTGTCTGCGAGAGAACGGCTCTTGCGTGTCGGGCATGTGATTGAAAACCAGATCGAGGCAGGAGCGCGAGATGATTTCGAACGCGCTGATCCGGTCGCCGCAGCTTGCGCGCAGGTGCGCCAGCAATGCGACTGCCACCGCCGGATCGCGCACCGCGACGCAGGCGGTTGCTTCGGTCAGCGGACGCGGAAACAGTTTCAGCACCGCGGCGGTAATGATGCCCAGCGTTCCTTCCGCCCCCATGAACAGGTGTTTCAGGTCATAGCCGGAATTATCCTTGCGCAACCTGCGCAAGCCGTTCCAGATGCGCCCATCCGGCAGCACCACTTCCAGCCCGAGCACCAGGTCGCGCGCATTGCCGTAGCGCAGCACATTGATGCCGCCCGCATTGGTGGAGAGATTGCCGCCGATCTCGCAAATTTTTTGCGTGGCGGTCAGCCCCAGCGGAAAAAAACGGTTTTCCTTCTCGGCGGCGGTGCGCACCGCTTCCAGCCTGCATCCTGCCTCGACGGTCATGGTGTAGTTGGCGGGACTGATGTCGCGTATCCGGTTCATGCGCGACAGGTTCGCCACGATTTGTCCGCCCTGCTGCAGCGGCACGCTGGCGCCGCACAAGCTGGTATTCCCGCCCTGCGGCACGATCGCGATTTGATTCGCTGCGCACAGCTGCACCACGCCGGCGACCTGGCCGGCATCGGACGGGAACACCACCGCCAGCGCGGTACCGGTATAACGTCCGCGCCAGTCGGTGCAATATGGCGCAGCCGGCTCGCCGGTCAGCACGGCATCGCTGCCGGTTATGGCGGCCAGTGCGTCGATGAGATTCTGTTGCATCATCACGGTTGGTGAAGTGAGTCAGTCACAGGCAGGTTCGGTATCCACCTGCCGCATCTTATCC
>JBAUQH010000010.1:0-10733 GCA_049580605.1 Gallionella sp. | reverse complement strand
CAATGGCAATACGCGTTAAGGCTATGCGCTGAAACAAAGCAAACAGTTGTAAACGAAAAAACACGCCCCAGGGCGTGTTTTTTTGCCTTCAAAACATCAGATGTATTTTTTCATGCGCGCCAGTACGGTCTCGCGCGGGAACAATGCCAGCACGGCATCGACCGATGGGGTGTGTGTCTGGCCAACCAGCATTACGCGCAACGGCATGGCCAGCCTGGGCATTTTCAAATTGTGCTTGGCCAGTATTTCCTTGATCAGCGCGGCCAACACGGGCGCTTCCCAGGCAACCCCAACAAAGCGATCGGCTAGTTCGCGCAACGCGGGCAGCACTTCTGCAACAAGATGCGCATACAGCAATGCCTGCGCCGGATGTATCTCGACATAAAAAACCTCCGCTTCATCGGCCAGTTCCAGCAGCGTGGCGGTACGTTCCTTGTACAGAGCGATCACTGCCTCAAGCCGGGGCGCCTCGTTGACCTGCACGCCGCGTTCGGTCAGGTATTTGCGCACCAAACCGCCCAGCCGGGTGTTATCGGCCAGTTTGATGTAATGCTGGTTCAGCCAGCGCAATTTTTCGTGATTGAACTGTGCCGCCGATTTGCTGATGTGGCGCAGATCAAACCACTCGGCCAATTGCTTCATCGAAAAAACTTCCTCGTCGCCGTGCGACCAGCCCAGTCGTGCAAGGTAATTGACCAGCGCTTCCGGCAGGAACCCATCTTCGGCGTATTGCATCACGCTCACCGCACCATGCCTTTTCGATAATCGCTCGCCATCACCGCCCAAAATCATCGGTACATGCGCATATTGCGGCAGCGCAGCCCCCAGCGCCTTGAGGATATTGATCTGGCGCGGCGTGTTGTTTACGTGATCGTCGCCGCGTATGACCTGGGTGATCCCCATATCCAGATCATCCACCACCACGCAGAAATTGTAGGTCGGCGTGCCATCGGTACGTGCGATAACCAGGTCGTCCAGTTCACTGTTCTCGAACACGATTTTGCCCTTGACCAGGTCGTCCCAGGCAGTTTCGCCATGCGCCGGGTTCCTGAAACGGATCACCGGCTTGATGTCCACCGGCGGAGCCGGCAGTACCTTGCCCGGCTCCGGGCGCCACCGGCCGTCGTAGCGGGGTTTTTCGCCGCGCACGCGCTGCGCTTCGCGTAAGGCATCGAGTTCCGCCGGGGTGGTATAGCAATAATACGCGGTCCCCTCGTCCAGCATCTGTTGCAACACCGCCTTGTAACGCTCCATGCGCTGCATCTGGTAGAACGGGCCTTCGTCGTAATCCAGGTTCAGCCAGGACATCGCGTCCAGGATCGCCTGGACCGATTCCTGCGTGGAACGTTCCAGGTCGGTGTCTTCGATACGCAGCACGAAGGTGCCGCCGTGCTTGCGCGCATACGCCCACGAGAACAATGCGGTGCGTGCGCCGCCGATATGAAGGTAACCGGTGGGACTGGGAGCGAATCGTGTGCGTACGGTCATGACTAGAACAATCAATGCAAAATGAGGCGCGCATTTTACGGGCTTTGCCCTTTGTGCGCACTAAGTTGTCGTGCGGCATTGACCCGGGTTATCGCGTTATGCTCTAATTCGCGCCCTCATTTCGCTTTCCGGCCCGGGCGGTTAGCTCAGTGGTAGAGCACTGCCTTCACACGGCAGGGGTCACTGGTTCGAACCCAGTACCGCCCACCAACCTGTATCCGGCATTGAATTTCGGTTCATCCAAGCAAAAAGCCCGGCACTTTCGTGCCGGGCTTTTTTAACAATTCAAGAAACGATTACGATGCTTCCTGGATATTTGAAGCCTGCTTGCCCTTGGGGCCTTGCGTCACTTCAAAGCTGACCTTCTGGCCTTCTTTGAGAGACTTGAAGCCGCTCATGTTGATCGCGGAAAAGTGCGCAAACAAATCATCGCTACCATCGTCGGGTGTGACAAATCCAAATCCCTTTGCATCGTTGAACCATTTAACTGTACCTGTTGCCATGCGTATTACTCCTGCTCACTAAAAAACGGGGAAATCCCCCGCAAAACTATTTGAAACGAAGATTGCACATGGAATACCAGTACTGCAAACGCTTAGAATCAAATACCTGAGTGCCTTGTACGCTGGTTTGACGGGTATGGCAAGTTAATTTTCAATATTTCTGCCAGGATCAGTTAAGCTTTTAAAATAGCCTCAGAGCGTTACTCACGACAATGGACATAATCAGTTTGATTTTCCTGCTGCTGCTGGCCGCGCTTGGATGGTTCTGGTTCGACAGCATGCGTGCGCATGAAATCGCCCGCAACGCGGGCAGGCGCATTTGCGACGACGCGCAGCTGCAGTTTCTCGACGATACCGTCGCCGGAACCGCGCTGAGGCTGGCACGCGACAATACGGGACGCCGGGTTTTGCGCCGCACTTACCGTTTCGAATTCAGCGAAACCGGCAACACCCGGCTCGAAGGCCGGCTGGTCATGCTCGGCAACCGGGTCGAGTCGGTCACGATGGAGCCGTATCAGATACGGCCCGACGAGCTATAGCGCGGCCTTGCCCGTCAGGTTCATTATCCCGACTGGTTCACAGCCTGAATGCAACAGGGCCGGATTTCTCCGGCCCTGTGACAATCAGCATTGAAGCTCCCGCGACAATATCAGCCGGCGCGCATCTCCAGCATCAGCTGGTTGACCCGCTTGACGAAGCCGGCCGGATCATCCAGCTGCCCGCCTTCGGCGAGCATCGCCTGGTCGAACAGCACCGCGGCCCAGTCGTCGAAATACTTCTCCTCGTCTTTCAACCGCATCACCACGGGGTGGGTCGGATTGATCTCCAGAATCGGCAGGGTCGCCGGCATTTTCTGGCCGGCGGCCTTGAGCATGCGCGCCATGTTGCCGCTGATGTCATGCTCGTCGGATACCAGGCAGGCCGGCGAATCGGTCAGGCGGTGCGTGACGCGGACTTCCTTGACGCGCTTGTCCAGCGTTTTCCTGATCTTCTCGATCAGGTCCTTGTGCTCGCTGGCCTGCTTTTCCTGCTCCTGTTTCTCGGCCTCGTCTTCCAGTTTGCCCAGGTCCAGCCCGCCCTTCGCGACCGAAACCAGTTGCTTGCCCTCGAACTCGGTCAGCGAACCCGCAACCCATTCGTCCACGCGGTCGGAAAGCAGCAGCACCTCGATGCCTTTCTTGCGGAACACCTCGAGGTGGGGGCTGTTTTTCGCCGCATTAAACGTTTCGGCGGTGATGTAGTAGATCTTGTCCTGGCCTTCCTTCATGCGCGCGATGTAATCGGCGAGCGACACGGTCGCCGCATCGGCGTCGGCATGGGTCGACGCAAAACGCAGCAGGCCGGCAATCCGGTCCTTGTTTGCGAAATCTTCAGCCGCGCCTTCCTTCAGCACCTGGCCGAACTCGTCCCAGAACTTCGCGTATTTTTCCTTTTCGCCGGTCGCCAGTTCTTCCAGCAGGCCCAGCACCTTGTTGGTGCAACCCTTGCGTATCGCATCGATGTCCTTCGATTCCTGCAGGATCTCGCGCGACACGTTGAGCGGCAGGTCGCTGGAATCAACGACGCCACGCACGAAGCGCAGGTAGGCGGGCAACAGCTGCTCGGCATCGTCCATGATGAACACGCGGCGCACATACAGCTTAACGCCATGGCGTGCGTTGCGGTCCCACATATCGAACGGCGCACGCGCCGGGATATACAGCAGCTGGGTGTATTCCTGGCGGCCTTCCACGCGCGCATGGGTCCATGCCAGCGGGTCTTCGAAATCATGGCCGACATGCTTGTAGAACGCCTTGTATTCATCGTCGCTGATCTCGTTCCTGGCGCGCGCCCAAAGTGCAGAAGCCTGGTTGACGGTTTCATCCTCATCGGTGACGACCTGGTTGCCGTCCTTCCACTCTTCCTTCTTCATCACGATGGGTTGGACGATATGATCGGAATATTTGTGGATGATGGAACGAATCCGGTGGCCGTTGAGCAGGTCGTCCTGGTCCTCGCGCAGATGCAGCGTGATGTCCGTGCCGCGCGCGGCCTTGTCGAGCATTTCGATGGTGAACTCGCCGCCGCCATCCGACTCCCAGCGCACGCCCTGGTCCGCCTTTTCGCCGGCACGGCGCGACGTGACCGTGACCCTGTCAGCGACGATGAATGAGGAATAGAATCCGACGCCGAACTGGCCGATCAGGCTGGCGTCCTTCTGCTGGTCGCCGCTCAGCCTGGTAAAGAATTCGCGCGTTCCCGATTTTGCGATCGTGCCGAGGTTGTTGACCACCTCGTCCCGGCTCATCCCGATGCCGTTGTCGGTGATGGTCAGCGTCCGGGCCTCCTTGTCGTAGCTGACGCGTATCTGCAAGTCGGAATCGTTCTCGAACAAGCTGTCGTTGTGCAGCGCCTCGAAGCGTAATTTGTCGCAGGCGTCGGACGCGTTGGAGACCAATTCCCGCAGGAAGATTTCCCGGTTGGAGTACAACGAATGGATCATCAGTTGCAAAAGCTGTTTAACCTCGGTCTGAAACCCCATGGTTTCGCGATTGGCAGCAATATTTTCAGTCATAACGAATTCCTATCTTTAACGATTACAAATAACCCAGCAGCCAAATGGCGTCAAACTTCCATATTTCAAGTATTGAATTTACCTGGCATGGCGAAATACTTAAAACAGGCTGGCGGAATGGCTGGATCATTTTCAAAGTGCACACTTGGACCGGCCGATACCCAAAGTCGTACCGTCATCACCGGCAAACCACAGGTAGATCGCATTCCCGTCCTGCAATGCCGTCGGAGACCTGATCTGGCTCGAAGTCCAGCTGAAATCGGTGTTGGTGTAAATCGGCGAGTTGTCCTGTGTCCAGTTGGCGATACCGTCGCTGGAACTTGCATGGTGCAGCTTGAGTTGCATCCACGGAGAATTTTGGACAACATCGAAGAACAAGTGCATCTGTCCATTCAGCACTGCGGCCATCGGTGTCGAATAACCTATCCAGTCTGTCGCGCCTCCTGTTCGCGGATAAAGTGATTGATCAGGCTCCAGGACACTTTGCGGTGTGCTCCATGCCGTGCCATCGGATGAAGTGGTCAGTCCTATCACTTCCAGCGTATTGTTGACTGCGAGGTTTGCGCCTACGGCGGTGAAATACAAGTAAATTTTGTTGTTGAACACGACTGCTGCAGGTTCCGCTGCGACCCATTGATCAAACGTCAGGTCAGGTGTCGTGTTATGGGGATCGTTGGGTTCAACGATAGGATTGTTCGGGTCGCGTGTCCAGATGATGCCATCAGCTGATGTCGCATGCCCGATCTTGTAAGAGGCCGAATCTGTATAACTAACGGGATAGGCCGTATAGAACAAATGGTAAACACCCTTGAAATAGACGACGGATGGCGTCTCGGTGGCGCGGTGATCCCAGGCTGAAGCGCTAGGGTCTGCTTCGAACACCGGTGCAGCAGGACTCAAGGTCCAGCTTACACCATCGTTCGAGACCATCCGGTAGATGGCGATGCTGAGGTCGAAGTAGTGATCCGAAGATGCATACATCACGTATTGGCCGCCAACCTTGATCACGGAAGGATCGTTCCAGTCCGAACCAGAAAACAGCGAGTCTTTCGTCAGGATGGGGTTGGACGCGTAAGGAGTAAAGCAGGACGGCGTCAATTTGGAAAAATCCGGGGGCATGACCGAAACATTTGAACTGGGTCCTCCGGAGCAGCCAGCCACGGAAAAGGACAATAGAATCAGCCTTGCAGCCAGTATGAATCGGCGGGTCACCAAACACCTCGCTTTCGCCAGAAGGTAAATATCCAGTTGGGGGATTTTATCGCTAACCGGTAGGTATGGTCTTCGCCGGATTGAAATGCGCATATTTAATCAACGTGAATTTGTCGTGTTAGCACGACCGATTTTGGCGATGAATGCGGGGTGTATCATAAGGAAATTACAACTGGGGTGGAAAATATTGAAAGATGTCCTAAACCAAGGCGCTCACATAAATGGAATTTATACTCGGCAACGATCTAATCACAGCTTTGCCCGGCCCAGACGCAGCGCATTCGTGATAACCGACACCGAACTGAAGCTCATCGCCGCCGCCGCGATGATGGGCGAGAGCAACAAGCCGAATAACGGATACAGCAGTCCCGCCGCGATCGGCACACCGAGCGTGTTGTAGACAAAGGCGAAGAACAGGTTCTGGCGGATGTTGCGCATCGTGGCCTGGCTCAGGTGGCGCGCGCGGACGATGCCGTTCAGGTCGCCCTTGACCAGCGTCACCCCGGCGCTCTGCATCGCGACATCGGTGCCTGTTCCCATCGCGATGCCGACGTGGGCCTGGGCCAACGCCGGCGCATCGTTGATGCCGTCGCCCGCCATCGCGACAATGCGGCCTTCGGCTTGCAATTGTCTGACGATCTCGGCCTTTTGTTCCGGCAGCACTTCGGCTACCACTCGTCGGATGCCCAATTTATTCGCAACCACTTCGGCAGTGGCGCGACTGTCGCCGGTGAGCATGACCAGTTCCAGGCCGGCAGCCTGCAGGGCAAGTACCGCTTCCAGCGTGGATTCCTTGATCGGATCGGCCACGCCGATCAGCCCCGCAGGCTGCCCATCGACGGCCATGAACACCACAGTCTGCCCTTCTGCGCGCAGCGCATGGACATGTTCGATCAGATCGCCTATCTGTATCTTGAGGTCAACAAAATATTTCTGATTGCCGATCGCTACATTCCGGCCGGCCACCAGACCATTGATGCCCTTGCCGCTGACCGATTGAAATTCCTTCACTTCGGCCAGGGTCAGGTTTCGTGCTTTAGCGCTCCTGACAACGGCATCAGCCAGCGGATGTTCACTAGCACGTTCCAGGCTGGCTGCCAATTGCAGAATTTCGTTGTCGTTAAATTTGGGCAGCGCCACGACCGAGGCCAGTCTCGGTTTGCCCTCGGTCAAAGTGCCGGTCTTGTCGGTCACCAGCGTGTTCACCTTTTCCATGATCTCCAGCGCCTCGGCGTTTTTGATCAGCACACCCGCTTTCGCACCGCGCCCGGTTCCGACCATGATCGAGATCGGCGTTGCCAGTCCCAAAGCACAGGGGCATGCAATGATCAGCACCGACACGGCCGCGACAATCGCGTGGGCAAATCTCGGTTCGGGCCCCCACACCATCCATACGGCAAATGCCGACAAAGCCGATAACACCACGATGGGAACGAAATAGCCGGATACCGTATCGGCCAACCGCTGTATCGGCGCCCTGCTGCGTTGCGCTTCACTGACCATCCGGATGATCTGGGCAAGCAGCGTATGCGAACCAACCTTTTCTGCACGCATCAGCAGGCCGCCAGTTCCGTTCATCGTGGCACCGATCAAATCATCGCCATGCTGTTTTTCAGCCGGGATTGGCTCGCCGGTCACCATGGATTCGTCGACCGAACTGCGGCCTTCCAAGACCCGCCCATCCACCGGAATCTTTTCGCCGGGACGCACACGCAACACATCTCCGACCTGGACCCGCTCCAGCTTGATATCCTCTTCGCGTATGACTTTTCCCTGGCTATCGGCACGCACGATGCGCGCGGTCTTCGGCGCGAGACCCAGCAACAGTCTGATCGCGTTATTGGTGCGGCTGCGCGCTCTCAGCTCCAGCACCTGCCCCAACAGCACCAGCACGGTAATCATCGCTGCAGCTTCAAAATAGATCGGCAAGGTGCCATCAGCGCGGCGCAGCGTCTCCGGAAATATTTGCGGCAGGAATGTGCCGGCCATACTGTATGACCAGGCCACGCCGACGCCCAGCGAGATCAGCGTGAACATGTTCAAATGCCAATTGACTACGGACGACCAGCCGCGCTGGAAAAACGGCCAGCCGCCCCACAGCACGACCGGTGTCGCCAGCAGGAACTCGAACAGCTGCAGCTGCCCCGACGTGACCATATGCGGTACCAATCCCTTCCACATATTCCCGGCCATCGCCATCACGAACACCGGCACGGCCAATACCAGGCTGAACCAGAAACGTCGTGACATGTTCTCGAGTTCGGGATTTTCCTCCTTCGCAGGGACCGCCCTGGGTTCCAGCGCCATCCCGCATTTCGGGCAAGCGCCGGGATCGTCCTGAACAATCTCGGGATGCATGGGGCAGAAATATTCGGTGATGTCGGGCTGGGGAAGTGCATCCTCCGGTTCCAGCGCCATGCCGCAGATCGGACACGCACCCGGCTTCGACTCGCGCACTTCGGGATCCATCGGGCAGATGTACACAGCGCCCGGTATTGCAACCTGGGGCTCTGCAGGCGCCGGATGAAGATACTTCCCGGGATCGGCGGAGAACTTCGCCAGGCACTTGGGATTGCAGAACAGCCAGGTTTTGCCCTTGTAGTCGTGGCGCAACGGGCCGTCCGGCTTCACGGTCATTCCGCATACCGGATCCCTGATTTCGCCGCTTTCGGTGACACCGCCGAAAATATATTTTTCCGGCGTCGCGGTAAACTTCGCGAGGCATTTCGGATTGCAGAACAGATAGGTCTTGCCGTTGTGCTGATGGCGCAGTTTCGTGTCCGGCTTCACGGTCATCCCGCACACCGGATCAATAAATTCATCCGGATTTGTATTCTGGCCGGGGTGCACGGCATCGTTCATGGAATTTCCTTTGCAAATGATGCGGGTCAGCGCGCATATGCCTCGGTTGCGTAGCGGCGCATCATGCGGTGGCTGTTGAAGTACGACGCATTCTTGCTGATCGCGCCCTTCATCACCCGTATCCACCCGCTGTGGTCGGCGTCGTAATACAGCGGCAGCACAAGCTGTTCGAGCTTGTCGTACATTTCCAGCGCATTATGATCCGGCATGCCTGCGGAATCGCCGATCGCCCAGCCGGTCACGCCCTCGATGCAGCCTTCCATCCACCAGCCATCCAGCACGGAAAGATTGGGCACGCCGTTGAATGCGGCTTTCATGCCGCTGGTGCCGGATGCCTCGAGCGGCGGCAGCGGCGTGTTCAGCCACACGTCCACGCCTGATGTCAGCGCCTGCGCGATCGTCATGTCGTAATCGGGCAGATAGACCACCGTGATCGTGCCGGCGAGGTCGCGCGCATGCGCGCACAGCAGCTCGATCAGGTGTTTGCCGTTCTCGTCGTTCGGATGCGCCTTGCCGGCAAGCACGATCTGGAACGGCTGCTTGCGCGCGATCGCCTTGAGCCGTTCGAGGTCGGTAAACATCAGGTCCGGCCGCTTGTATGCGGTCATGCGCCGTGCGAAACCGAGGACGGGGATATCGGGGCGCAGCGCGACGCCGGTCATGGCCTGCACCTTGTCGATCAGATGCTGCTTGGCAAGGATGTGCGCCTCCCAGACCGCCTCGTCCGGAATGCTGCAGTCGGCGCGCACCAGCAGCTGCGGTTCGTGACACCAGCCCGGCAGATAATGGTCGTACAGCTGGCGGAAATTCTCGTGCGTCCAGATGAACGGGTGCACGCCGTTGGTGATTGCATGTACCTTGTAGCCGGGAAACATCGCATGCGACACCTCGGCATGCTTCTTCGCGACGCCGTTCACATATTCGCTCATGTTCAGCGCCAACCGCGTCATGTTCAGATTCTCGACGCCCGCCAGATTCTTGATCTCGCTGGTGTCGAAGTCGTTGTCCAGCACGCGCTCTATCATGTCGTACGGGAAACGGTCATGCCCGGCTTCGACCGGGGTATGGGTGGTGAAGCTGCACAGATCTCGCACGCGCGGCAGGTCGTAATGGGATTCGCCGGACCGCACCTCGTCGCTGGGGTAGGTAAAGCGCCGCATCAGCTCCATCGAGAGCAGCGCCGAGTGGCCCTCGTTCATATGGTAATGCCGTACCGTGAAGCCGATGGCCTGCAACAGGCGCACGCCGCCGACGCCGAGCACGATCTCCTGCTTCAGCCGGTAGGCATTGTCCCCGCCGTAGAGATAGTGGGTGATCTCGCGGTCTTCCCTGCTGTTTTCGCTCAGGTCGGTATCGAGCAGCAGCACCGGCTGGCGCCCGCCCATGCTGCCTTCCAGCACATACAGCCAGGCGCTGATCCAGACGGTGCGTCCATCAATCGGCATCGCGATCTTTGCATCGAGCGGTTTCGCCCATTGCTTTGGATCCCAGGTTGCCGGATGTTCAATTTGCCTGCCCTGGCTGTCGATCTCCTGGCGGAAGTAGCCGGCGCGGCTGACCAGGCTGACGCCCACCATCTGCAAACCGAGATCGGTGGCGGAGCGCATCGTATCGCCGGCGAGTACGCCGAGCCCCCCCGCATAGGTTGGAATCTCGTTGCGCAGCGCAATTTCCATCGAAAAATAGGCGACGCGTGGTTCGTGGATGAATTCGTTGGGCATGAGCTTGTCCTGTTGATAGTTCCATGTTCGGGGTCCGCAACATGGCAGGGTATTCTAGCTCTGATTGCATGCGGACGTTCATTTCTGTCCGCGCCGTTCGAAATCCGCGAAGCGCAACGATTCAGTCCCCGGCAGCACACAACGCCTGCTGGTTGACATGCAGAAACCAGCGATCCAGCACCACATGGCGGGTGAACCATTTATTGTCGAGCATCCTGCCGGCAAGCAGGTTGCGCAGGAAACCGGGCTCGCCCGTGTCCGAGGACGTTTGGCTGCCGAAGCGCTCGATCAGCCGTTCGGCATAGGGTTGCAGGCGTGCAATGGAATAGTCGCGGTTCGCTTCCATGACCGTCGCGGCGGCGATCAGCCCGGACTCGACTGCCGGCCTGATCC
>JBAUQH010000009.1:0-7974 GCA_049580605.1 Gallionella sp. | reverse complement strand
CCGGGCGACAACGTCAGCATCACGGTAAACCTGATCAACCCGATCGCGATGGAAGAAGGCTTGCGTTTCGCGATACGCGAAGGCGGCCGTACCGTCGGCGCCGGTGTGGTTGCAAAGATTATCGAGTGATGAATTGAGAAGGGGCAAGGAGGGAAGCGGGGAGGGTTTGTTCTTCTCCCTGCTTTCTTGCCTCTTCCCGAGTTTAGGCCAGTAGCTCAATTGGTAGAGTATCGGTCTCCAAAACCGAGGGTTGGGGGTTCGAGACCCTCCTGGCCTGCCAAGAAAACAAGTTTTCAAAGTTAATCGGAATAATAGCGCATGCTAGACAAGATAAAGTTGCTCGTAGCCCTGTTGCTGGTTGCGTCAGGCATTACAGGTTACTACTACTTGCAGAACAGTCCGTCGGTGCTCAGGCTGTTGTCGGTGCTGGCTGGTTTGTTGCTGGCTGCAGGTATGGCATGGACCAGCACGCCGGGAAGGCGCTTTTTTTCTTTCGGCAGGGAATCCGTGGCCGAGGCGAAGCGCGTTGTTTGGCCGACACGCAAGGAAACATTGCAGACTACCGCAGTGGTGATTGCGTTTGCCGTCACCATGGCGCTGTTTTTGTGGGCGGTGGATGCCAGTCTCATGGTCGTGGTGAACAAGATAATGGGGCGGGGTGAGTGATGGCTATGCATTGGTATGTTGTCCATACGTACTCCCAGTTTGAGAAGAGCGTGCAGCGCGCGCTGCAGGAACGTATCCAGCGCGAGGGTATGCAGGAAAAATTTGGTCAGATTCTGGTTCCGGTCGAAGAGGTGGTGGAGCTCAAATCGGGGCAAAAAAGCATATCTGAACGCAAGTTCTTCCCGGGGTATGTGCTGGTGGAAATGGAAATGACCGACGAAAGCTGGCACCTGGTGAAAAGCACACCCAAGGTGACCGGTTTTCTGGGCGGTTCGGCGATGAAGCCGACCCCGATCAGCGAGAAAGAAGTGCAGAACATCATGCAGCAGATGCAGGCGGGCGTTGAAAAACCAAGGCCGAAGGTGCTGTTCGAGGTGGGCGAACTGGTGCGCGTCAAGGAAGGCCCGTTTACCGACTTTAACGGCTCGGTAGAAGATGTTAATTACGACAAGAACAAGATCCGCGTTGCAGTGACGATTTTTGGCCGTTCCACGCCGGTGGAACTGGATTTCGGCCAAGTTGAAAAGGCTTAAGTATTACAGGGAGTTAGTATAACCGCAGCAGTTGTTTTTAACGGGGAGCGTTCCGGAGTAACAGGCGGTATGCGTTTAACCCACAAACAAGGAGTAGTAACATGGCAAAGAAAGTTGTCGGCTATATCAAGCTGCAAGTGCCTGCTGGCAAGGCAAATCCAAGTCCGCCGATCGGCCCTGCATTGGGTCAGCGCGGGCTGAATATCATGGAATTCTGCAAGGCGTTCAACGCGCAAACCCAGGGTGTTGAGCCGGGACTGCCGATTCCGGTGGTGATTACCGCGTTTGCGGACAAGAGCTTCACCTTCATCATGAAGACCCCGCCCGCGACCATTCTGATCAAGAAAGCCGCTGGTATCCAGAAGGGCAGCAAAACGCCTCATACCGATAAGGTGGGCAAGCTGACCCGCAAGCAAGCGGAAGATATCGCAACGACCAAGATGCCTGACCTGACCGCCGCCGACATGGACGCCGCAGTGCGTACCATTGCCGGAAGCGCGCGCAGCATGGGAATTACAGTGGAGGGCATATAACATGATATCCAAACGTTATAAGGCAATTGCGGCCAAGGTTGACCGCACCAAATTGTATCCCCTGAATGATGCGCTGAACCTGGTCAAGGAAAATGCCGTTGCCAAGTTTGACGAGTCCATCGATGTTGCGATCAATCTTGGTATCGATGCGAAAAAGTCCGACCAATTGGTGCGCGGTTCGGTGGTGTTGCCCAAAGGGACGGGCAAGACCGTGCGTGTCGCGGTGTTTGCCCAGGGCGCCAAGGCTGAAGAAGCCAAGGCTGCCGGTGCGGACATCGTTGGTTTCGAGGACCTCGCGGAATCGATCAAAGGCGGCAATCTGGAATTTGATGTGCTGATCGCAAGCCCCGACGCGATGCGTCTGGTCGGCCAGCTGGGCCAGATTCTCGGTCCGCGCGGATTGATGCCCAACCCCAAGGTTGGCACCGTTTCTGCCGATGTTGCGGGCGCAGTCAAGAATGCAAAGGCGGGTCAGGTTCAGTACCGCACCGACAAGAATGGCATCGTGCAATGCACCATCGGACGTGCATCGTTTGCGCCTGACGCGTTGCGTGAAAATCTGCTTGCTCTGGTCGATGCGCTGAACAAGGCTAAGCCGGCGACCTCCAAGGGTGTTTACCTGAAGAAGGTATCGCTCTCCAGCACCATGGGTGCGGGCGTGCGGGTCGAACAAGCCAGTCTGGCCGCGGGTTGATTGCAGGTAATTGAATTTGCAGGCGGGAATTTTTCCTGCCGGCATATGTTTTTGGACTGCTGGCGGTTAAGCAGCATCCAAGACCGGTGGAGCCGAAAGGCTTAATGTTCGGTGAGTGGTTGATGGTGCGTTGTGGAATTTTTTTCCTCTGACCCCTGTCTACAGTTGACCGATTCCCCCGTAGATGGTGTGTCCGCGAGCAGGAATTGCTGTTTTCCGCGCTCATGGTCGCTGTTGTAAACGATGGAATGCGCGCGAGCGCATTCCGGAAACTGGAGGAAGACTTGAGTCTCAATCTGCAAGAAAAGCAAGCCGTGGTAGCCGAGGTCAGTGCCCAGGTGGCGCAGGCCCAGACTATCGTATTGGCAGAGTACCGTGGCATCCAGGTTGCCGATATCACCACGTTGCGTGCCAATGCTCGCAAGTCCGGTGTGTATTTCCATGTGTTGAAAAACACCCTGGCCCGGCGGGCCGTACAGGGAACGCCTTTTGAAGCGCTGGCTGAAAAAATGGTCGGTCCGCTCGTGTATAGCATGAGTGCCGATGCGGTTGCAGCTGCAAAAGTGGTATTCGATTTTGCAAAGACCAATGAAAAGCTGGTAATCAAGGCAGGCGCAATGAACGGTTCCTTGATGTCCGCGGAGCAGGTTGCCGTGCTGGCCGCGACACCGGGTCGCGAGGAGTTGATTGCTCGCCTGATGGCAACCATGAATGCGACAACTGCAAAGTTTGTTCGTACCCTGGCTGCGATCCGCGACAAGAACGAAGCCGCAACTGCCGCTTAATATATTTTGAATTAACAGAACTAGGAGAACAACATGGCTGCAACGAATGCTGAAGTAATTGATGTGATTTCGAAGATGACGGTGCTGGAACTTTCCGACCTGATCAAGCAAATGGAAGAGAAATTTGGTGTGTCTGCTGCTGCGGTCGCTGTTGCCGGACCTGCTGCAGGAGCCGCTGCAGGCGCTGCTGCTGCGGACCAGACAGAATTTGCCGTTATCCTGAAGGCTGCCGGTGACAACAAGGTGAATACGATCAAGGTCGTTCGCACCATTACCGGATTAGGCCTGAAGGAAGCAAAGGATCTGGTTGACGGCGCGCCGAAGCCTGTCAAGGAAGGCGTATCCAAGTCTGATGCCGATGCAATCCTGAAACAGCTGGTTGAAGCTGGCGCGGTTGCCGAGATCAAGTAAGGTATTGCGCTGTGGAAAGGCTGGCGGTTTTCCGTCAGCCTTTTGCCGCTTTTAGAAGGCAGCGGCCAGGGAACCCGAAATGTCACGCAGGCAAGCCGCAAAGCGGCTACCCACGAATGGTTTTCTGTCCCATGTCTTTTGTATCAGCATATCCGGCGGTTACGCCTGATATGCAACTTTGTTTTCCCTTATTCGCGGAGATTATATGAACTACTCTTTTACCGAAAAAAAACGTGTTCGTAAAAGTTTTGCAAAGCGCGTTGGTGCTTTGCCGGTTCCATTCCTGCTGTCCACCCAGTTGGAGTCCTATGCTGCATTTCTGCAGGCTTACACGGCGCCCGAGCAGCGGAAGAATGACGGTCTTCAAGCCGCATTCAACAGCATTTTCCCGATCCACAGCCATTCCAAGAATGCCCGGCTCGAATTCGTCAGCTACCAGCTGGGCATGCCCCCGTTCGATGTGAAGGAATGCCGCCAGCGCGGCCTGACTTATGCTTCGCCGTTGCGCGCGCGCGTGCGTCTGACCATCATGGACAAGGAAGCGTCGAAGCCGACCGTCAAGGAAGTCAAGGAGCAGGAAGTCTACATGGGAGAAATCCCGCTGATGACCCATACCGGTTCGTTCGTGATCAACGGCACCGAGCGTGTCATCGTTTCGCAGCTGCACCGTTCGCCGGGCGTGTTCTTCGAGCATGATCGCGGCAAGACCCATTCCTCCGGAAAGCTGCTGTTTTCCGCGCGGATCATTCCCTATCGCGGCTCGTGGCTGGACTTCGAGTTCGACGCGAAGGACTACGTGTATTTCCGTATCGACCGCCGCCGCAAGATGCCGGTTACGATACTGCTACGTTCACTCGGATACAGCAATGAAGACATGCTCAAGATGTTCTTCGAATTTGACGCGTTCCACCTGAGCAAGAAGGGTATACAGTTCGAAGTGGTTCCGGAACGCCTGCGCGGCGATACCGCGCGTTTCGACATTCTGGGCAAGTCCGGCAAGGTGATCGTGGCCAAGGAAAAGCGCATCACCGTGCGGCATATCCGCGAGATGGAAGAGGCGGGGATTACCAAGCTTGATGTCAGCGAGGAGTTCCTGATCGGCCGCGTGATTGCCGAGAATGTGGTTGACAAGGAAAGCGGCGAAATCATCGCGAACGCCAATGATGAGATCACCGAGGCCATGCTTCATGCAATGCAGGCCGCCGGCATCAAGAAGATCGGCACCCTGTATACCAACGATCTGGATCATGGCGGATTTATTTCGCAGACCCTGCGCACCGATGAAACGGTCGACCAGTGGACTGCGCGCGTGGCGATCTACCGCATGATGCGTCCCGGCGAACCGCCCACAGAGGAAGCGGTTGAAAACCTGTTCAATGGCCTGTTCTTTAACGACGACCGCTACGACCTGTCTGTCGTCGGCCGCATGAAGTTCAACCGCCGCGTTGGCCGCGAAGAGTTGACCGGCCCGTCGATCCTGTCCAACGAGGACATTGTTGCGGTGGTTAAGATACTGGTCGAGTTGCGCAACGGGCACGGCGAGATCGACGACATTGATCACCTCGGCAATCGTCGCGTGCGCGCCGTCGGCGAATTGGCCGAAAACCAGTTCCGCGCCGGATTGGCGCGTGTCGAGCGGGCGGTCAAGGAACGTCTAGGCCAGGCCGAAACCGACAACCTGATGCCGCATGACCTGATCAATGCCAAGCCGATTTCGGCGGCGGTCAAGGAATTTTTCGGCTCCAGCCAGTTGTCCCAGTTCATGGACCAGACCAATCCCCTGTCGGAAATCACCCACAAGCGCCGTATTTCCGCGCTGGGGCCGGGCGGTTTGACCCGCGAACGCGCCGGCTTTGAGGTTCGCGACGTGCATCCGACCCATTACGGTCGAGTATGCCCGATCGAAACGCCGGAAGGCCCGAACATCGGCCTGATCAATTCGCTGGCCTTGTATGCTCGCACCAACGAGTATGGCTTCATCGAAACGCCGTATCGCAAAGTGTCCAAGGGCAAGGTTTCAGACGAGGTCGATTACCTGTCCGCGATCGAGGAAGGAAAATACACCATCGCCCAGGCGAATGCCGAGTTGGACAAGCGCAGCCACTTCACCAACGACATCGTGTCGGCGCGCCATCACAACGAATTCGTGCTGTCCGCCCCGGACCAGATGGAATACATGGACGTTTCGCCGTCCCAGGTCGTGTCGGTTGCGGCCTCGCTGATTCCGTTCCTGGAACATGACGACGCCAACCGCGCGCTGATGGGTGCCAACATGCAGCGCCAGGCCGTGCCATGCCTGCGAGCGGAAAAGCCGCTGGTGGGAACCGGACTCGAGCGTACCGTGGCAGTGGACTCCGGCACGACCGTTCAGGCCTGGCGCGGCGGTCGCATCGATTATGTCGATGCTGCCCGCATCGTGGTGCGTGTAAACGACGATGAGACCACCGCAGGCGAAGTCGGTGTGGATATTTACAACCTGACCAAATACACCCGCTCCAACCAGAACACCAATATCAACCAGCGGCCGCTGGTCAAGGTGGGCGATCTGATCAACCGCGGCGACGTGGTGGCCGATGGCGCATCCACCGATATGGGTGAACTGGCGCTGGGCCAGAATATGCTGGTCGCGTTCATGCCGTGGAATGGCTACAACTATGAAGACTCGATCCTGATTTCCGAGCGCGTTTCTGCCCAGGATCGCTTTACCTCGATACACATCGAGGAATTGACCATTGCAGCCCGCGATACCAAGCTTGGCGCGGAAGAAATCACCCGCGATATTCCGAACCTGGCCGAGGCCCAACTGGCCCGCCTGGACGAGTGCGGTATCGTGCATATCGGAGCGGAAGTCGCGGTGGGTGACGTGCTGGTCGGCAAGGTGACGCCGAAGGGCGAGACCCAGCTGACGCCGGAAGAGAAACTGCTGCGCGCGATCTTCGGCGAAAAGGCATCGGATGTAAAAGATACCAGCCTGCGCGTGCCGACCGGCAGTTCCGGCACCGTGATCGATGTTCAGGTATTTACCCGCGAAGGTCTGCAGCGCGACAAGCGCGCCCAGCAGATCATCGACGACGAGCTGAACCGCTACAAGAAGGATCTGGTCGATCAGATGCGCATCGTGGAAGACGACGTGTTCGCGCGGCTGGAAAAGCTGCTGGTTGGCAAGGTTGCCAACGGCGGCCCGAAAAAACTGGCCAAGGGCACCAAGCTGACCAAAGAATACCTGCACGGCATTGAACCCCATCATTGGTTCGATATTCGCGTTGCCAGCGAAGATATGGCCGCGCAGATGGAGCAGGTCAAGGAAGGCCTGGCACAGAAGCGTGCCGAATTCGATGACGCATTCGAGCTCAAGAAGCGGAAGCTGACGCAAGGCGATGAGCTGCAAGCCGGCGTGCAGAAGATGGTCAAGGTTTATGTCGCGGTGAAACGCCGCCTGCAGCCAGGCGACAAGATGGCCGGCCGCCACGGCAACAAGGGTGTGGTTTCGCGCATCGTGCCCGTCGAAGACATGCCGTACATGGCGGACGGCACGCCGGTCGACGTGGTGTTGAATCCGCTCGGCGTGCCGTCGCGGATGAACATCGGCCAGATCCTCGAAACCCACTTGGGCTGGGCGGCAAAGGGGCTGGGCAAGAAAATTGACGAGATGCTGCAAACCAGCGCCAAGATCACCGAGGTGCGCAAGTTCCTCGGCAAGATCTACAACCACCATAACGGTCAAACCGTCGATCTCGAATCATTCAATGACGACGAGGTCATCGAGTTGTGCCGCAACCTGAAGAACGGCGTGCCGTTCGCGACACCGGTATTCGACGGGGCCAGCGAGGAAGAAATCAAGTACATGCTGGAGCTGGCGGATTTGCCGACATCCGGCCAGACCACGCTGCACGACGGCCGTACCGGCGAAGCGTTCGATCGGAAGGTGACGGTGGGCTACAAGCACATCCTGAAGCTGCACCATCTGGTTGACGACAAGATGCACGCGCGCTCCACCGGACCCTACAGTCTGGTGACGCAGCAGCCGCTGGGCGGCAAGGCGCAGTTCGGCGGCCAGCGCTTTGGTGAAATGGAAGTCTGGGCGCTGGAAGCGTACGGCGCGGCATACACCTTGCAGGAAATGCTAACGGTCAAATCGGACGATGTGGCCGGGCGTACCAAGGTCTATGAAAGCATCGTGAAGGGCGAACACAAGATCGATGCCGGCATGCCGGAATCGTTCAACGTGGTCATCAAGGAAATCCGTTCCCTGGCAATCGATATGGATCTGATGCGTCACTGACAGATACTCATACGATCCGCATGGGGAATTAGAGAAACAGTAGTTGCAAATACATTTTGCTGGCATAAGG
>JBAUQH010000008.1:0-14459 GCA_049580605.1 Gallionella sp. | reverse complement strand
GTCCAGCGCCGCGCACCAGCCGTCGGCGAGGCGGCGCATTACCCATCCGCCCCACGGGTCGCGCGCGGTCAGTTCGGCCGGGACGTGTACGTCTTCGCCCATCAGCATTACTTCCTGCCTGCAGCAGCAGGCCCTGCAATCCGAGCACGTGATGTTCGGGTCGGTGTCGCCTGGGTCGATGTTATCTGGGTCGATGTTATCTGGGTCGATGTCGCCAGGGAGGTATATCGCTTCCATGCCCGCATTGTCCCATGCATCAGGCTGCAAGTCCCGCCCGTCGCATGGATGCAGCAGAACGGGACGCTGCGGGTTTGAATCTTTTGCGTTGATCGCGATCTGTAGCCTGTCGACTTTACGGGTACATGCAATGAATGCGCGCGATCGTTCCATTCCGTGGATGCTGTACGGCGCCGAACTGGCCGGCACTGCGCTGCTGGTTGCAGTTGGGCTGTCGATCGTGATCCTGGCTTTCGGCCAGGGCAGCCCGGTGATTGATTACATGCCGGACGCAGGCAGTCGAAGGCTGGTCACCGGCTTCCTGTTCGGCACGACCGGTGCACTGATCGCGCTGTCGCCGCTCGGCAAGGAGAGCGGGGCGCATATCAATCCGGCCGTCACGCTGGCATTCTGGATGATGGGCAAGTTGCGGGCACGACATGTGCCGGGCTATCTTCTGGCGCAGCTTGCCGGCGCGGCGATAGGCGCGGCACCGCTGCTCGCGTGGGGCGCGATGGGGCGCAGCATCGCCTTCGGCGCAACTATGCCCGGTGCGGCTTACGGCACAGGGTGGGCATTGCTCGGAGAAACAGTCACCACGTTTGCACTGATTTTTGGATTGTTCTATTTTCTGCAACACCGACGTCTGCGGAATTTCACGCCCGCACTTTTCCCGTTTCTGTATGCGGTGATGGTCTACGCCGAGGCGAACGTGTCCGGCACCAGCACCAACCCGGCGCGCAGCTTCGGACCCGCGCTGATTTCCGGAGATTGGCATGCCTGGTGGATATACTGGCTGGGCCCGCTGCTGGGCACACTGGCCGGGGTGGCGGCCTACCGGGTCGCCGGATGGCATCGCGCTGCGATCGCGGTGGCCAAAATCCACCACTTCGAGCATGACCGCTACGGGGTGTTCCGCGGTTGAATTGATGGCCCGGGCCTCAAGACGACGATGGTATGAACCTTTCGGACTTACCCAGGTCTGTCAGGTACAACAACCAACAAGAAACTCGATGAAAGCACCATCTTCCGCATCGCCCCACCCTGCCTGGGCCAGAGCCGCCAAGGACATGGTCGGCACCAGTCTCGGCTCTTCGCGGCTCTGGTTCACGGTCGCAGAGGGTATCGTCACGGAAGTCTATTACCCGCGCATCGATATTCCGCAGATCAAGGATCTCGGCTTCATCATCGCGGACGATAACGGGTTCTGGGTCGAACTGCGCCGCCACCGCGACTACCGGGTGACGCTGCCCAAGCCCGGCATTCCGGCCGTCACCGTTGTCCATCGCCATCCGCGGTTTACCTTCACGCTGCAAATCTGTCCTTCGCAACGGCGCGACACGCTGCTGCTGCGCTATCGTCTGGAAGGGGAAGCCGGCCTGAGGACCTATGTTCTGCTGGCGGCCCGACTCGGCGGAGATGCGGAAAGCAATCTGGCAGCGGTCGGCGAGCATAACGGCCGCACCGTGCTGTGGGCGGAGCAGGGGCCTTTCGGGCTCGCAATGGCGGCGGCCGCTGACGACGGATCCGATGCCTGGCGGCGTTGCTCGGTGGGCTGTCTGGAGTCCAGCGACGGCTGGCAGGATTTCGACCGGCATGGGCGCATGACCTGGCAGTACGACAGTGCCGGGCCGGGTGCGGTCTCGCTGATGGGCGAGCTGACGGCGCGCCAGGCCACGCTGGCGCTCGGCCTCGGGACCAGCCCGGGCGCGGCGGCGACGCTTGCGGTGTCCAGCCTGATGGACGATTTTTCGTCGGCCTGGGACACGCAATGCCGGGTATGGGAATCCTGGATGGCGGGGTGCAGTTTTCCTGAACTGCCCGACAATCTGCGCGATATGCTCGCGCTGTCCGGCATGGTGATCAAGGTCCATCAGGACCGGACCTATGCCGGAGCCGCTGTGGCCAGCCTTGCGGTTCCCTGGGGCGAAAGCAGCCAGAGCCGCGGCGGCTATCACCTGGTGTGGTGCCGCGATCTGGTGGAAACCGCGGGTGCGCTGGTCGCGATGGGCGCGTTCGACGATGCGCGCGACGTGTTGCGTTACCTGATCGCGACGCAACAGCAGGACGGTCACTGGCTGCAGAACCAGTGGCTGGGCGGTGCGCCGTTCTGGCAGGGGATACAGCTGGACGAGGCGGCGTTCCCGGTGCTGCTTGCTTCATCGTTGCGCGAGCAGGATGCGCTGAATGGCATCCCGGTTGCCGGCATGGTGAGGCGGGCGCTCACTTTCGTTGCCCGCGAAGGACCAACCACCGGCCAGGACCGATGGGAGGAAGATCCCGGCGTGAATACCTTCACGCTCGCGATCGCGATTGCGGCGCTGGTCGAGGGCAGCACCTTCCTCGACGGGGAGGCGCGGCAATTTGCGCTGCTGCTCGCGGACAACTGGAATGCGCGGCTCGATGACTGGACGGTGGTGAAGGGCACAGCGCTGGCACGGCGCTGCGGAGTAGCCGGATATTACATACGAACCGCGCCCGCGGATGCGTTGGTACAGGATGGCGCCCAGGCCGAGCATATCCTGATCAAGAACCGCGCCAGGGATCCCGAGCTGCCCGCCGATGAACAGATCGGGACGGATTTTCTGCAGTTGGTCCGCTACGGACTGCGCCGGCCCGATGACACCGACATTCTCGCCAGTCTGAAAGTCGTCGACCAGCTGCTCAGAACCGATACCCCCAATGGTCCGGTCTGGCACCGCTACAACGGGGATGGATACGGCGAACACAATGACGGCAGTCCTTTCGACGGTACCGGGCGCGGGCGAGGCTGGCCGCTGCTGACCGGCGAGCGGGGCCACTATGCGCTGGTGTCGGGAGAAGATCCACTCCCCTATCTGCAGGCGATGGCGGCGATGACCGGTCCGGCAGGCCTGATTCCGGAGCAGGTATGGGATTGGGAGCCGATACCCGAGCACCATCTGGAACCGGGCAAACCGAGCGGATCGGCGATGCCGCTGGTCTGGGCGCACGGCGAATTCATCAAACTGTGTTACAGCCGCGCGCTGGGTTATCCGGTGGACCGGCCGGCGGCCACCTGGAAGCGCTACCAGGGCAAACGGCCAGCCATTACCCACCACATCTGGGGTCCGATCTATCGTCCGCGCCGCATCCGGGCGGGCAACCAGTTCACCATTGCGCTCAGCGCGCCGGCCCGGGTGCATTGGGGCAGCAACGGCTGGAAGGAAATCCGGGACAGCGACACACGGGATACCGGGCTGGGCGTATATATCGCCGATCTTCCGCTCGACCGGCTCCACGCCGGGGATACGGTTCAATTCACGTTCTACTGGCTGGAGCAGGAAACTTGGGAAGGCCGGGATTACGAAGTGCAGCTAACCGGTTAGAAAAGGAGAACAGGATGATTGCAATCGAACTTCAGGGCCGCAAGGCGCTGATCACCGGCGGAGATTCGGGCCTGGGTGCCGCGACCGCCAAATCGCTGGCCCAGGCGGGCGCCGATGTCGCGATAACCTATCGTTTCAAGCCGGACGCTGCGGACAAGGTGGCGGCGGTGATCGGGTCGTACGGTGTAAAGGCATGCACATTCCGGCTGGATAACATCTCGAAAACCGAGGAGGTGGATGCCTTGTTTCAGCAGGTGGACAAGGAACTCGGCGGACTGGATATCCTGGTGAACAATGCCGGCACGGACGGCCCGCGTGCGATGTGCGCGGACAGCGACATCGCGGCCTGGTGCCAAGTGGTCGAGACCGACCTGTTCGGTCCCTATTACTGCGCACGCGAAGCGGTGGAGAGGATGCGCAAGCAGGGACGCGGCGTGATCGTCAATACCAGCTCGGTGCACGAATTCATCCCGTGGGCCGGCTACAGCGCCTATACCAGCGCTAAGGCGGGACTGAGCATGTTCAGCAAGACGCTGGCCCAGGAAGTGGCGGCGTCGGGCATACGGGTGATCGCAATCGCACCCGGAGCGATCAAGACCCCGATCAATGCCAATGTCTGGCAGGATCCGAAAGGGCTGGCCGACCTTGACGATAAAATCCCGATGGGCCGGGTCGGCGAGCCGGACGAGGTCGGGCACGCGATTGCGTTCCTGTGCAGCGATCTGGCCAGCTACATCACCGGCATCACCATTCCGGTCGACGGCGGCATGCTGCTGTATCCGGATTTCCGACAGGGCGGTTGACCGGCAGCACAGCGCGCCCGGCATTTTATTTTCGGCAACGTTTCACCAAAAATCCACAACGTTGAACGCGCTGACGGCAGCGGGCAGACGCCGGGTGGCCGGAAATGATCAGTACACCAGCACGTTGGTCGCGGGAGCCACGCATTCGGCGACGAATGTCGCTGCCCCGACGATGGTGGCACCTGCAACCATGTCCAGTTGCGCGATCTTGCGCGACCCGACACACGGGCCGCACACATACAGCTTGCCGCCAGCCTCGGTATAAATCTTCAACAGGTCCTTGAGCGGCGGGAAGCCGGAGGCCGCCACATGGTCAACCATTCCCTGGACCGTCAGCATTACGCCGTTGCCCTGGAATCCCATCAGCACGTCGACGTCGGAGGCTTGCGCGGTGGTCGCCATGACGAACGGGATCGTTGCCATTTCGGGGTTTTCCGGGCCATTTGTGACCATAAAAACCAATCTTTTCTTGTTCTCTGCCATGATTGTTGCTCCTTGACTGATTGATCGGAATGGACAGTTCGCCCTGCACGGGAAATCGCGGAAGCCGGGATATATCAGGCGGAGGCAAGCAGGTAAACACCGCAGACCGCGATTGCGCCGCCCGCAAGCCTGGTCAGGAATGCATCGTGTTTTCGAATCGCGAGACCAGTCGCGATGCCGCACAGATGCAGGGACGCCGTTGCGGCGAGAAAGCCCAGCGCAAATTCCGCCGGTGCGGCGGACTGCGGCAATTCAAGGCCGTGCGCGTAGCCATGGAACAGGCCAAACAGCGCGGTGACGGACATACTGAACGCGACAGGAAGTTGCAGGGACAGCATGATGAGCAGCCCCAGGGACAGAACGGAAGTGGCGATACCCGCCTCGACCAGCGGCAGCGATTGCCATCGCATCGCGATGCCCGCGCCGACCACCAGCATGGCCATGAACGTGGCGGGCAGCAGCCACACTTTGCGTCTGCCGTTCTTCCCGGTGCTTCCCTGGGCAGCCCACAATCCCACGGCCACCATTGCGAGCAGGTGATCCATCCCCGAGAACGGATGCATCAGTCCCGCGGCGAAGCCGGAGACATCGTGGCCGGGGTGGGCGAAGGCGGCACTGCTTGAAGTGAGCAGCATGAAGGCGAACAGAATTTTGTCAGCTGTTTTGCGCATTGCATTCCTCCTCTAGGGTTACATGACTTTGACTTTGACCAGTTCTTCCCCGTCGGGGTCGGTGACGTGCACCGCACAGGCAATGCACGGGTCGAAACTGTGGATGGTGCGAAGTATCTCGATCGGCTGTTTTGGATCGAACATGTGATGGCCTTTCAATGCAGCTTCGTAAGGGCCCTCCTGCCCCTGTGCATCGCGCGGTCCGGCATTCCACGTGCTCGGTACCACGGCCTGGTAATTGTCTATCTTGGCATCCTTGATCACGATCCAGTGCGCCAGCGCACCGCGCGGCGCTTCCATGCAACCCACTCCTTTTGCGGTACTGGGCCAGGTGGAAGGATCCCACAGCTTGTCATTGTGCGTCTTTACGTCGCCGGCCTTGATGTTGGCGATCAATTGGTCGTACCAGCCCTGCATCGCATCCGCGAATATTTTGGTTTCCAGCGTGCGCGCGGCGGTGCGTCCCAAAGTCGAAAACAGCGCGGTCACCGGCAGGTCGAGTTTGTGCAGCGTCATGTTCACCAGTTCCCGGGTCTGCGCATGTCCCTTTGCATACAGCATCAGCACGCGCGCCAGCGGCCCGACTTCCATTGCCTTGCCCTGCCAGCGCGGCGACTTCATCCAGGAATAGGATGCGTCGGTGTCGAGGTTTGCATAGGGCGGTTTGGGTCCGGTGAAGTTCAGTTCGGTTTCGCCCTTGTAAGGATGCAGCCCCTTGTCCTTGCCCACGCTGTAGTCGTACCAGGAGTGCGCGACGAATTCCTGGATCTGGTTTTCGGCATTCAGGTCGACCGGGTGGATAGTCGACAAATCGCGATTCAGGATCACGCCGGAAGGAATCAGGAAGGAGGACGGATCGCTCATGCCTTTTTCCGGAAAGTCGCCATAGGTCATGAAATTGCCGACCCCTTCGCCCTGCTTGCTCCAGTCCTTGTAGAATCCCGCGATCGCGAGCGTGTCCGGCACATAGACCTGGTCGACGAAATTGCGCATCTGTTCGATGATGCTGCGAACTTTTTCCAGCCCCAGCATATTGAGTGAAGTGGCTGCTTCGCCGCCGCGCCCACCCTCATTGCGGAAGTGCGGGCCGTTGCCCTGTCCCTGATGTTGCGGATGGATGCTGATCGCGCACGGCACGCCGCCGACCAGAAAATTGGGGTGCGGGTTCTTGCCGCCGAATATCGCATGCAGCTTCGCGACGTCGCGCTGCCATGCGAGCGCATCGAGGTAATGCGCCACCGCCATCAGGTTGGCTTCCGGCGGCAGCTTGTAGGCGGGGTGTCCCCAGTAGCCGTTGGCGAAGATGCCAAGCTGTCCACCCGCGACGAAAGTCTTGAGGCGCTTTTGCACGTCGGCGAAGTAGCCCGGAGAGGATCTCGGATAGGACGGGCTGACGGTTTGCGCCAGCGTGGAGGTGGCCTTCGGATCGGCATTCAGCGCCGACACCACGTCCACCCAGTCCAGCGCGTGCAGGTGATACAAACGCATCACATGGTCGTGCACGAATTGCGCCGCGATCATCAGGTTGCGGATCAGTTGCGCGTTCGGCGGCACTTCGTATTTCAAGGCATCTTCCACCGCGCGCACCGAGGCGATGCCGTGCACCAGCGTGCATACACCGCAGATGCGCTGTGCAAACGCCCATGCATCGCGCGGGTCGCGTCCGCGCAGGATGATTTCGATGCCGCGCACCATGGTGCCGGCACTGGAAGCGCGCGTGATGCGATTGTCCGCATCGGTCTCCGCCTCGATGCGCAAATGGCCCTCGATGCGGGTGATCGGGTCGACGACAACGGTTTGTGCTTTGCTCATGAATGTTTCCTCAGCTATTGAGAAATTCCGCAAGGATGCGGTATTGCGCCGCTGTCTCGGCGTTATCGGTACCATCGCCATGGGCGATGCTTTCGCAGGTGCGTGCCATGCGTGCATGCATTGCGGCATCCCAGGCGGGGATTTCGCCCGGTTGGGAAGGTTTCAAGCCGGCCAGCACGGCTTGTGCAACGAAGTGGTTGGCCTGGCTGATCCAGTTGCAATCGTGGCCGCACTGGGTATAGCTGTCCACGCTGGCCGCATTGGCCGAGCGCATCGCGGCGGCATATTCGTCATCGGTGATGTCGCTGCGCTTGGCCGCTTCGATGGCACTCTTGATGCGGTGATCCTGGCTCAGCGCGAGCACGCTCTCTGCGAAGCGGGCCGCAATGCGCCGCTGCGCCGCCCTGGGGAGGTCGTCCAGTGCTGCCTTGAATTCGATATCGTTGTCTATGGCCATCACCAATTCTCCGTTAATCATAATTAATTCATCAGCTGAAAATGCCATTACCCGATTGCAGCGTGTGCTGCGGCCGTTCCTGCTCCGGATGCTCCGGCGAAAATTCCGCATCCAGCCTGCCGGATGGTGGATTGCCTGCGTTTAGCGCAACACCGTGCCACGGCCGCTACTCTCCTTCCGCGAGATGGTTGGCAAGCGTTTCGGTCAGCCCCACCACCGGGATGCTCATCTTGTAATGCTCCAACCCTTCCTCCAGCACGATGCGGCAATTGGCGCAGGCGGTCACCAGCGTCTTGGCGCCGGTCTGTTCCAGTTGCCGCTTCTTGACCTTGAAGGCTTCCAATCGGAGCGGCTCGGCTTCCTCGATGGCGCTTACGCCGCCACCCCCTCCGCAGCACCAGTTCATCTTGCCGGCATCGTCCATCTCCACGAAATCCTTCGCGACCATATTCAGCAGCTTACGCGGTTGCTCGATGACGCCGCCGCGCCGCACCAGCTGGCAGGGATCGTGGAAGGTGAGCTTTTCGTCCTCGAAGCCCGAGGTCTTGAGCAACCCCTGGGTGCGGAAACCGTCCAGCACTTCCAGGATGTGCAGCACTTCAAAGCTGTAGGGGCGACCCACCAGGTTGGGACCTTCCCAGCGCAATGCAGTATAGGCATGGCCGCATTCCGGGCTGATCACGGTCTTGACCCTGAGTTTTTCCGCGCCGCCGACGATGCGCTGGACGAGCGTCGCGGCGATGTCGGAGACACCAATCTGGATGCCGCTGTTGGTCGCCTCGAACGCCTCCGAGCAAAGCGTCCAGGTCTTGCCGGCCTGTTTCATGATCCTGGCGATGGCGCTCAGGTATTCTGGGAAGTTGATGATTTCCATCGACGACATCAGCACCATGTATTCCGCGCCTTCGACATCCAGCGGAATCTCGATGCCCGTATCCTGCTGGACATGCTTCATCTGCGCCTTGACCGCGGGCAGCTTCACGCCCATCGGGCTGCCGATCTCTACCGCGCGCGTGGATGCGCCGATCAGTCCGTCTGGAGCATGGCCGGATATCGCCATCCCTTCGCGCAACTTGCGCACCATATAGACGATATCGTTGCCGACCGGGCAGACCAGCGAACAGCGGCCGCACATGGTGCAACTGTCGTAGACCAATGGCTTCCATTCTTCCAGTTCCTCATCGGTGACGGTTTTGGACAGCCCCAGCATTTTCCCCAGCCTGCCGAGCAGCGTGTATTCCTGTTTGTATACCCGCCGCAGCGGTTCCAGCTTGTAGATTGGCGTGTACTTGGGATCGCCGGTCTCGGTATAGAACAGGCAGGCTTCGGCGCACAGGCCGCAATGCACGCAGCTGCTGAAGTAGCTTGCGATCGGCGCGTCGATCATTTCCTTCAGGACACTGATGCCTTTGTCGAGTGAAGCGGTCATACTGCCACCCCCTTCTTTGCATTTGCGTCGCCGTTGTACCAGCGCGATCCCCACAGCGTGAAAACATGAATCAGCTTGGTGAACGGCAGGAAGACCAGCAGCAATTCCACGCTGAGGATGTGCAGCGCCAGCATCGCGGTATAGGGCAGCAGCAGGTGTCTGGAAGCAAGATAGCCGGTCAGCACCGGGAGAAATGTGAGTCCCCATCCGGCATAGTCGCCGAAGGTGGAGAGAAAGCGCTTGACCGGCTTGTTGATGCGTTCCGCCAGCACCAGCAGCAAGGTAGCAAGCGTGACTACCGCGGTTGCGTCTATAAATTGCGCGGGCAGGCCGGGCCATGACAGCCCGGTCAAATCCTGGATCAGCTTGATGTGCTGCGCAAACAGGAACACGATGATGAACAGGCCGATGTGGAACACATAACCGGCGACATAGCTTGTTGCCGAACGCTTGAACATGCCCGGCGGCGGTACGGAGCGGCGGAACATCGTATGCAGTCCCGAAGCACCCGCGCGATGCCGAGGCGCGGCGAGATCGGGTTTGCGCCCCAGCGAGTAGATTTCGATCAGCCGCCACAGCGTGCCCAATACAAAAATGCCGATTGCAATATTCAGTCCGGTGCTACGTACCCAGGTTAAAAACAGATCTGCATCCATGTTATTTCTCCAGGTCTTCGATCGTGGTTTTCTGATGGGCAGACTTTGCTGACACCTTCTTGATGCGATTCCCGACGGATATCGCAACACCCGCTGCCGCGCCGGCCACTGCCGCGCCGGCGACAAACTTCAAAGGACTGGCCGGCATCGACAGCGCGCTGTAGAAACTGCCCGCATCCCAGAAATGCGGCTCCGAACAACCGAGGCAGCCGTGGCCCGACTCGATCGGGAAACTGGTGCCGCCATTCCACTTGGTCGTCGCGCAGGCGTTGTGGGTGACCGGTCCCTTGCAGCCCAGTTCGAACAGGCACCAGCCGTTGCGCGCGCCCTCGTCGTCGAAGGTCTTCGCGAACTTGCCCTGGTCGTAGAACGGGCGGCGATAGCAGCGGTCGTGTATGGTTTCGCCGTAAAATGATTTTGGTCGGCCCAGTTCGTCCAGTTCGGGCAGTCCGCCGAAAGTCAGGTAATGTGCCAGCACGCCGGTGATCACCGCGGGGATGGGCGGACAGCCGGAGATATTGATGATGGGTTTGTCCCTGATGATGTCGGACACAGGGACAGCGCCGGTCGGATTGGGTTTCGCATTCGGGATGCCGCCGAACGCGGCGCAGGTGCCGACTGCGATGATTGCCGCCGCGCCTTTTGCGGCTTCCTGCAACAGGTCGAGGTTGGTCCTGCCGGCAATCGTGGAATAGACGCCGCCGTCATGCATCGGGATGGAACCATCGACCACCAGCAGATATTTTCCGAAGAAATCCCGCATTGCATCTTCGCGCGATTTTTCCGCGCCATACCCGGAGGCGGCCTGCAGTGTATGGTGATAATCGAGCGAGATCATGTCGAAGATCATGTTCTCCAGCGTCGGCGAATAAGATCGCGTCAGCGACTCGGTGCAGCCGGTGCATTCCTGGAACGACAGCCAGATAACCGAAGGGCGCTTCGCCTTGATCAGCGCTTCGGCAATTGCCGTTGCGGAGCCGGGCGGCAAAGCCATCAGCGACGCCATCGCGGTGCAGAATTTCAGGAATGCGCGGCGGCTGATGCCCTGCTCCTCAAGCCGTGCCCCGAGTGTTTCATGGCCGGGGGTGTCGTGACTCGGATTTTCGTGACTGGTTTTCATTTGACCGGTGATGTCGTGAACGTTCATTGCTGAACCTCTTCTCTGAGTTGGACGTGCAATAACGCCAGGCCGGTGCGGATGTCATCGGGCTGGCTCGTGAGGATTTCCGGGATCGTCGCGATCTCCAGCATGTCCGCGACGATGTCGCCTTCCACGTTGTAGTGCGTGACCCACCACACGCCGGGGAAGCGCGTCTCGGTGATTTCGCTCGGGCCGATCGCCTCGATATGCGCGGTGACCTCGCCCTGCCCGAGTGTCTGGCGCAACTGTTCGTATTCGCCCGGCGCGAACGGCAGGCTGTTCAGGTCGATGCTGCCGGGCGTGCCGTCGTTCACCAGCCTTTCCAGCCGTGCGGCGATTTCCGCCAGCAGCGCGCGGATGTTGCCGACGGAAAAATCTTCCCCGGTCTGCGCATAGATGGGTATGGTTTGGGGTTTCATCACTGCCACTCCGCGGCGAGTCGCAAGGCCTGGTCGCATGCCCGTTGGATAGCTTCGGCAACCGGGGGGGAGGGCAGTTCGCCCCAGTCCATGTCACGGGGCTGGATGCCGATCAGCGCGCGGCGATCGGGAAGTTGTTCGGCGAGGCGCGCTATGATCAGCAGGTCGACCAGGCTGACTTCGTGCACGCTGCGTTTGCGGTTGCCGCCGACGAAGGCATCCATCGCATCGCCTTTGAAGATCTGCGTTGTACCCGGCTCGCTTCCCAATTGCGCGGCGTCAATGACAATCAGTTGCTCCGCATCCTCGATCGCGCCGGCAAGGTAAAAGCTCAGCGTGCCGCCGTCCATCAGCTCGATGCCGCTGTGCGCCGGCAACCTGTCTGCAAGCTGCCTTATCGCATGCACACCCGCACCCTCGTCCTGCAACAGAACGTTGCCGATGCCAAGAATCAGCGTTTTATGGGGTGTCTTGCCTGACGCACTCACGGTCTTGTTTCCTTGAGTTGACGACATCGCCAATCTAGCACCGTGATATTGAAACTTCAACCGACTAATTTGCTCTTGTTTCCAATTGTTTCAGGTGCATTGCTGTTGCAATCAGGAGTACACTGGCAAAACGCCATTCAATGGAATTTACGGCATGTGCCTTGGTATTCCGATGCAAATCATCCAGATCGACGGCTACAACGCGCGTTGCACGGCCAAGGGCGTGATGCGCGATGTCAGCCTGTTTATGCTGCAGGACGAACCCGTCGCGGTGGATGATTTTGTGATGGTGCATGTCGGCTACGCGCTGCAGAAAATGACCGAACAGGAAGCACGCTCGACCTGGGAGTTGCTTGATGAAATGCTGGCCGGCGAAACCGGCGGGCAGCATGAAGCGTAATGTCTTGAGGTAATGAGATCGCCGGGCGAAAGTGCCAATGGCCCCTTGCACGGTTGCACCATCTGCTTGCGGCTAGCCTGCACATCTCCGTTAGTCATGCTTAATCTCTCGGTGAACAATGGATCCCCCTTGCATATTCGCAACGAATTCATCATCAGACCTTGCCGCGCAAGCTCGAATTTCCCGACGCACACCTTCGAAATTTGAGCGCACCCACAGTTCATGGAACCCATCCAGGCCGGGCCCCGCTGGCCGGGTGATCATCGTCGCGGATTGCTGGCGTCGGCGGTTCGCCGGCTGGCAAGTCATCGGCCCGGGTGTCGGCCGATTACATTGATTAAGATGGTCAAGGTTCTGTCCTGCATTTAGAATGCGGCTACTGCCGGAACCCGGCTCCACGCCGCCAGGACCGCGGCCAAAAATCCATTGAATCCCATAGAAAATTGGCTGAAGAGCCATCAACCTCGCATCCGACGGTCGCTAAACCTTTCGCTCATGCTGGGCATGGCCAACGGCGTTCTGGTTATCCTGCAGGCGTGGCTGCTGGCTTTCGTGATCAATTCGGCGGTCTTCCGGCATGAGTCACTGATGTCCGTTCTGCCGTGGCTCTGGTCCATGTTGCCGGTCTTCATCATCCGATTCTTTCTGGTCCTGGCCGCCGAACGCGCGGCATTTGAAGGTGCTGCAGCGATGCAGAAGGAGTTGCGCGAGCAGCTATACGATCATTGCCAGGCGCTGGGGCCGCTATGGCTGGTCTCGCGAGCGAGTGGCGATCTCGCCAATCGCGTGGCGACGGGCATCGAAGCGCTGCATGGCTATTACGCCCGCTGGCTTCCCAACCGCGCCCTGAGCGTGTTGCTGCCCCTGACTATCCTGGTTGCCGTGTTCCCAACCGACTGGGTGTCCGGCCTGGTACTGGTGCTGACTGCCCCGTTTATCCCCGTCTTCATGATACTCATCGGCAAGGGCACCGAGGAACTCAACCAGCGCCAATGGCGGAGGTTGGCTCGCATGAGCGGACGCTTTCTGGATGCGCTGCAGGGCCTCACCACGCTCAAGCTGTTCAATGCCAGCCGGCGCGAGGCGCAGGTGGTGGCAGAGATATCCGAGGACTACCGGGCGAGCACCATGAAAGTGCTGCGCGTCGCTTTCCTTTCTTCGTTGGTGCTGGAATTTCTCTCTACCGTAAGCATCGCCGTCGTGGCAGTGCTCATCGGTTTCCGCCTGCTGTGGGGAGATATCGCCTTTCTTCCGGGCTTCTTTGTCCTGCTGCTGGCACCCGAATACTACTTGCCGCTGCGTTCGCTCGGCGGCCATTACCACGCGCGCATGGAGGCCATTGGCGCGGCGGAGGGTTTGGTGGAGATTTTACAGGCACCGTTGCCCGACCGAATGCCGCGCCAGGAAACCGATCCTGTTCCGGACACGCTGTTGGGCGTGCAGTTTCAAGGTGTGGAATTTGCATACGAACCGGGCCGCCCGGCGCTGAGGGGAACCACTTTCAATGCGGAGGCGGGTTGTGTCACTGCGCTTGTGGGGACGAGCGGCGCGGGCAAGAGCACCGTGCTGAACTTGCTGCTGGGTTTCGCCAAGCCGCAGCACGGCAGCATCCGGGTCAACAACCTTGACCTTGCCCGCTTCGACGACACTGCGTGGTTGGAGCACGTTGCCTGGGTGCCGCAGCATCCCCACGTGTTCGCCGGCACGGTGCTGGACAATATCCGCATGGCGCGGCCTGCAGCCTCCGACGAAGAGGTGGAGGCTTCTGCCCGGGCGGCCGGCGCGCATGATTTCATCCTCGCGATGCCGCGGCGCTATCACACGCCCGTCGGTGAGCGTGGCGCAGGGCTCTCGGGCGGCGAGGTTCAGCGCATCGCGCTGGCAAGGGCGTTCCTGAAGAATGCGCCGCTGGTGCTGTTGGATGAAGCCACGGCGCACCTGGATGGCCACACGCAGGCGGCGGTGATCGACGCGATCGCCAAGCTGGCGCGGGGCCGCACCGTGATCATGGCTGCCCACCGTCTGAGCACCCTCGCCCTGGCGCATCACGTGGTGGTCCTGGAAGAGGGGCGTGTGGCCGAGGCGGGCGAGCGTGCGGCGTTGATGGCCAGTGGCCGTGCCCTCGCCCGCCTGGCAC
>JBAUQH010000007.1:0-3784 GCA_049580605.1 Gallionella sp. | reverse complement strand
GCCGCGGTGCCGCTGGAGGATGTGTTCACCGACGACATGGCGGCCGGGGAATTTTCGCGCACCGCGAGCCGGCTGACCGAGATGCAGACGCTGCACTACCTGAAGCAGCTGCATCATTCGCAGCGGGTGCGGTTGAATGGTGAAAATCAGGGCTGAACGGGATAACCCGGCGCTGCAGCGGATGCATCACAGGCCCGGCTCGGCCGGGCGCTAGCCGGCCTTCTTCAGGATCGCCCTGGCCGCATCGAGGAAGGCTTCGGCCTTTTTCTCGTCGATGGTCAGCTTGATCACCTTGCCGCAGGTGTCGATGGTGTGCATCAGCGCGGGGGGTGAATCCACGGTTTCCTCGATTTTCCGGGTGACTTTATCGGCCCTGTCGCCCAGCAAGCTGATCGCCAGCGCGATCAACTGGCGTTTGGTATTCCCGCCACCGGAAGCCGACTGGTCGGCAGCGGCAGGCATGGCCGCAACCGACCCCACCGGCGCCATCAGGCCCATCTCTTCGAGCATCTCGAAGGAATCGGCAAGATTCTCCAGGCCCTCGCCCTTGCGCATCAGTTCCTCAAGCGTCGAGCGGCCATCCACCAGGATCAGCGCATGGCGCAGGACCGTCGGGATGTCCCGTGCGTCGAACCTTTCCTTGCCTTTTTCCGTCTTGACATAGACTGTTTCCGGATTCATTTCGATTACGCCGACAGTTCTTCAATGATCCGGTATATCAGCTTGACGGTGATCACGACATAGACAGCGCCGAAGAAGAAGATCAGCGATGCCATCAGGCTGACGAGGTCGGGCGGCAGCATGCGGAAAAACGGGGTGGTCAGATAACCCGCCGTGAACAGGACCACCAGGGAAGTCAGGAATTTCCAGTTCTTGCCGACCACGCCGCCGGGCACCTGCTTGCCCAGTTTGAGCACCAGAACAAGGCAATAGAACATGACAAGAATTGCGGAGATACTGATCCCGGTGCTGATATCGATTTTCATTTTGCTTACCTCGCCGTTATTGAAATCTTTATATAGTTATCTTCACTGCCAGCTGGATAGGCCGCATCGAAACGGTTCCGGCCACGAGCGGCTTGTTTCCCGGTTCATTGCGCGGGTCTGGAAGAAGGCAACAATCGACGCAAATAGTATAACCCTGCCGGTTTCAAGTCCAGTCGGCCATCAGGCGAGATGAAATTATAAAGAAATTTCCGTAGGCAGCGATGCGCGCGTCATCCGATCTCCCGGTCGCCGCGTTGAAGACAGGCAGGATGCTGTCGGTTGAATTTAACCCGATTTAACCGGGAAAATATTACGGGCATTTTTCACCGGGTCTTTAATCCACCACGCAAGGAGAATTACAAATGAATAACGCAAAATCGCCATCCGGCGTTCTGATGAAGTTGTTTGCAGTGCTGGCCGGGGTGTTCTGCCTCGCAATCGCGACGGGCGCCGGGGCAAAACCGGCTGCAGGGCCCTGCGCGGCGGATGCGGCCAAGCTCTGCCAGGGCATGCAGCCGGGAGGCGGACAGGTAGGCAAATGTCTCAGGCAGCATGCCGGCGAATTGTCGCCGGAGTGCAAGGACAGCATCGCCAAAATTAAAGCGAAGGCGAAAAGTTTCAGGGAAGCCTGCGGAGCGGATGCGCGGAAATTCTGCAGGGATGAAAAACGCGGCGGCGGCCGGATCATGAAATGCCTGGCCTCGCACCAGGATGAACTGGCGCCGGATTGCAGGGAAATGATGAACAAACCGGTCGGCGGGCGCAGGCAGCAACAGGGTTAAATCGGCGCGGCCATTGCAGGAAACAAACTGTACCTGCAATGGCGGTTTAATTATTACAGCGGCGAGATCAGCACGCTGTCGCGCAGTTTCTTCAGCTCGTCGCGCAGTTCGGTGGCCCGCTCGAATTCGAGGTTCTTCGCGGCCTTGAGCATTTCCTTTTCCAGCCGGGTGATTTCTTTCGACACTTCCTTCTCGCTCATTGCGAGGTATTTGGCCTGCTCCTGCATGGCCCTGAGCTGCGCATGCGCCGCATCCGGCTCGTACATGCCCTCGATGATGTCCTTGATGCGCTTCTGCACGCCGATCGGTGTGATGCCGTGCGCGAAGTTGTACGCGACCTGCTTGGTGCGGCGCCGCTCGGTCTCGTCGATCGCGCGCTTCATCGAATCGGTGATCCGGTCCGCATACAGGATCGCCTTGCCGTTCAGGTGGCGCGCGGCGCGGCCGATGGTCTGGATCAGCGAGCGCTCGGAGCGCAAAAAACCTTCCTTGTCGGCATCGAGTATCGCGACCAGCGACACCTCGGGGATGTCCAGCCCCTCGCGCAGCAGGTTGATGCCGACCAGCACGTCGAACTGGCCGAGGCGCAGGTCGCGGATGATCTCGACGCGCTCGACGGTTTCGATATCGGAATGCAGGTAGCGCACCTTGATGCCGTGCTCGGTAAAGTATTCGGTGAGCTGTTCGGCCATGCGCTTGGTCAGCGTGGTGACCAGCACGCGCTCGCCCTGCTCCGTGCGCAGCCTGGCCTCGGACATCAGGTCGTCGACCTGGTTGGTGGCGGGACGCACCTCGATCTGCGGATCGACCAGCCCGGTCGGGCGCACCAGCTGCTCGACCACCTGGCCGGCGTGTTCGGCCTCGTAGGTGGAAGGGGTTGCCGACACAAACACGGTCTGGCGCATGATCCTTTCGAATTCGTCGAAGCGCAGCGGGCGGTTGTCCAGCGCGGACGGCAGGCGGAAGCCGTAGTTGACCAGGTTTTCCTTGCGCGCGCGGTCGCCCTTGTACATGCCGCCGACCTGCGGAACCATCACGTGGCTTTCGTCGAGGAACATCAGCGCGTTCGGCGGCAGGTAGTCAAGCAGTGTCGGCGGCGGTTCGCCCGGCTTGCGCCCGGACAGGTGGCGCGAATAGTTCTCGATGCCCTTGGTGAAGCCGATTTCGTTGAGCATCTCCAGGTCGTGGCGGGTGCGCTGCTCGATGCGCTGCGCCTCGACCAGCTTGTTCTCGCGCTGGAAGAACGCGATGCGCTCGGCCAGCTCGACCTTGATGGTTTCGATCGCGGACACCACGGTGCTGCGCGGCGTCACGTAATGGCTGGACGGATACACGGTGTAGCGCGGCACCTTGTGCAGGATGTGGCCTGTGAGCGGGTCGAACAGCGACAGGGTTTCGACCTCGTCGTCGAACAGCGTCACGCGCAGCGCATTCTCGCTGCTCTCGGCCGGGAAGATGTCGATCACGTCGCCGCGCACGCGGAACGTGCCGCGCGCGAAGTCGATCTCGTTGCGCTCGTACTGCATCTCGACCAGGCGCTTGATCACGTCGCGCTGGTGCATTTTTTCGTTGTGGCGCAGGTGCAGGATCATGCCGTGGTAATCGACCGGGTCGCCGATGCCGTAGATCGCCGACACGGTCGCGACGATCACCGAATCCTCGCGCTCCAGCAGCGCCTTGGTCGCGGACAGGCGCATCTGCTCGATCTGCTCGTTGATGCTGGAATCCTTCTCGATGAACACGTCGCGCGACGGCACGTAGGCCTCGGGCTGGTAGTAGTCATAGTAGGAGACGAAATACTCGACCGCATTCTCGGGGAAGAACTCGCGAAACTCGGAATACAGCTGCGCGGCCAGCGTCTTGTTCGGCGCCATCACCATCGCCGGGCGGCCGAGCTGCGCGATGACATTGGCCATCGTGAAGGTCTTGCCCGAGCCGGTCACGCCGAGCAGGGTCTGGAACGACAGACCGTCGCGTATGCCCTCGACCAGCTGCGCGATGGCCGCAGGCTGGTCA
>JBAUQH010000006.1:0-44431 GCA_049580605.1 Gallionella sp. | reverse complement strand
CTTTTTGGCGAAGCAAAAGAAAGTGACTAGCTGCCGGTCTACCACCGGCGAAGTTGATCTTGATTTTGCTTGAAAGAATTTTGAACACCTCAACTGAAAAAACCAAAATCGTCGAAGTCGCTGCCGCCGTGCTGCAAAGACCAGACGGCACATTCCTGTTAGCACAACGTCCCCCCGACAAAATCTGGGCAGGCTACTGGGAATTCCCCGGCGGCAAGATCGAACATGGCGAAACGCCATACCATGCGCTGGTGCGAGAGCTGCGCGAGGAGCTGGGCATCACGGTCACCACCGCCTATCCGTGGCTGACGCGCGTGTACGCTTATCCGCATGCGACGGTGCGGCTGCATTTCTTTCGCGTGACTGCCTGGGGCGGCGAGCTGCATCCGCACGAGGGGCAGCAGTTTTCCTGGCAGCATGTGCATGAGGTAACGGTTGCGCCGGTGCTGCCCGCCAACGGGCCGATCCTGCGTTCGCTGTCGTTGCCGACGCTGTTTGCGATCAGCAACGTGGCCGAGCTGGGCGAGGACGAATTCCTGCGCCGGCTGTCAGTCGCGCTGGACAACGGTTTGCGGCTTGTGCAGTTGCGCGAGAAGAATTATTCGCGCGACGCATTGCGAGCGCTGGCGCTGAAGATGCTGCCGCTGCTGCGCCGGCACGATGCGCGGCTGATCGTGAATGCCGATATCGCGTTATGCAAAGAGATCGGCGCGGACGGGGTGCAACTGACCGGCACGCAGCTGGCAGGTCTGAACGAGCGGCCGGATGTGGATTGGTGCGCGGCTTCCTGCCACAACGCGGCGGAACTGCACCGCGCGGAACAACTGGGCTGCGATTTCGCGCTGCTGAGTCCGGTGCAGGCGACGCAATCGCATCCGGGCGCGCCGCATCTGGGCTGGGAGAACTTTACGGCAATTGCGGCGGGGGCGGCTATCCCGGTGTATGCGCTCGGGGGCTTGACCCGTGCCGACATGCAGATTGCATGGCAGCATGGGGCACACGGGATTTCCTTATTGCGTCAGGCCTGGTGAGGCGGTTCGGTGAAATCCTGCTCGTCCCGGTCCGCCGGCTGGGCGACGCGATATTCCTCGTTCGCCCACTTGCCCAGGTCGATCATCTTGCAGCGCTCGCTGCAGAACGGGCGGAAGCGGTTGCTGGTGTCCCAGCGGTGCTCCTTGCCGCAATGCGGGCAGGTGACGATCAGCGGATTTTCTTCCATGGTCAGGAGGACAGGTTGCAGAAGGTCAGTTCGAACGGCACGTCCTGTTCGAACAGCGTGGACTTCGCGGCATAGTTCGCCGAGATGAAGCGGATGTTGATCGCGTATTTGTTCGCGCCGACTTCGGGTAAGCATGCCAGTTCCCGGCTGATGCGCAAGCGCAGCAATTGCGCAACGCGCCCACCCTGCATTTGCTGGAAGGTGCCCTGGTGCGCGGTGAAGTTGAAAGTCTTGCCGTTTTCGCGCAGCAGCTGCAGGATGATCCTCAGGCCGGTATGCAGCGGCAGCAGAGGTGCCAGCCAGGCGCGCAGGTTTTCGCGCCGGATTGCGACATCCTGTTCCTGCCAGTAATGATAGGAGGGCAGGTCGAATTCGCAGGTTCCGCCCGGCATTACCGCGCGCTGCCTGATGCTCATCAGCCATTCGTTATCGCGCAGATGCTGGCCGATCTTCCCGCTCATTGCGTGCAGTAGCGCGTGGGACTGGTCGATATCGACCAGGATTGCATCCAGTGCATCTTCGGATATTTCGGGATTGTTGTGCAGGCCGGCCAGCACGCGCTTCTGCCTTTCCAGCTCCTTCAGCAAATCGGATTTCAGATCGGCTCGGCTGATCACGTCGAGAATTTCGAACAGCGTGATCATCGCCATGTGGTGGTCCATGCAATGATCGTGTTCGGTAAAGAGCGTAATGCGCGCGAACAGGTCCTCGAGGCGCAACAGGGTGCGGATCTTTTCGTTGAGCGGGAATTCGTAACTGATCACGCGCTTATGTCCGAAGTGCGGTTGAAGAATCGGGTGCAACGATATATTGAATGTCCAGCCATCGTCAAATGCTGCTTTGCCTGGCCGAGTAGTTGCGATGCAGTACCGCAACCTGTTCGGCCAGGCTGTCCAGCCCCGCCTCATTGTGGATCACATCATCGGCAATCCGAAGTCGCCGGTCGCGCGGCGTTTGCTGCGCGATGATCGCGCGAACTTCGGCCTCGCTCATCCGGTTGCGCCTGGTCACGCGCGCAATCTGGGTGCTTACACTGCAATCCACCACCAGGATGCGCTGGGTCAGCTGCCGGAACGCCGGGCTTTCCGGCAGCAGCGGCACGGCGATGATCACGTACGGCCTGCCCTGCATCCGCTCCAGTTGCAGTCTGGCCTGTACCAGTATCATCGGGTGCAGAATCCGCTCCAGACGCTGTTTCGCGCCCGCATCCGCAAAGATCAGTCCGCGCATCCTGGCGCTGTCCAGCGACCCTTCCCCGGTGATGTAATCATCGCCAAATTCCGCACGGATCGCGGCAATCGCATCCCCGCCGGATTGCGTCAGCCGCCGTGAAATCGCGTCGGTGTCGATGATGCCCGCGCCATGCCCCGCGAACAGTTCCGCCACCGTGCTCTTGCCGCAGCCTATTCCGCCCGTAAGCCCGACGCAGAACATCATGGCTAGCCCAATAACCGCAAATACCCTTGCGTCAGCACCGGGCCCCAGAACAGCGCGATCATGCCGCCGCCCGCCAGATAGGGCCCGAACGGGATCGGGATGTTGCGGCCGTGTTTGAATGCGACGATGAGCGCGATGCCGACCACTGCGCCGACCAGCGACGATAGCAGGATGATCAGCGGCAGCATCTGCCAGCCCAGCCAGGCACCCAGTGCCGCAAGCAGTTTGAAATCCCCGAAGCCCATGCCCTCCTTGCCGGTCACCAGCTTGAACAGCCAGTACACGCTCCACAGCGAGAGGTAGCCGATCACTGCACCAAGCACCGCGCCGGAAAGGCTGGTATAGCCGATGCCGAAACTATTGAACAGCAGGCCTGACCAGAGCAGCGGCAGCGTGATGTCGTCCGGCAACAGCTGCGTGTCGATGTCGATGGCGGTGAGCGCAAGCAGCGCCCAGACCAGCAGCAGCGCGCCGGCGGCTTGCCAGCCGAAGCCGAAGCGCCAGGCCGCGTAAGCGCACAGGACGCCGCTGATCGCCTCGATGACCGGATAACGCGGTGAAATGGCCGTACCGCAGCTCCTGCATTTGCCGTGCAGCAGTGCGTAGCTGAGGATGGGGATGTTTTCCCATGCGCTGATGGGGTGGTTGCAGTGCGGGCAGGCCGAGCCCGGAACGACCAGATTGAATGGCGGAGCGGATTCAGGCTGAATTTCCCCGCTGTGCGACAGCTCGGCACATTGTTGCCGCCAGGCCCGTTCCATCATGATCGGCAAGCGGTGTATCACCACATTGAGAAAACTGCCGACCATCAGGCCCACCACGCCAGCCAAGATGGTGAACGCAAGCGGTGAAGATTCGAGTAGATGGGGTAGTGTGTACATGGCGGTGGTTTCAGTGAAGACTAACCCGCTTGCGGGAAAAGGCGGGGCGGATCTGGCGGCAACCGGACCGGGGATCCGGCACGCAGCAGCAAAAGCGGCGGGAGACCGCTTGCAGTAGTTCAATCAGACTCATATTGACAAGATCGCGGGTTGATAACCACAGGATGGAATATTCCCTTGCATCTTGCGTGTTGCATCGCGCGGCTGATCTTCCATCAAATGACTTCGCCCATCTTGAAGATCGGCAGATACATCGCGATCACCATCCCGCCGATCAGCGTGCCGAGCACCACCATGATGACCGGTTCCATCAGGCTGGAGATCGCTGATACCGCATCGTCCACTTCGGCCTCATAGAAATCGGCCACCTTGCTGAGCATGGAGTCCAGCGAGCCGGCTTCCTCGCCGATGGCACACATCTGCAATACCATGCTCGGGAATATCTCGGTGTTCTGCATCGCGGCCGTCAACCCGCTGCCGGTGCTGACTTCCTGTTGAATGACTTTGGTTGCGTTGTAGTACACTGCGTTGCCCGCCGCGCCGGCAACCGAATCCAGCGATTCGACCAGTGGCACGCCTGCCGCAAACATGGTTGCCAGCGTGCGCGTCCAGCGGGCGATGGTCGCTTTGCGGATCAGTTCTCCGAAGACAGGCAGTTTGAGAAACCATTTGTCCAGGAAATCCTGCATCCTTTTGCTGCGCTTCCAGAAATAGAAGAACGCATACAGACCGCCGCCGATGCCGCCAAATATCGCCCACCAGTATTTAACGAAGGCATCGGAAATGCCCATCAGCACCAGCGTCGGTGCAGGCAATCGAGCGCCGAATCCTTCGAACAGCTCCTTGAATGCCGGGATCACGAATATCATGATGATAGCGGTGATCAGGAATGCCACCACAATGATCGAAATCGGGTAGACCAATGCTGATTTTATTTTTCCTTTGAGAGCCTGGGTTTTTTCCATATAGGTCGCCAGGCGTTCCAGTAGTGCGTCGAGGATACCCGCCGCTTCACCGGCGCCGATCAGGTTGCAGTACAGCGCGTCGAAATAAAGCGGATATTTCAGAAACGCCTGCTGCAGGCTGCTGCCGGTTTCAACGTCGGTCTTGATATCGAGCAACAGCCGTGCCACGGACGGGTTGCTGTGTCCCTTGCCCACGATGTCGAAAGCTTGCAGTAACGGGACGCCCGATTTCATCATCACGGCAAGTTGGCGGGTGAACAGCGTGATGTCCTTGGCTGTGACCGCCTTGCCACTGCGCTTCAGCTTCCTTATTTTCGTGACGTTGACTCCCTGGCGCCGCAGATAGGCTGACACGCTGGCTTCGCCGGGCGCGCGCATTTCGCCTTTGACCGCTTTTCCGGTCTTGTCCCTTCCTTCCCAGGCGTAGGATGTATCTTTTGTCTTCTGGTTTCTTTGTGCGACAGCCATCGTGTCTCCCTTGGGTCACTCGTCAAATTGTCTGAAATCGCGAGTATCCGGGCATCATGCCGAGCTTTGCGCGTATTGTAAAGGCGCGCGCCCTATTGCAGCTGGTCCGGTCGTGCAGGGAATATGCGCGCCACTTTCACGATGCGATCCTGAGTCTGGATGATCTCGATCGGGTAGCCCGCGATTTTCAGGCTGGTGCCGGTTTCGGGAATATCCTCGAGATGATCGAGTATCAGCCCGTTCAGTGTTTTCGGTCCGTCCAGCGGCAAATGCATTCCCAGCTTGCGATTCAGCTCGCGCAGGCTGCTGCTGCCCTCGAGCAGGTAGCTGCCGTCGTCCTGACGCAGGAATTTCCCGGTTTGCGCGGGCGATTGCGTGGTGAATTCGCCGACTATCTCTTCAAGGATGTTTTCCAGTGTGACCAGTCCGAGCAGCTCGCCGTATTCGTCCACCACCATGCCGAGACGCGTATGGCGCTCCTGGAACTGCTGCAGCTGTTTCAGCAGCGGTGTGTCGGATGGGATGAAGTAGGGATCGTTCAGGATTTCACGCAGCCTGGCCAGATCCAGCTTCGCTTCCTGGAGCAGTGCCGGTACCCGCTTGATGTGCAGTATGCCGATGATGTTGCTGTGCGTGTCGGCGTAAACCGGCAGCAGGGTGTGGTGGCAGGTGATGATCTGCTGGCGCAATTCGTTTTCGTCGGCATTGATATCCAGCGCCTCGATCTGGTTGCGCGGCACCATCACGTCGTTCACCGTGATGCGCTCGAGATCGACCAGGTTTAGCAGCATCTTCTGATGCTTGCGCGGAAGGAAATGCTCCGCATCAAGAACCAGCCCGCGCAGTTCCTCGATGGTCATTTTCTGCTTGCTCTGGTCGGTTTCGATCTTGATGCGCAGCAGCCACAGCACGCCCTTGACCAGTCCACCCGCGATCGAGACCACCGGATGGAACAGCGTGATCAGCGGCGTGAGCAGGTAACTGGCCGGCAGCGCAATGCGTTCGGGATAGCTTGCCGCGATGATCTTGGGCATGATTTCGCTGAATACCAGCAGCACGAAGGTGAGCGTCAGCGTGCCCAGCAGCAGCGCCAGATCGTTCTGCCCGAACATGCGGAAGATGATCACGTTGGTTACCGCCGCGGCGAAAACGTTGAGCAGGGTGTTGCCGAGCAGGATGGAACCGAGCAGTTTGTCCACCTTGCCGAGCAGTCGGCTGACCAGTTTTGCGCTGCGATTGCCCCGGCGTATCAGGCTGTTCAATCGATAGCGGTTGATCGCCATCATGCTGGTTTCCGACCCGGAAAAGAATGCGCTGCACAGCAGCAGCAACAGCAAGATACCAAATAGTGCGACTAGTGAAAGATCGTCCAAAGTGATGCCCTGGTTATGGTAATGGCGGTCATTTCGACGATGAGATAGTGTGCGAGCGATGGGCGGGTGTCAAGTGGCTCGGCGGTAGCTGACGATCATCAGCACAGCGCCGGCGAAGATCATCGGGAGGCTCAGCCATTGCCCCATGCTCATTCCCAGCGACAGCAGGCCGAGAAAATTGTCCGGCTCGCGGGTGAATTCGACGAGAAAGCGCAGGCTGCCGTAACCGATCAGGAACAGGCCCGAAATGGCACCGACAGGGCGCGGCTTTCGCGCAAACAGCCAGAGCAGCGTGAACAGCACCACGCCTTCCAGAAAAAATTCGTACAGTTCGGATGGGTGGCGCGGCAGATTATCCACCTTGGGAAAGATCATAGCCCATGGCACATTCGTGGGGCGCCCCCACAGTTCGCCATTGATGAAATTGCCGAGGCGCCCGAACGCCAGGCCGGGTGGAACCAGCGGTGCGATGAAGTCGGTCAGATCCAGCCAGCGCAGATGGTGCTTTTGCGCGAACCACGCCATCGCCGCCAGCACGCCGAGAAAGCCGCCGTGAAATGACATGCCACCTTGCCAGACCGCGAAAATTTCCAGCGGGTGTGCGGCGTAATACCCGGGCTTGTAAAACAGCACATAGCCAAGGCGTCCGCCCAGAATTACCCCGAGTACGCCATAGAACAGCAGGTCGTCGAGCAGTTTGACCGTGATCTGCGGATTGTTCAGGGTCGCGATGCGTTTACGCCCCAGCCACAGAAAAGTCATGAATCCGGCAAGGTACATCAGGCCGTACCAGTGGACGGCAAGCGGGCCGAGGTGGATCGCGACAGGATCGATTTGTGGATGAACGAGCATGATGGATTAAGGTAAAATTGCAAATCTGATTATACGTGCTTCCACTGTTCCAGAGAGACATCATGCCCCAATATCGCTCCCGCACTTCCACCCATGGCCGCAACATGGCCGGCGCACGCTCGTTGTGGCGCGCCACCGGCATGACCGACGGCGACTTCGGCAAACCCATCATCGCGATCGCCAATTCATTTACCCAGTTCGTGCCGGGCCACGTTCATCTCAAGGATCTGGGGCAACTGGTGGCGCGCGAGATCGAGAAGGCCGGCGGTGTTGCCAAGGAGTTTGACACGATCGCCGTGGATGACGGTATCGCGATGGGGCATGACGGTATGCTGTATTCGCTGCCTTCGCGCGACCTGATCGCCGATTCGGTGGAATACATGGTCAACGCGCATTGCGCCGACGCGCTGGTGTGCATCTCCAACTGCGACAAGATCACGCCCGGCATGCTGATGGCGGCGATGCGCCTGAACATCCCGGTGGTGTTCGTTTCCGGCGGGCCGATGGAGGCGGGAAAGGTGAACTGGCAGGGCAAGGTCAAAGGCCTGGATCTGGTCGATGCGATGGTCGCCGCCGCCGATAGCAATGTGAGCGATGCCGAAGTGGAAGCGATCGAGCGTTCCGCCTGCCCGACCTGCGGTTCCTGCTCGGGCATGTTCACCGCGAACTCGATGAACTGTTTGACCGAAGCGCTGGGGTTGTCGCTGCCGGGCAACGGTTCGCTGGTGGCGACGCACGCCGCGCGCAAGGAGCTGTTCCTGGGCGCGGGCAGGCTGATCGTCGAGCTGTGCAAGCGTTATTACGAGCAGGATGATGCCGGTGTATTGCCGCGCAATATCGCGACTTTCGACGCATTCGAGAACGCGATGACACTGGATATCGCGATGGGCGGTTCCACCAACACCGTGTTGCACCTGCTGGCGATCGCGCGCGAGGCGGAAGTGGATTTCACGATGAAGGACATGGACAGGCTGTCGCGCCATGTGCCTACGCTGTGCAAGGTCGCGCCCTCGTCGGAATATCATCTCGAAGATGTGCATCGCGCCGGCGGTATTGCGGCGATCCTTGGCGAACTGGATCGCGCGGGCCTGCTGCACGGCGAAGTCGGCACGGTGCACAGCAGGACGCTGCGCAACGGATTGAAACAATGGGACATCAAACAGGCCGGTGATGAAACGATGAAGGAATTCTTCCGCTCGGCGCCGGGCGGTATCAGCACCACGATCGCGTTCATGCAGTCGGCGCATTATCCCGAGCTGGATACGGATCGCAGCAAGGGCTGTATCCGCGACAAGGCGCACGCCTATTCGCAGGATGGCGGACTGGCGGTGCTATACGGCAATATCGCGCTGGACGGCTGCATCGTCAAGACGGCGGGCGTGGATGAGAGCATCTTGAAATTCAGCGGCCGCGCCCGCGTGTTCGAAAGCCAGGACGCTGCGGTGGCGGGCATACTCGCAGACCGGATCGCTGCTGGCGATGTGGTGGTGATCCGTTATGAAGGGCCAAAGGGCGGTCCGGGCATGCAGGAAATGCTGTATCCGACCTCATACCTTAAATCGAAAGGGCTGGGCAAAGCATGCGCGTTGCTGACCGATGGACGATTCTCCGGGGGCACTTCCGGCTTGAGCATAGGCCATGTTTCGCCGGAAGCGGCGAGCGGCGGAGCGATCGCGCTGGTACAGGAAGGCGACCGCATCGAGATCGATATCCCAAACCGAAGCATCAGTCTGGCGATTCCGGATGACGAACTGGCGCAACGCCGCGCTGCGATGGAGGCAAAAGGCAAGCAGGCATGGAAGCCTGTGGAACAACGGCAACGCAAAGTGTCGGCCGCGCTCAGAGCTTATGCCGCCATGGTGACTTCGGCCGACAAAGGTGCCGTTCGCGACGTGTCGCAAATCGAATAGCATTGCATTGCTGAATCGAACAGTAAAATAATCAAGAGGGGATCAAGCATGGCCACCGCGCAACAATTGAACACACAATTCGGCATCAATGGAAGTTTGGCCTTTCGCGAAGATGCCAGCGGGCTGATCATTGCCGAGATCAGCAACCCTTTGTCAACAGCGTCAATCTGCCTGCAAGGCGCCCACCTGATGACCTGGCAGCCGAGGAACCAGGAGGTGCCGGTTGTGTGGCTGTCGCGAGACGCAAAGCTGGCAGTGGGGAAATCGATACGCGGCGGGGTGCCGGTTTGTTGGCCATGGTTCGGAACACATGAAACCGATGCAGCTTTTCCCGGACATGGTTTTGCGCGAACCGTGCCTTGGCAGGTTGTGGAATCTGAAACCGGACCGGATGGTTCGACTCGTTTGACGCTGCGGCTCGAAGAAAACGAAAAGACGCGTGCACAGTGGCCTTATGCCTCGGAATTGTATCTGACGGTAATCGTCGCTGATATATTGCACATGGAACTGACCACCGTGAATTCAGGAGCAACCGATTTTGTAATCGGCGAAGCGTTGCATACCTATTTTCAGATCGGCGATATCGAGGCGGTGCGCGTGTTCGGTTTGAATGGTTGCGACTACTGGGACAAGGTCGGCGATGCCACCCTCAGGAAGCAAACAGGCCCGATCGCCTTCTCGGGTGAGACCGACCGGTTGTATGTCAACACCGTGTCTGAATGCGTGATTGAAGACGACAAGCTCAAGCGCCATATCTACATAACCAAAGCCGGCAGCCGTTCAACCGTGGTGTGGACTCCCTGGACGGAAAAGGCAGCGAAGATGGGCGACATGGGCCAACCCGACGGCTGGCGCGAAATGGCCTGTATTGAATCGGCGAATGCGATGGAAAACGTGGTGAAAGTCGCAGCGGGGACACGGCACACGATGTTAGTCGAATATCGTGCCGAAGCTGTTTAGCCGCACCAACATCAGGGTTTAATTTCTCGCTAAACTTGTTGTCGGCTCCGGAATGTCTGTTTGATGGGGATTATGCAAGTTTATTGATCTAGATCAGGTTTGTGATGCGGATAGAGCTCCGGTGTCAACCTTGGCCCGGGTCATGGCGTTGTCCGGTTACGGTTGGTAACAATTTGCCGGCCGGCTTTATTGGCAAATCAGGCCGAGATGATTAGAATCGAAAATGGAGGTGAAGCCTTCACATCGTCTCAGACGCTTTCAAATAAAAATGGAGAGAAATGATTATGAAGACAATTATCGTAAGCATGATCGCAGCAGCAGGTTTGGTAATGGCCGGTAGCGTAATGGCTGAAGACATGCCGGCGCTGGCGAAAAAGAGCGGCTGCACCGCTTGCCACACGATCGAGAAAAAGCTGGTTGGCCCGGCATGGAGAGATGTATCCAAGGCCTACAACAAGGTTGGCGCTACGGGTACTGCAGTTGATCCCAAAGCCTATCAGGTTTCCCAGAAAGTCTCCGCGATCCTGAAAGAACACGGCAAAGCAACTCCTGAAGCTTGGCTGATCGAAAAAGTATCCAAGGGCGGCACCGGAGACTGGTTCAAGCATACTGCCATGATTCCCAATGCACCTCGTGTTAAAGAAGCCGATATCAAGACCCTGGTCGAATTTGTGCTGGGTCTGGAAAAGAAGTAAGCATGACCTATATCCTTCGGCCCGGCTCGCAGAGCAAGGTGGCGGGACAGCAGCAAACGGAAAAAGCCGGCGCAAGCCGGCTTTTTTGTTTCAGGAAGAAATGGATGGCACCGGAAGCTGGTGCAAATGCGGATGCTATGCAAAGCAGAGCGATTTGTTTAGACTCATCCCCGGGTATTAACCTTCGCGGGCCGATAGACTTGAATCATATACATGGAGAAACGTATGAAAGCGATTGTCGAAAGTATGGTTGCGGCGACGGGTTTGATGATTGCAGGCAGTGCAATGGCGGTCGAAATGCCCCCGCTTGCGCATAAGCTCAGCTGCACCGCTTGTCACGCCATTGACCATAGAATAGTCGGTCCGGCCTGGAGGGACGTTGCCCAGAGATATACCGGCAGCGGGATTACCACGTACACCTACGACGGCAAGGAATATCCGTTGATCGAGGGGCTGGTGATGAAGGTATCCCATGGTGGATCCGGAAACTGGGGCACCATGCCAATGCCTGCCAACGACCCGACAGGTGCAAATAAGGCGGAAATCACCGAACTGGTCAAATTCGAGCAGAGCCTGGCCAACACCAATTAGGATCCAATCGTAAATCGGATCGAGCCGGCGCAAGCCGGCTTTTTGCTGCCTGAAGCAACATATCGTGCACCGGCAATTTGGTGCCCCGTGCGGATGGCTTTGCAAAGCAGATCGAGTTGTTTAGAATCAGCCGGCGGGTGCAAGCTTTCGCATGTTTGAGATATTTTGATCAAATAACAATAAATGGGAGGATGCATGAAAGCAACTGTAGTAAGCGTGGTTGTCGTGGCGGGTTTGATGGTGGCCGGCAGCGGAATGGCAGAAGAAATGCCGGCGCTGGCGCACAAGCACAAATGCACCGCTTGTCACGCCATTGACCATAAAGTCCTCGGTCCGTCTTGGCGGGACATAGCCAAAAGGTATACCGGGATCACCAAATACATCTACAAGGGCAAGGAATATCCTTTGACCGAGGGTCTGGTGATGAAGGTATCGCAGGGCGGTTCCGGCAACTGGGGGACCATGCCGATGCCGGCCAACGACCCAAATGGGACTGAACAGAAAGAAATCACGGAACTGATCAAGTTCGTGCAAAGTTTGGCCACAAAATATGTGCCGTTTTCATAAGTTCGAAGCATCATGCGGCATGGTCCGGCGCGAGCCGGCTTTTTATTGCCCATGAATTGACAAGCCCGGCGTCTGCTCCGCATAATCAGGGTTCGTACATCAAGGGGGATAAACATGTCACGTCATATGCATCGTTCGTTAATGTACGGCGCCGTTGTGCCGGTACTGCTTTCCATGGCGCTTTACGGCTGCGAAAAATCGCCTACTGCTGGCAATGATGCATCCGGTGACCTGGCCGTGCGCATCGGCGCGTCGGCTCCCCTGACCGGTCCGCAGGCCCACCTTGGGAAAGACAACGAGAATGGCACGCGCATGGCGATCGACGATGCGAATGCGAAGGGCATCATGATCGGCGGGCGCAAGGCGCATTTCGAACTGATCAGCGAAGACGACCAGGCCGATCCCAAGACCGCGACCATCGTCGCGCAGAAACTGGTCGACGACAAGGTCAACGGCGTCATCGGCCACCTGAATTCCGGCACCACCATTCCCGCGGCAAAAATCTACAGCGATAACGGCATACCGCAGATATCGCCTTCCGCCACCGCGGTCGCCTACACCGCACAGGGTTTCAAGACCGCGTTCCGGGTGATGGCCAACGACGCGCAGCAGGGGCATGTGCTGGGCGAGTATGCTGCGAAGAATCTGGGTGCGAAGCGGATTGCGGTGATCGATGACCGTACCGCATACGGCCAGGGTCTGGCGGACCAGTTCATCAAATCCGCAGAGGCCAACGGCGCGAAGATCGTCGCGCATGAATATACGACAGACAAGGCGATGGATTTTACCGCGGTGCTGACGGCGGTGAAGGGCAAGCAACCCGACCTGCTGTTCTACGGCGGGATGGACGCGCAGAGCGGACCGATGGTGAAGCAGCTCAAGGCGCTTGCGCTGAAGACGAAATTCATGACGGGTGACGGCGGCTATACGCCGGAATTCGTCAGGCTGGCAGGCGATGCAGCCGAGGGCGCGTATGCCTCGTTGCCCGGCGTGCCGCTGGACAAGATGCCGGGCGGCAAGGCGTTCGCCGACCGTTTCATCGCCAAGTACGGCCCGATACAGCTGTATGCCCCGTACTGCTACGACGCGGTGAATGTGATGATCGCGGCGATGCAGAAAGCCGGCTCGGCGGATCCCGCGAAATATCTGCCGGTTCTTGCCGACATTGCATACGACGGCGTCACGGCGAAGATACAGTTCGATGAGAAGGGCGACCTGAAGGGCGGCGCTATCACGATGTACCAGGTGCAGCACGGCAAGTGGCAACCGCTCGAGACGCTCGGTACAGCCAAGGCGGCCAACTGATGCGGCAACGGTAAATCACAAAACGACACGCGTTCCGTGTCGTTTTTTGTTTGTGCATTCATGGATATCTTCCTGCAGCAAATCATCAACGGTCTTGTACAAGGCAGCGTGTATGCGCTGGTCGCGCTGGGCTACACCATGGTGTACGGAATACTCGGGCTGATCAATTTCGCGCATGGCGAAGTGGTGATGATAGGCGCGATGCTGGCGCTATCCTCGCTGAAGATGCTGCTCGGATGGGGCATGTCCCCGCTGCTGGCATTGCCGATCAGCGTCGCGCTGGCGATGCTGGGCTGCATGCTGCTCGGCTACGGCATCGAACGCATCGCATACCGTCCGCTGCGCAATGCGCCGCGCCTGGCGCCGCTGATCACCGCGATCGGCGTGTCGATCGTGCTGCAGAACCTGGCGATGATGATCTGGGGACGCGAGTACCACGCATTTCCGCAGTTGATCGCAAATACCCCGCACAGCATCGGCGGTGCGATCATCAACAACATCCAGATCATCATATTCATGCTGGCGCTCGCGATCATGACGGTGCTGATGGCAATAGTGCACCGTACCCGTCTCGGGCGCGCGATGCGCGCGGTCGCCGAGAACCAGCATGCAGCGCAGCTGATGGGCGTGGATATCAACCGCGTGATCTCTATCACCTTCATGCTCGGCTCGGGGCTTGCCGCGGTCGCCGGCGTGATGGTCAGCGCAAACTATGGCCTGGCGCATTACTACATGGGTTTCTTGCTCGGCCTGAAGGCTTTCACGGCCGCGGTGCTGGGCGGCATCGGAAACCTGCGCGGCGCGATGCTCGGCGGATTGCTGCTCGGGCTGATCGAGAGCCTGGGCGCGGGCTACATCGGCGACCTCACCGGCGGGTTTTTCGGCAGCAACTATCAGGACGTGTTCGCTTTCTTCGTGCTGATCGCGGTTCTGGTGTTCCGGCCTTCCGGGTTGCTGGGGGAACGCATTGCCGAGCGCGCGTGAAAATCCCCGCATTAGCGACCGCGCGCCCGAATCACGGTGTTGCATGCCCGCTCGCCCAATCCGTACGGAAAGTCCCGTCGTTTGCTGTGCGGTTCCTTGTGGTTCGAACCGCCCGCAACGTTACTGCGGAGATATTTTGTGAATTTTTCTTTCGCCAAAGGCAAGCAACGCTGGTTGATCTGGCTGTTGTTCGCCGTTTTGCTGGCGCTGCCCTTTATCACCGACGCGCTGCTCGGGCGCGGCTGGGTGCGCATCGTCGATTTCGCGATGTTGTACATCATGCTGGCGCTCGGGCTTAACATCGTGGTCGGCTATGCCGGCCTGCTCGACCTCGGCTACATCGCATTCTTCGCGGTCGGCGCTTACTGCTATGCGCTGACCGATTCACCACACCTGGCGCAGGCCTTCCCGGTCGCTTTTCACGATGGCGTGCACCTGCCGTTCTGGATGGTCCTGCCGATGGCGGCATTCATCGCGGGCGGCTTCGGCGTTCTGCTCGGTGCGCCGACATTGCGCCTGCGCGGCGATTATCTTGCCATCGTCACGCTGGGCTTCGGCGAGATCATCCGCATCTTCCTGAACAATCTGAATGCACCCGTCAACCTGACCAACGGCCCCCAGGGGATCAGCTTCATCGACCCGATCAGCGTGATGGGCGTATCGCTGAACCGGACCGTGGATGTTTTCGGCGTCGCGATACCTTCGGTGCATCTTTATTTCTATCTGTTCCTGGCATTTACCGCGCTGGTGATTTTCGTCTCGCAGCGTCTGGAAAAATCCCGCATCGGCCGGGCATGGATGGCGATCCGAGAAGACGAGGTCGCCGCATCGGCGATGGGCATCAACACGCGCAACCTCAAGCTGCTGGCCTTTGCGATGGGCGCGATGTTCGGCGGCGCGTCCGGCGCGCTGTTTTCCGGTTTTCAGGGTTTCGTCAGCCCGGAAAGTTTCAGCCTGATGGAATCCATCATGGTGCTGTGCATGGTGGTGCTGGGCGGGATGGGCAACATCGCCGGCGTGGTCCTCGGCGGCGTATTGCTGGCGCTGCTGCCCGAGGTGCTGCGCAATATCGTGGTGCCGCTGCAGCAAACGATGTTCGGCAGGGTGCTGATCGATCCGGAAAGCCTGCGCATGCTGCTGTTCGGTTCTGCGCTGATCGTGATGATGCTGTATCGCCCGGCCGGGCTGCTGCCGTCGCGGGTGCGCCGCCGCGAGTTCGGAAGCGACGAGACAGTTGCCGAAGAGAGCGTATACGATGCCACGCATTGAAGACGCGCTGTTGCTCGCTTCGCACATCGGCAAGCAGTTCGGCGGATTGAGCGCGCTCATCGACGTGTCGCTGCATATCCGTCGCGGCGAGATCTACGGCCTGATCGGCCCGAACGGCGCAGGCAAGACCACCCTGTTCAACGTGATCACCGGGCTGTACCCGCCGAGTTCGGGCGGCTTCCAGTTCAACGGCCTGCACTACCAGTCGGGCAAACCGCACCTGCTGGCGCAAGCCGGCATCGCGCGCACCTTCCAGAACATCCGCCTGTTCGCGAACCTGACCGCACTGGAAAACGTGATGATCGGCCGCCATGTGCGCACCCGCGCCGGCGTGTTCGGCGCGCTGCTCCGCGATCGCGGCACGCGCAGGGAAGAGCATGCCATCATCCTGCGCGCCCGCGAATTGCTGCGCTATGTCGGCATCGAGCGGCCCGCGCAGACCCTGGCCAAGCATCTTTCCTACGGCGAGCAGCGCCGCCTCGAAATCGCCCGAGCGCTGGCCACCGAACCGCTGCTGCTCGCGCTCGACGAACCCGCCGCGGGAATGAACGCCAGCGAAACCGGGAGTCTCAGGACGCTGTTGAAGGCGATACGCGACCAGGGCATCACCGTGCTGCTGATCGAACACGATGTCAAACTGATCATGGGGCTGTGCGACCGCGTCGCGGTGCTCGATTACGGCAAGAAGATCGCGGAAGGCGGGCCGGAACAGATCCGCAAGGATCCGGCGGTGATCGCGGCTTACCTCGGAGGCGGCGGTGACTGACCGGCTGCTCGAAATAAGCGGCCTCAAGGTTGCCTACGGCGGCATCCACGCGGTCAAGGGCATAGACCTCCATGTCGCACAGGGCGAACTTGTCGCGCTGATCGGCAGCAACGGCGCGGGCAAGACCACCACGCTGAAAACCCTGGCAGGGCTGCAACATCCGGCCGGCGGCCAGATACACTACGGGGGCAACAGCCTGCACAACATCGCGGCGCACCAGCGCGCCGCGATGGGCATTGCGCTGGTGCCCGAAGGGCGCGGTGTATTCTCGCGCATGACGATAGCGGAAAATCTGCAAATGGGCGCATACAGCCGCAAAGACAAGAACGAAATCGCGACCGATCTTGACGGCATGTACCGCTTGTTCACGCGCCTGGGCGAACGCAAGAACCAGCTGGCCGGCACCCTGTCGGGCGGGGAACAGCAGATGGTCGCGATGGCGCGCGCGCTGATGAGCCGTCCGCGTCTGCTGATGCTGGATGAACCCAGCATGGGGCTTGCCCCGCTGATGGTGAAGAAAATTTTCGACACAATCCGCGACATTTCCGCGCTGGGAATGAGCATTCTGCTGGTGGAGCAGAACGCGAAACTCGCGCTCGAAGTGGCGCAGCGCGGCTATGTGATGGAAAGCGGCACCATCACCCTGTCGGGCGCGGCCGGCGAACTGCTCGGCAGCGATGCGGTACAGCGCGCATACCTTGGTGGCTGACAGGGATAATTCATACGCCTGATACACCCCGCAAGTTCAGCGCGGATATTCACGCTCCCGACTGTTCCGGCACGATACCCGGAAACCGCCATTCATAAATCCGCAATGCGACTCTCATAAAACCGCAATACACCTCCTGTAATTTCACTCCCGGCATCGTGCATGCGATTCAGGCATCCCGGTGTTGATTGGTTATGCATGGCCCGGACATCTTCCGGGACTTGAGTGAAGCCGTATCAGACAAGTACCTCCACCAACCATACAGCAACTTATTTAGGAGCTCATCAACATGAAAAAATCAATTGCAGCACTGGGTCTGCTGGGCATCGCGCTCGCGGGCCCGGTTTTCGCCAACGAGGGAAAAGTCCCGCAGGGAATCCCGCATCTGGACCACGTTTTCGTGATCATGATGGAAAACCACGGCTACAGCCAGATCATGGGCAACCCCAACGCGCCATATTTCAACAAGCTGGCGCTATCGGCCAATCTGGCGAACAATTACTACGGCATCGGCCATCCGAGTCTGACCAACTACCTCGAAGTGGTGGGCGGTTCCAACTTTGGCGTGCAAAGCGACCATGCGTCGGACTGGCATAACGCAAGCTGCGCCAACAACCTCGTCACGGGCGAAACCAATACCGACAACCCGCCGACCTCGGCCGTTTGCCCTATCTCGGGTACCGGAACCGACGCGGCAACGCCCGCCGTCGATATCACCAACGAGACACAGGGCCAGCCAGGCTTGAACAACATCGACGGCATCCGGTCTATCCCGGCAGCCGGCAACATCTCCGGCAAGACCATCGCCGATCAGCTGTTCGAAGCGCGCAGCAGCTGGAAGAGCTACCAGGAAAATCTGCCGATCCAGGGCGCAGACGGGGTGACCTACAGCGACGGTGTGTATACCGACAAGACGGATTTCAGCGCCATCCAGCCTGCTTTGAACCCACCGTTGGCCTCGGCCGATCTGGTCGATCTATACGCCGGCAAGCATAACCCGTTCGTCTATTTCCAGAGCGTCCAGGAAGGGCGTGACAAGGGTCTTAGTCTGGCGCAGAGCGTCGCTTTTGACGGGCCTGGCGGATTGTATGCAGACCTGAGCACCGGCAAGGTGCCGGCGTTCTCCTTCATCGCGCCCAACCAGTGCAACGACCAGCACGGACGCGGCAATGCAGGACCGTTCTGCAACTACGACCCGGTTTCTGATGGCTCGCAAGCAGGTTTGAACCCAGCCCTGATCCAGCGCGGCGATGTGGAAATCCAGAAGCTGGTGGCCGCAATCAAACGCTCGCCGGCCTGGTCGGAAGGCAACAACGCGATCATCGTTCTGTGGGACGAGAACGACTACAGCGTTAAGCCGAATACCAATCAGGTACCGCTGGTCGTCGTGACCAACCACGGTGCCGGCGGCCAGCAAAGCGGAACCTACTACAACCACTACTCGCTGCTGAAGTCGCTCGAGGCGGGATTCGGCCTGCCTTGCCTGAACCACGCCTGCGATGCAGACGTGAAAGTGATGTCCGATCTTTTCGGCAGCCGTGGACAGGATAAGGACGACAAAAACGGCAGGTGGTTATCCAATCCGTTTTGACCCGGTCCGGTCAACGTAATCATAAAATTTCCGATTAACCGGCGATTACACCAGCCGGTAACGATGCAGGAAAAAAAAGCTCCGTCAGTTTCCTGACGGAGCTTTTTTTCATGGCTGGAGATTTCGTTGGACGACCCGCTTCACTGTTCGCCCCATTGCGCGGTCAGTTTCCGGTCACGCCGGTTTTCCGCCAGGTGCTGCATGTACGAGCAGTCTTCGCGGTGTATCGTGATTCCCCGGTCGCGGGTCACGTAGCCGACGATCGCATCTCCCGGCGCCGGGTTACAGCACTTGGCTAACCGGGTCATCAGGTTGTTCACACCGCCGACGGTGATGTCCGCCTGGGGAGCGTGACCGCTTGCCGGCCTGAGCGCTTTGGGTTTTGCCAGCGCGATCACCTTGCCGGGCAATACTTCCTGGATTGCCACCGCGATGCGCCGCAGGGTGATTTCGTTGCGCCCGATTGCAGCCAGCAGTTCGTCGAGCTTGCTGAAATGCAGCCGTTGCGCGAGTTTTTCCTGGTTGATCGAGGTGATGCCAAGCCGGTGCAGTTCGCGATCCAGCTGCGTGCGCCCCTGCGCGACGCTTTCATCGAAGTTCTGGCTCTTGAACCAGGCGCGCACCTTGGCGCGGATGCGCGGGCTTTGCAGGAAACCGAGCGACGGGTTGATCCAGTCGCGGCTCGGACCGCCCTGTTTGACGGTCATGATCTCCACGCGCTGTCCGTTCAGCAGTTTGTAGTTGAGCGGGACGATACTGCCGTCCACCTTGGCACCGCGGGTGCGGTGCCCGATGTCGGTATGCAGCGTGTAGGCGAATTCCACCGGGGTCGCGCCCCTGGGCAGCGCAATTACCTTGCCCAGCGGGGTGAGCACGTAAACCTGGTCGTGGAATAGTTCGTTCCTGAATTGTTCCTGCAGGTCGCCCTTGTCGGCCAGTTCTTCCTTCCATTCCAGTATCTGGCGCAGCCAGGCGATCTTTTCGTCAAAGCGGGTATCGGATTTCACGCCTTCCTTGTAGCGCCAGTGCGCGGCGACGCCGAGTTCGGAAGCATGGTGCATTTCGCGGGTGCGTATCTGCACCTCGGTCGGCAGGCCGCGCGGACCGGTCACCGCGGTGTGCAGCGAACGGTAATTGTTGCTCTTGGGATGCGCGATGTAGTCGTCGAATTCGCTTTCGATCGGCGGCCACAGTTCATGGACCAGGCTCAGCGCGGTGTAGCAGGCCCCTATACCGTCGATCGGGATTCCGTCGATCTTGCTTTCATCAATCAGTATTCTGACCGCGCGTACGTCATACAGGTCGCCGAACTCGATGTGTTTGCGCTCCATCTTGTTGATGATGCTGTAGATGTGCTTGGGTCGCCCGGTCACTTCGGCAGGAATGCCGGCCTGGTCAAGCACCTGCCTGAGCTGCGCCACGAAGGCGGCAATGTACTGTTCGCGCTCCGCGCGGCGTTCATCCAGCAGCTTCGCAACCTGCTTGTACAGCTGCGGCTCCATATAGCGCACCGAGAGGTCTTCCAGTTCCCACTTGAGTTGCCAGACGCCCAGACGGTTGGCCAGCGGCGCAAAGATGCTGCGCGTCTGCTGCGCGATCCGCTGCTGCTGTTCCGGGCTAGCGCCGGACAGGTGGCGCATGGTCTGGGTGCGCTCGGCCAGCTTGATGATAACAACGCGGATGTCTTCCACCATCGCCAGAAACATCTTGCGCAGGCTTTCGATCTGCTGCGCGGCCTCCGTGCTGTTTTTTTTGTGCGGGCCCGCCATCTCGCTGAATTGCTCGATCTGTTCCACCCGCGAAATGCCGGCGACCAGCCTATTCACGCCGGAGCCGAAACCAGCCCCGATCTTTTCCTGCCAGTCGGCCAGATAATCCGGTACCGCATGCAGGATGGTTGCGGCGAGGGTTTCGTGATCCATGTTCATCCCGGCCAGGATGCCGGCCGCACCGAGCGCGTGTTGCAACAGCGCTGCGCCGGTCACTTCGACCCGGCCGGCATAGAGCGGTTCGGCCAGTTCACAGGCTTTGCGTATCAGCTCGGCTTCCGCCGGCGCAAAAGTTTTCGATACGGTATCAAGCAGGGACTGGATGTTCCCGGATGAGGGCGATTGTCTGGGGTTGGAAACCATGGGACATTATTGCATCTATGGAAAGCTGCTTGAAGACAGAGGAAAGCCAGTTCAGCTATTTGTTCATCGCGCGACGGATGTCTGCCAGCGTTTCCTGTGCAGTCTGCGCGAGCGGACCGCCCAGGCTGACCGCCCGTTGCGCGGCTTGCAGCGCCTCCGGATAGCGGGCCTGGTCTGCCAGCGTTTGTGCCAGGTTGTTCAACGCGGCAACCGAATCGGGATGGTCTTGTGCGGCCCGGCGGAACGCGCTTTCCGCACGGGCCAGATCATGCAATTGATAGGCCGCGTTGCCGACGCCAATTTGCGCGGACAGGTTGCCGGGCCAGCGATCCAGCGCTGCAGCATAGGCTTGCAGCGCCTTCCCCGAACCATTCACCCGTTCGTATGCGCTGACTGCCGCGATATAGGCATCAGCTTCGGCGGACACCGGGATTCTGCCCGGCGGCAACGCGACCATTGCCCAGTAGTTGCTGCGGGCCCAGGTGTATTCGAAAGTTCGCATAGGCAATACCTGGCGTTGCTCCGGGCCCGAGTGCAGGACCACTTGCGAGCGGTCGAGATCGTAGCCGAACGCGACCGCGTAATGCCAGACCGGATACCACGAGAACCCCAGATTCTGCAGCACCACCACCGGCGTTCCGGCTGCGATTTCGCGCAGCACATCGGTCAGTTCGGGCGCCAATTGATACGCGATCGTGCCGTTGCGGCGTGCAGCTGCCAGCATTTCGACCTGCAGGCTGCCGTGGCGGTCTGGCAAATAAAGTTCGGGCTTCAGTGCTTCGGGCGTCACCACGGAGCCGACCGCATTCAGGGACATCGCCAGCGATGCCGGGCCGCACTGATAGGCTTCCTGTGCAAAATACGGCACATTGGCGAGCTCGGCGTGGCGGGGCAGTGCAGGCGGCGGTGATTCCAGTATCAGCCGTGTCTGCGGCGGCGTCGTGCAGGCGCCGAGGCACAAAAGAAAAACGCCCACTAGCGAGCGGGCGTTCGGGATGCGCATGAATCAGTTTTTGTTGATTGAATGGGTGAACGGGAAAACCTTGGTGAATCCGAGGATGTCGGTGATCAGCAAAATGATGAATACGGCAAACAGCAAACCAAGCACATCGCCGCCGGCGGGCAATTGGTTCAGCTTGCCTGCAATATTGTGCGCTTCGTTGTCGGTCATTGCATAGACACGCGCTTTTGCCTCGCTGGCGGTCACGCCCTGTTTCTGCAGCTGGGCGGCGACATCCGCACGGTCCAAAAATGCATTGATCCTGGCGCGGTCCTGGTTTGCCAGTTCATGTGATACGGCCTGTCCGGTATCCACCATGCCGGCAAACGCCTGCATCGGCAGGCCCATGGACAGCATGCTTAACATCACCACGCGGCTGGTCCAGCGCATGAAACGGGAATATTGCAGAGTCATATCATTGCTCCTCGGTTGAATGGATAGTATATACAAACAATTGGCGATTCGAACCGCTTCCATGTGTGGCTTGCAGCAAAAACGCCACGCTGACACGGCAATCAATTATAACGAGACAGATTAAAAATAGTGTTAAATTCGTCACTAATTGTTTCGGCATCTTGACCCGTTCGCAGCCTGCGATTTACCCAAACGTTCCGGGACGGAACGGCCGTGCATCAGGTTCCTGCGATTACCTTGAGCAGCAGTTTGGTCGCCAGCACCAGCAACAGCAGCGCGAAGAGCTTGCGCAACACCCCGATCTTCATGTGATGCGTCGCCTTTGCACCAAGCGATGCGGCGAGCGTGCTGGCCAACACGATCCAGAACAGCGCGGGCAGATAGACATAGCCGAGACTGTAGGCCGGCAACCAGGATGCATTCATGCCGGTGACGACATAACCGATGGTCCCGCCGACCGCAACCGGAAAGCCGATCGCGGCCGAAGTGCCGATCGCATTCCTTATCGATACATTGCACCAGACCAGAAACGGAACCATGATGGCCCCGCCGCCGATCGAGACCAGGCTGCACAGACAGCCAGTGAACATCCCGGTCAGCGTCAAGCCGACCGCGCCGGGCAACTGGCGCGCAGCGTGGGGGCGGAAGTCGAGCAGTATCTGCGCGGCGACCGCATACACGAACAGCGTGAAGAAAATCGCCAGCCCGCGTGTCGGAACGTATGCGGCCAGCGATGCACCCATGCCGGTGCCGAGCAGGATGCCGGGGGTGATGTTGCGCACCACGCGCCAGTTGACAGCGCCGTGGCCATGGTGCGCGCGCAGGCTGGACAGCGACGTGAACAGGATGGCCGCCATCGAGGTGCCGAGCGCGAGCAGCATCACGTGTCCGGCAGGGAAATGCTGGAGATCGAACAGGAACAGCAGCACCGGTACCAGGATCAGTCCGCCGCCGACGCCGAATATTCCGGCCAAAAACCCGGCAACCGTGCCAAGCAGCAGATAGCTCAAGTCCCATTCCATGCTAGTCGCGCCCCATCCGGGTGGTGATGAACTTCCATTCGGCGGGGTCAAGCGGCGTGATGGACAGCCGGTTGCCGCGCTGCAGGGTGCGCATGCGCGCCAGTTCCGGGTGCTTGCGCAGCTCGTCGAGCGGGATCAGCGCGATTTTCCTGACCAGTTGCACATCCACATTGAACCAGCGCGGCTGTTCAGGCGTGGCCTTGGCATCGAAGTATTTGTTGTTGCGCTCGAATTGCGTGGCATCGGGATAGGCGGCGCTGCTGACCCTGGCGATGCCCGCGATGCCGGGCTCCTTGCAATTGGAGTGGTAAAACAGCACGCCATCGCCGACCTTCATCTGGTCGCGCATGAAGTTGCGCGCCTGATAGTTGCGTACGCCGTACCAAGCTACCGACTGATTCGGCAGCCGGGCGAGGTCGTCGATGCTGACATCGGCGGGTTCTGATTTCATCAGCCAGTAGCGCATTGTTCGATTCGGAAATAAAAAGTGCGACCCGATCTAATCGGGGTCGCACCGGAATAAGATCCCCCGCCTGTGCCGTTGACCCAGCATCTTGAACCTGGGTTCAAGAGGGTCGCTACCAGGTTACATCAGGTACATCCGCAAATGGGACGCGCACAACAGTAACTTTTTTGGCTGCGGCCTTAAGCATAGCTTATGGGTTCAAAGAATTATGGGCCTGTCGAACACCGCAGGGGAAAACCGTAGCCTGTGATCTGGCCCGCTTATTCTGCCGGCTTGATCATTTGGCTGGAATCCTTGTCAGAACAGCGAGTCCTGATCGGCTAGCGCTTCATCGATCGCTGTTTCCATGGAATTCATTCTACGCTTAAAGTCGGCGAGGTCAATGCCGCGCCCGACTTTCATGCCGAGCAGTTCGTGGGTGATGTTGAGCGCAGCCATCAGCGCAATGCGCTCGACGCTGGCGATTTTTCCGGCATCGCGAATTTCGCGCATGCGCTTGTCCAGATAAGCCACCGCCTCCAGCAGTTCGCTGCGCTCTTCCTCTGGACAGGCAACGCGCAGCTCGCGATCGAGCAGCTTGATTTCAAGGGTTTGCGTGCTATTGCTCATGTCTGATTTTCCGGCAGGGTTACCAGCAGTTTTTCCAGGCGCGCTTTGGCCTTGGTCATTTTTTCGCTGAATTGACGGTTGCTGCTCAGGGCGTGCGCTAACTCCTGGCGCAACTGCTGATTCTCGGCACGCAACTGGCCGTTGACTTGTATCAACAGGGCAAGTTTGGTTTCCAGCGCGGTCAGCTCGTTTTCCATGGGTTGACTATAGATTGAAAAGTGTAGACAAGTCAAACGGTAAGGTGGATTTTTAGAAGCTGTTTGGAGGATTGGGCTGACACCCGTTCCAGCAGGATCCGGCCGACTTGTGGTAAAGTGCGAGCCGCTTTGAGGTGCTCGCCTGCGTGCAGGCGAGTTAAACGGGAAGCAGGTGAAGGAACGTTGGTTCCCAGGCCTGAGCTGCCCCCGCAACGGTAAGCGAGTGTGGATACGCCAGTGCGCCACTGTGAGCAATCCCCCAGGGATCTCATGGGAAGGCGGCGGATCAAGACTCGCGAGCCCGGATACCGGCCTGAGAGCTGCCATGGACGGGAGATGCTGCGGGCGGCACATCCGGACAATATCTGCGAATACCTCGCCAGAATTCCGGTCTATCTGCCTGTCGTATTTCCTGATTTTCAATTTTCCAACGGGGACGCTTGGAATTATCTCAGGGAACGACAATGAATCAGAATCAGCTTATCGCGGGCGCGCTGTTCGGTGCGCTTTTGCTACCTTGTGCAGCTTATCCCGACACGCCGATGCAGATGCTGATCGTGACACCGACGCGGTTTCAGGAAGCATCCGATGGCGCGACGGTGGATGTCACGGTAATTACCGCAGACGAGATCGAAAAAAGTGCTGCCAAGACTTTGCCGGCTTTATTGTCGGAATATGCTGGAATCCAGGTGCGCAGCAATGACGGCACGCCGGATATGGCAATCGACATGCGCGGATTTGGCGCGACTGGAAACCAGAACACGCTGGTTTTGCTCGATGGACAACCGCTCAATGACATCCAGTTGACTTCGATACGCTGGTCGTCGATTCCGCTCGCATCGATAGCGCGGATTGAAATCATGAATGGCAGCGGCTCGGTGCTATACGGCGGCGGCGCGACCGGCGGCACGATCAATATCATAACCAGGCATCCGGGCAAGGAAATGCATGGCAGCGCCGGCATGGGGCTCGGCAGCTACTCGGCCAGGGAATGGCAAGTTGCGCTGTCCGGTTCGGGCAAGTCGGTCGGGATGCGCGTTACGGCCAGCGGGCTGGATTCGTCCAATTACCGCGCCAATAACAACATCAATCAAAGCAATATGGAGGGGGATGTTCGTACGCAGGCAGGGCGTGGTGAAGCGGTGCTGAAGTTCGGGGCAGACAACCAGGATCTGCGCTATCCCGGTCCGCGGATTGTCGACCCGTCGACCGGCCTGAATGAATTGGCGACCGACCCCCGCGGCACATCGACCCCGCTGGATTACGGCAAGCGCGATGGCGGGCATGCCAGTCTCGGCACGACCCGGCGGTTCGATTTCGGGGAGGCGGCCGGGGAACTGGCTTACCGGGACACCAGGCAGCAGGCTTATTTTGCAGCTTACGGCGGCAATTATCTGGATACAGACCTGAACCTGTTGTCGTTCACGCCGCGCGTAAAAATCCCGTTTCAACTTGGCGGTTCCGGCAATGAATTGATCGTCGGCGCGGATATCGCAGACTGGAATTACGATTCGATACGCACGACCAGCCCGGCGGCCCTGGCAACACCGGCTGCGCATATCCTGGCGACCCAGTCGAACCGCGCCCTGTATGTACAGAACACATCGCAGCTGGGCGATGCCACCAAACTTACACTGGGCGCGCGTTCGCAACGCGTCGTATACAAGGCCAGGGATACAGCCAATCCGGCAACGTACGCATCGGGCAATCAGGGGCGCACCGAGCATGCATATGAATTCGGGCTGCGCCGCAGCCTGGACCCGGCCTGGTCGCTGTTTGGCCGCGTCGGCCGCAGTTTCAGGATTGCCACCGTGGATGAAATATTCGACCAGTACGGCGGACCCGTCTTTGATTCAAAAATCACCATACTGGAACCGCAGACCTCGCGGGACAGCGAGGCGGGTATCGACTACCGGAGCCGGAACAATCAGTTTCGAGCCGCCGTATTTCAGATGAACCTGAACAACGAGATTTATTACAATGCGATCACCTATAGCAACATGAATCTTGCGCCGACGCGCCGTTCCGGGCTGGAGCTGGAAGGAACGCATCGCTACTCCGGCGCGCTGACGGTTACTGCATCCTGGAGCTATACGGTCGCGAAATTCCGCGACGGTACTTATGGCGGTATTAACGTGGCGGGGAACAATATTCCGCTGGTGCCGCGGCAGCGATTCACGCTTGCACCTTCCTGGAAGATTTCCGGTCAATCCACACTGAGCGGAAACGTGAATTATGTGGGGAAGCAATACTTCGACAACGATATGGCCAATAACTTCGGACAGAAAATGCCTGCTTACACCACGGTGGATATGAAACTGTCTCATCGGAATGGCCATTGGCTGCTGGCCGCAGCCGTGAACAATCTGTTCGACGAAAAATATTTCAGTTACGCTGTCGCGAGTACTTTTACACCTGGGAAATACAACGCCTATCCGATGCAAGGGCGGAATGTTTCGCTGAATGCAAGCTATGAATTCTGACATCCATTTGCAACAGCCTGATTCCGGACCAGGCAGGCGGACACCTCCTTTGCTTTTTCTCCGGCTTCGTGTACTGTTGGCCTCATCGAAAAATTTAACCTCAGGGGACGAAATGAATAACACCCAAACCGGAAACATCGCAATATTCGCAACGCTGGCCGCGCTGATGGCGGCAACGCGCGAATATCACTTCGGTACCACTTTGCACCTTCCCGATGCTTCGCTGGCGGTATTTCTGCTGGCGGGCTTTTATCTGCCGCGCTGGGCCTTCCCGGTGTTGCTGGTCGAGGCGGGACTGGTGGATTATCTGGCGCTGAACTACGGCGGCGTGGACGGCTGGTGTTTCTCGCCGGCATACTGGTTCCTGATCCCGACCTATTTTGTGCTGTGGTTCGCCGGACGATTTTACGCGAAACGCTACCGGGTGCAGCATTGCCGGTCCCCGCTGCGCAGCCTGTCCGAAATTGCCGCAATTGCATTTGCGGCGACCGGCGCGGCCTTCCTGATTTCCAATGCCAGCTTTTATCTGCTCGCCGACTACTTCGGCGATATGGGCGCGGTCGATTACGGCGGGCGGGTTGCCCAGTACTTCCTGCCGTACCTGCAGAGCGCTTTCCTGTACCTGATTCCCGCCGCGCTGCTGCATATCGCCGCAGTACAGGTCTCCCGCGGTTCGGCTCAAACATGATCATGGTGCGGGTCTGCGGCACCGCCGCAGACCGCATTCGGTATTGATCATGCTGGTGCTGGACAAGCACCGGTCTGCCATTCCAGCATGCTGCCCGCTTCAATCTCGTAACTTCAGCATGGTTATTTCCCGCATGCAGCGCCCGATTGACGCGGCCCGGCCAAACGACTAGATTGCGCGCCTCAAAAATAATTCATGATCCAAGGAGAAAGTCATGGCTGTACTCGTCGGCAAAGCCGCACCCGATTTCGATGCTGTTGCGGTGATGGGCAACAACGAATTCAACGAAACGTTCAATCTGAAAAAACATGTCGCAGGCAAATATGCAGTCGTGTTTTTCTGGCCGCTGGACTTCACATTTGTCTGCCCTTCCGAACTGATCGCTTTCGATCACAGGCTGGACGAATTCAAGAAGCGCAATGTCGAAGTGGTCGGCGTATCGATCGATTCGCATTTCACCCATCTCGCCTGGAAGAACACACCGATCAATAACGGCGGCATCGGCCAGGTGCGGTACCCGATGGTGGCCGACATCAAGCACGAAATATGCAGGGATTACGATGTGGAAGCGGAAGGCGGCGTGGCCTACCGCGGTTCTTTCCTGATCGACCGTGCCGGCGTGGTGCGTCATCAGGTGGTGAATGATCTGCCTCTGGGCCGTAATATCGACGAAATGCTGCGCATGGTCGATGCACTGCAATTCACCGAGGAACACGGCGAGGTATGTCCGGCAGGCTGGAGCAAGGGCAAGGCGGGCATGAGCGCTTCCACCGAAGGCGTCGCCAAATACCTCGCTGCCCACGCGAAAGAGCTATAGCATCCTCCGGGCCGCGTGAATTGGCCGCCCGCTGGGTCGGTCTTTTCATTCGGCGGGCGGCCGTTCCATTCGGCGGCGATGTTCCATCTTCCTGCGGGTCAAATATAAACTCATGACTGTCATCTTCCTGTCATAATTTGTTCATATTCTCGCAATCCCATACCAATTACCGGTATGTCGAGATGAGGCCCAGACCATGAATGCGAAAATATTGATTGTGGAAGATGAGCCGGCAATCCAGGAATTGCTGGCGTTCAACGTGATGCAGGCCGGTTTTCAGGCAATGCGCGCCGAAGATGCCGACAGCGCCTGGCAACAGATCCGCGGATCTGCACCGGATATGATATTGCTGGACTGGATGCTGCCGAATACCAGCGGTGTGATTCTGGCGAAGCAGTTTCGCGCCGATGCGCGAACCAAGGATATCCCGATCATCATGCTGACGGCGCGCGGCGATGAACGCGACAAGATACTGGGCCTGGAGTCAGGGGCGGATGATTACATCACCAAACCGTTTTCGCCGCGCGAACTGATGGCGCGGATCCGCGCGGTTTTGCGCCGCCACATTCCGGTAATGCCGGACGTGACGGTTGTTGCGGAAGGGCTGGAGCTGTCGCCGTCGTCGCACCGCGTGACGGCAAATGGCAGCGCGGTCGAGCTGGGACCGACTGAGTTTCGCCTGCTGCATTTTTTCATGACCCATCCCGAACGCGTCTACAGCCGCACGCAATTGCTCGACCAGGTATGGGGTACGCAGGTATTTGTTGAAGAGCGCACGGTGGATGTGCATATACGCCGTCTGCGCGCCGCTCTGGAGCCGGTGAAAATGAACGGTGTAATCCAGACCGTGCGCGGCAGCGGTTATCGTTTTTCGACCAGTTAGGAATTGATTTGCAGGATTTCTGGTTCCGCGTAAGTCTCCCCGTGCTGTTCAGCGCGCTGGGGGCAATGCTGATGTGGGGCCTGTTCTCGGCCACCTATGCGCTTTGGTTCATGCTGATCGTGCTGCTGATGGTGATGGCCTATCGCGCCCGCCAGCTGTTCAAGCTTGGAATATGGCTGGCCGATGCCCGCCTGGAAACCATACCCGAAGCGGGCGGAATATGGGATGAGGTGTTTACGCAGCTTTACAAGATGGTCAGGCAGCACAACCTGACCAAGCAGGAACTGGCCGACGAGCTGCAGCACATCGAACAGGCGACTTCCGCATTGCCCGAAGGCGTGGCGATCCTGAACGAAGCGAACCGCCTCGAATGGTTCAACCCGCTTGCCCAGGAGCATTTTTACCTGGATGCCGAACACGACATCATGCAGGACATCACCTATCTGGTGCGCCAGCCGGAGTTCATCGAATATCTGAATGAGTCGAATTTCAGCGATCCGCTGGTCATGGTTCCGGCGCGCCACGAAGATATGGTGCTATCCATCAAGCTGATCCCTTATGGCGGCAACAAGCGATTGCTGATCAGCCGCGACATCACGCAGTTTGAACGCAACCAGGCGATGCGCCGCGATTTTGTCGCGAATGTGTCGCACGAGCTGCGCACGCCGCTGACCGTGGTAAGCGGATTCGTCGAAAACCTCGAGGATATGCCCGACCTGAATCAGGACAATGCCAGGCGCGCATTGCATCTGATGGCCGAACAGACCCGGCGCATGGACAGCCTGGTCGCGGATTTGCTGACCCTGTCGCGGCTGGAAAATGAACAGAGCCCGCTGCGCGAAGAAACGGTCGATATGAAAGGACTGATCGACGAAGTTTACCAGGACGGCAAGCTGCTGAGCGGCGGTCGCCACCCGTTGCAGATCGAGATTGCCGGTCCCGCCCGACTGCAGGGCAACCGCGACGAGCTGCACAGCGCATTCGGCAACCTGGTCAGCAATGCAATACGCTATACGCCGGCAGATGGCGCGATCCGGTTGCGCTGGTCGGAACGCGACGGGCAGCCGGTGTTTACGGTGCAGGACAGCGGTATCGGCATCGACGCACAGCATATACCTAGGCTCACCGAGCGCTTCTACCGGGTCGATCGCAGCCGTTCCCGCGAAACGGGGGGAACCGGGCTGGGGCTGGCGATCGTCAAGCATATCGCGATGCGCCATCAGGCCAGGCTGGAAATAGCCAGCGAGGAGGGCAAAGGCAGCACCTTCTCGCTGGTGTTTCCGGTCAAGCGCGCATTAAAATGACAGCGGGCTCCGTTTAGCATCCACTTCCCTGCAGTACCTCATGAGAATAGAAACCGAATGATGTTGTGCCGCGGTCGCATCCTCGTCCAGTTTTTCGGGCTGCTTTCGCTATGCTGGGTTTCTGCCGCGCTCGCGGATCCGGTATCTGCGCAGAATCCTCCCGGAAATGCGATTGGACGCCACTCGAGTTACCTGAAAGAAACGGGCGCCGGCCTGACGATATCGGAGGCAGCCGAGGCTTATGACAACGGGAAATTCCTTGCCGGCGACAAGCCTGTCTTCAATTTCGGAATCGGTTCCCGGCCGGTCTGGATACATTTCGACGTGGAGAACCGGACCGGCGACAGCCTGCTGCGCAGGCTGTCTATAGAGACAGCGTGGCTGGACAAGGTCGATATCTACTTCCGTGCGGGGCACAAGTTGATCGCCGCTTACCATCTGGGCGACGGGCAGGATTTCGCGCAGCGCCCGATCTACAGCCGTTTCTTCGAGGTCGACCATGATTTCGATCCCGGCGTCAGCGAAGTGTACATCCGGGTCGAGACCAGCGACCCCATGGTTGTCCCCGTTTATTTCCGGACGCCCGGCGCTGCAGCTTCCTTCGAGCGGTGGCAAGGTTACAGCTACGGTTTTGTGTATGGATACCTGTTCGCGCTGCTGGTATACAACGCAATACTTTATATCGGCCTGCGCAGCCGCCGGTATATTTTCTATGCCGTTTATCTGGCTTCGTTCGCATTGCTGAACATCGCCTATTCCGGGCATGGATTTGAGTGGCTGTGGCCGGAGCAGATCGGGCTGCAACGCTGGATCATCCCGTTCATGATGGTGCTGTACGGGATGACCGGCCTGTTGTTTGCCGTTAGTTTTCTGGATACGCGCAACAATTTTCCCCGCCTTCACCGTATCGTCGAGCGTATATGCGCGCTGTTCGCGGTGCTGCTGCTGGGTTCCTTCCTGTTCGGTTTCAATGCCGCCGGCCTGGTAATTGCGTTTGTATTTGTGTTCGTATTTTCCTGCCTGATGATCTGGCTGGGTGTGCTGGCGGTCCGGCATGGCCATAAACCCGCCCGGTATTTCCTGTTTGGCGCAATCGCCGCGATGGCCGGCGCGCTGATGACCGATCTGTCAGTCGCCGGCCTGATACCCTACAACGAATTTACCTACCGGTCCGTAGAGATCGGGATGCTGGTCGATGCATCCGTGCTTGCGCTGGCACTGGCGTACCTGTTCCGGGTCGGACAACAGGAGAAGTTCCAGGCGGAACTGATGGCGCGGGCCGATCCGTTGACCGGGTTGAACAACAGGCGCGCGTTTTACCAGATCGCGAAACCGGTCTGGAGCAATGCGCTGCGCAACCAGCGGGAAATTTCAGTGATCGAACTGGACATCGACCGGTTCAAGCGGATCAACGATACCCATGGCCACGCTTGCGGCGATGAAGTGCTGATCGCGGTCGCATCCGTCCTCTCGAAATCTGCCAGGGACGGGGATGTGCTGGCCAGGTGGGGCGGCGAGGAATTCATCCTGCTGCTGCCGGAAACCGGTATCGAAGCGGCAATCGCGCTGGCTGAACGGCTGCGCATTCTGATATCCGGCGTGAAACTGCAGTACCGAGGAATGGGAATCCGCTTCACGGCAAGTTTCGGTGTCGCGCAAAGGCTGCCGCAATGCGTTGCCATGGATGAGCTGATATCCGCCGCCGACGACCGCCTCTATCAATCCAAACGCGAGGGAAGAAACCGGGTCAGCCACGCGCCGGCGGGGCACCAGAGGAACGGCGCTTACAACAGCGCGAAACTGACCCGCTCGTAATCGATCCCGCGGTCAACGCTGAAGCCCGTTTTTGCCCGTTGCGTCGTGCCGTCCTGTTGCCGGATTTCCGCTATGCGACCGGGTTCAAACCAGCCGTTCGGGACGATCAGGCTGGCGGGCGTTTTCAGCGCCGCGACGGGAAGCAACAGCAACGCGGGGGTGGACGTTCCCGTTGCGGACTCGCTTGCGGCCGCAGCCTGAAGCATGATCGCCTGTACGGCTCCCGGAAGATAGCGCACGCCGATACGCATTTGCCCGGCGCGCGTTACGCTGACCCAGGTGGTCACGCCCAGCTTGGTTTCCGCAGCGCCGATGCGCAACGCCACCAGTTGGCGGCTGGCCAGCCTCGCGCCCGCAGTGTCGACGCGGGCAAGCATTGCACCAAGCAGGCTCTGGTTTTCGAGCTGCCAACCTTCCAGCTCGGGGTTCGAACCGGGCGCCGCTTTGCCGGACAGCAATGCGTGGATGTTTTCGGTCTGGAAACACAGCTGTGCGCTTTGCGAGTCGGGACTGCGGTTCGCAAAGCGCGTGCTGTTGTCTTCGCACCAGCACCGGTGCAGGTGCGTTAGCAGCTCGATGCATTCCGGAGCGCTGTAATTGTCGCCGAGCTTCAGCTGCCTGGGTGTCTGGCCCTGCTGCAGCAGGATAGTCTTCACGCGCAGCATTTTGCTCAGCGGCATCATGGTCAGGTAGCGCATGTTGGGCCGATGCGCTGACAGCTGGATCGGCTGCAGCCCTTGCGTACCGCCAAGATCCAGCGCGAGAGGCTGGGCATCGCCCTTGCTGGCCGTATAACTGCGCTGTACCGGGACCAGTGTGCTCCATTCCGACAGCCATGCATCCAGCATCTGCAGCTGCGAACGGGAGAGTTCCGGGGTGCGCGCATGGCAGGTGAGCAGGATCTTGACATAGCTGCTGCGGCAGCTGTTGAGCGGGAAGTTGCCATTGAAGGAATCGGGTATCTCCTTATGCTGCAGTGCCTTTCCCTCGGCAAAGGCATACAGGCTGTGCAGATGCTGCCACTGCGCTGGATCGAATTCATAACCCGTGCGCAGGTGCTCCAGGATCGCCAGTCCGCTGTACAGCAGGCAGCGCTGGCACAGCTGCGCACCGCGCTTGCCGAGCCGCTTGTCGATGGTGGCGCGCTCCTGCAGGCAATGCTGGTAACCGAGGGCCATGGCCAGCCAGAGCTTGACGATGGAAAGGAGGGTGATCAATTCGCTGTCGCTGAGCGGCAACGGTCTGGAGATCAGCTTTCTGGCGAAATCCCGCTGCACGTAGTGCACCGTATCGCGCAGCAGCTCCAGCGTATTCAGCCGCTCCAGGCCGTCCAGCGGCAGCCGGTTGAATTCGCTGATCTGGGTGAGCAGCTGGCTGTGCGCGAGCTGCAGGTTGGTCAGCTGCAGCTGGTTCAGCCATTGCGCACAGCTTTCGGCATCCCTGAATAGCGGGACAACGCCGGCGTCGGTCGGTTCGGGCGGCAGATTCAGCATGTTCCCTTGCCCAGGCTGGAGCATACGCATTCCCGCAGCCGTTCCTGCCAGCCGGTCGGGAGTGTTGCTCCGGATTCGCGCTGCGCCGCACCCCAGATCGGCTGCGGGAAATGCCGGTCCTGCCTGAACCGCGGGATGACGTGCCAGTGCAGGTGCGGCGTCATGTTGCCCAGGCAGGCGAGATTGATCTTGTCCGGATGCAACGCCGCGCGTAAACCCGCCTCGACGGCAAACACGGTTGCCATCAGGTGCTCCCTTTCGGCGGCGGAAAGGTCGGTCATTTCCTTCTCGTGGTGTTTCCATATCACCCGGCAGAAACCGGGATAGTCGGCATCCGCCACCTGAACCACCCGGCAGGTTTCATCCTGCCAGAGCAGTTCGCCGCCGGGATGATTGCATAACTCGCACGGCCTGTATTTTTCTTGGGTATCTTTCATGGGCAAACTTCACGCCGTTACATTGTACAACACGGTCATGGCGTGCATCACAGCAGCACACGCTCGATGCCGCCGTTGTTCGCCTTGTGCACATAATCTTCCAGCCAGTTTTGCCCGAGCAGGTGTCTGGCCATTTCCACCACGATGTAATCCGCCGCTGTGCCGCTGTCGTCGTTGTAGCGCGACAGGCCCTGCTGGCAGGACGGGCACGAGGTCAGGATCTTCACGTCGCCGGAAAATCCGTCTGCGCGCAATGCGTCCGAGCCCTTGCGCATTTCTTCTTCCTTGCGGAAGCGCACCTGGGTCGCGATGTGCGGCAGGGTAACGCCGAATGTGCCGGATTCGCCGCAGCAGCGTTCGTTGAGCGGCACGTCCATGCCCATTAAATCTTTCACCACCTTGAGCGGCTGGTAGGTTTTCATCGGCGAGTGGCACGGGTCGTGATACATGTAGCGCACGCCTTCCACGCCCTGCAGCCGGACGTTCTTCTCGAGCAGGTATTCGTGGATGTCGAGCAGCCGGCAGCCGGGGAAGATCTTGTCGAACTGGTATTTCAGCAGCTGGTCCATGCAGGTTCCGCACGACACGATCACCGTTTTGATATCGAGATAGTTCAGCGTGTTCGCAACGCGATGGAACAGCACGCGGTTGTCGGTGGTGATCTGGTTGGCCTTGTCGGCCTGGCCGGAGGCATTCTGCGGATAACCGCAGCATAGATAGCCCGGCGGCAGCACGGTAATCGCGCCGGTCTGGTACAGCATCGCCTGTGTCGCCAGTCCCACCTGGCCGAACAGGCGCTCCGAACCGCAGCCGGGGAAATAAAACACCGCTTCGCTGTCCTCGCCGGCCTTGTGCGGGTCGCGGATGATCGGCACGACGCTGCTGTCCTCGATGTCGAGCAGCGCACGCGAGGTCTTCTTCGGCAGGTTGCCCGGCATCGGCTTGTTGATGAAATGGATCACCTGCGCCCTGATCGGAGCGCCGCCGACCGTAGCAGGCGGATGTTTGAGCTGCCCGCCCAGCAGGCCGAAACGCCGCGCAATCTGGTAGCCGATGCGCTGTGCCTTGTATCCCCACGCTATCATCACCTTGCGCACCAGCTTGATCGTGGTCGGATCGGTCGCGTTGAGGAACAGCATTGACGCCGATTTGATCGGGCTGAATTTCTGCTTGCCCTGCTTGCGCAGGAAATTGCCCATCGCAACCGACACATCGCCGAAGTCGATGTCGACCGGGCAGGGATTCAGGCACTTGTGGCAAACCGTGCAATGGTCGGCGACATCGCCGAATTCGTCGAAGTGCCTGATCGAGATGCCGCGCCGGGTCTGTTCCTCGTACAGGAACGCCTCGATCAGCAGCGAGGTGCCGAGTATCTTGTTGCGCGGCGAATAGAGCAGGTTGGCGCGCGGCACGTGGGTGCTGCACACCGGCTTGCACTTGCCGCAGCGCAAACAGTCCTTGATCGAGTCGGAGATCTCGCCCAGCTCGCTTTTTTCCAGGATCAGGCTTTCCAACTCCATCAGGTTGAAGCTCGGCGTGTAGGCGCGCTCCAGGTTTCCGCCTGTCAGCAGCTTGCCCTTGTTGAAACGACCTTCCGGGTCGACCCGCTGCTTGTACGCGGTGAACGCGCTGATCTCGTCCGCTTCGAGAAAATCGAATTTGGTGATGCCGATGCCGTGTTCGCCGGAGATCACCCCGCCCAGGGCTTTCGCCAGCCGCATGATGCGTTCCACTGCGCCATTGGCCTGCTGCAGCATTTCGTAGTTGTCCGAGTTTACCGGTATGTTGGTGTGCACGTTGCCGTCTCCGGCGTGCATGTGCAGCGCGATGAACACGCGGCATTTCAGCACGCCCTGGTGGATGCTGCTGCACTGGTCCAGAATGAGCTGATAAGTGCTGCCGTTGAATATCTGGCGCAGCGGTTCGCGCAGCTCGCGCTTCCATGACGCGTCCAGCAGGTGGCGCTGTACCGCGTCGAACACCGTTGCCGCATCCTGCCTGTCCTGCGGGGCGTACATTTCCTCGCCCAGTGGCGCATCAAGGTTGTCCTTCAGCCACTGCCAGCGCTTGCGCACGCCGGCGAGCAGCTTTCTCGCTTCGTCGGAGCGGTTGCCGAGAAGCTCCTTGTCGCCGATCTGGTGGTCGTCCTGGTAATAAAGCGGCAGTTCGCCGGCAAAGAATTGGTCCAGCGCATCCAGCAGCTTCAGCTTGTTGTGCAGCGACAGCTCGATGTTGATGCGCTCGATGCCGTCGCAATAATCGCCCATGCGCGGCAGCGGGATCACCACGTCCTCGTTGATCTTGAATGCGTTGGTGTGCTTCGCGATCGCGGCGGTGCGCGCGCGGTCCAGCCAGAATTTCTTGCGCGCTTCGGCGGAGACCGCGATAAACCCCTCGCCGCTGCGCAGGTTGGCGAGGCGCACGATTTCCGATGCGGCGAGCGCTGCCGCATCCGCATCATCGCTGACCACGTCGGCAAGCAACACCATCTTCGGGCGGCTGCCGCGTTTCGACTTGGTCGCATAACCCACCGCCTTCAGGTAGCGTTCGTCGAGGTGTTCCAGCCCGGCCAGCAGCGCGTCGGGGTGCGTGTCCATATACGACTTGATTTCCACGATGGCGGGAACCGCATCGCGCACCTGGCCGAAAAATTCCAGGCAAACGGTGCGCGTGTGATTGTGCGCGCGGTGCAGGATGAAGCGCGCCGAGGTGATTATGCCGTCGCAGCCTTCCTTCTGGATGCCGGGCAGGCCGGACAGGAATTTGTCGGTCACGTCCTTGCCCAGGCCTGCCTTGCGGAAAGCGCTGCCGGGAATGGCCAGGATTTCAGGTTCGCCGTGCGGCGTGCTGCCGTCGGCTTCGAATTTGCTGATGCGGAAGGTCGCATTGGCAACATCGTGGATCTTGCCGAGGTTGTGGTGCAATCGCTCGATATTCATCCACAGGCCGTCCGGCGTGACCATGCGCCACGAGGCGAGATTGTCCAGTGCGGTTCCCCACAGCACTGCCTTCTTGCCGCCCGCGTTCATCGCGACATTGCCGCCGATGCAGGAGGCATCCGCCGAAGTCGGGTCGACCGCGAACACTAGGCCGCTGTTCTCGGCGGCTTCCATTACGCGCCGGGTGACCACGCCGGCACCGCATTGAATGGTGGCATACGGCTCGCTCAGGCCCGGCAGGACCAGATGTTCTACTGCCGAGAGCATCTCGAGTTTTTCGGTGTTGATCACCGCCGAGAATTTATCCAGCGGTACCGCGCCGCCGGTGTAGCCGGTTCCGCCCCCGCGCGGAATGATAGTGAGTTTCAGCGCAATGCAGGCGCGCACCAGCGCGGCGATTTCTTCCTCGGTATCGGGATTCAGCACCACGAACGGATATTCGACGCGCCAGTCGGTCGCGTCGGTCACGTGCGAGACGCGCGCCAGTCCGTCGAACTGGATGTTGTCGCGGCGGGTGATGCGGCTGAGTTCGCGCAGCGCGCGCTTGCGCAGCTGCAGGGTCTGCTCGAATTCACCGGCAAACCGGTCGACTGCCAAGCGGGCCAGTTCCAGCAGGCGCTTGACGATTTCATTGCGATCCTGCTTGCTGCCGGCCGCTTCTGCAGTCGCGACGCGTCGCGACTCGATTGCCTGCAGGCGGTGATGCAGCGCGCCGATCAGAGCGCTGCGACGCCTGCGGTTGCCGAGCAGGTCATCCTGCAGGTACGGGTTGCGCGACACCACCCAGATGTCGCCCAGCACCTCGTAGAGCATCTGTGCAGAACGTCCGGTGCGGCGCTCTTCGCGCAGCGTGTTGATGATGTCCCAGGCCTCGCTGCCAAGGATGCGCAACACGATCTCGCGGTCGGAAAACGAAGTGTAGTTGTATGGGATCTCGCGCAAACGTGCGGTCATTGGAAACCTCGAAAACCTGCTGCGCCTGTCAATTGCGTTGTTGCGTGCTCGCTCATTCCTCGTCTATCAACCCTGATATGCCTCGTCATTCGCTGCGCTGCGCCTTGCACTCGATCAGGCTCGCGAGGTTTTGGAGGTTTCCAGGGTGGGCTCAATGAAGTAAGGCGCGCATTTTACCCGAAAGCGGGTTTCTCTGAATGCGGCAGGTGCGTGTCCATGCCGGGTTGCGGATAAAATGCGGCCCATGGCCGAACCTTCCGACAACCCGAATGCAAAGGTGTTTTTCGCGCTGTGGCCGTCCGCAGCGGAGCGCGACCGGCTGGCCGCATGGCAGAAGCCGCTGCAGCGCCTGTGCGGCGGGCGCGCGATGCGCAGCGACTCGCTGCACAATACGCTGGTGTTCATCGGCAATGTCGGACTGGCCAGACTGGAGGCATTGCAACGGGCAGCACAGGAAGTGGGCGTGCAGGGATTCGAATTGTGTTTCGATGCGGCACATTACTGGAAGCACAACCATATCGTGTATGCCGCTCCCGGACATCCGCCGACACAGCTGGCGCAGCTGGTCGACGCCCTTGAGCAGCACTTGTCGGCGCAAGGTTTCAGCTTCGATCAGCGCGAATACCAGCCGCATGTCACGCTGTTTCGCAACGCCCGCTGGAGTGACGTGCCGCGTCCGGAGATGTTGCCGGTGTGCTGGCAGGCACGGGATTTCGCGCTGGTGCAATCGGTCAGTCGAGACGGGTTGGCAGATTATCGCGTGCTGGCCAAGTTTCCGCTGGGGTAGAATCCGCAACCGGATATGAATGCGAACAAGACATGAACAAGCCCCTTACCCATTTCGAACGCATCGGCGGCGCGGATAAAGTGCGCGCACTGGTGGTCCGGTTCTATCAGCTGATGGACGAGCTGCCGGAGGCCTATGGCATACGCAAGCTGCACGCACCCGAGCTGCAGGGTGCGACCGACAAGCTGTACAAATTCCTGAACGGCTGGATGGGCGGGCCGCCGCTGTATGTGGATGAATACGGCCATCCCATGCTGCGCGCCCGTCACCTGCCGTTTTCCATCAGCGATACCGAGCGCGACCAGTGGCTGATGTGCATGAACCAGGCGCTGGACGAAGTGGTGGACGATGCGGCACTGCGCCGGGAGCTGTCCGCCGCATTCGCCAAGGTGGCGGATCACATGCGCAACCGGGAGGGGTGAGCTGGCGCCTATGCCATCGTCAGGATGATTTTGCCCAGCGTGCGGCCCGTTTCGATCAGGCGGTGGGCGGCGGCGGCATCCTGCAGCGGCAATTCAGCGGACACCAGCACGCCGAGCTCGCCGGTCTCGACGAGTCTCGCGCCCTGTTCGAGTATTTTGCGCTGGCGGACGCGTTCCTCCTGCAGCTTCAGCACCTGCGGTGTCAGCATCAGCTCAAAGCATAGCGACAGGTTGCGCATCCTGGCCAGCTTCATGTCCTCCGGCGTTAGCGGGGTGGACGGGATGGTCACGATCCTGCCGCCGATGCGTGTCGCATTGAATGAGCGCAGGAATGTATCGCCGCCGACCGTGTCGAGCACCACGTCCACGCCTTTTCCGCCGGTCCATTCGGCTATCTCCGCCACGAAATCCGAGTTCCGGTAGCGGATGATTTTGTCGGCTTCGAGTCCCCGGGCCAGCCCTTTCTTTTTGTCGTCGCCTACCGTGACGGCCACCCTGGCGCGGAGATGCCGGGCGAGCTGCAGCGCGATGTGCCCGACGCCGCCCGCCCCGCCATGTACCAGAATGGTTTGCCCGGCCTGCAGGTTGGCGCGCTCGACCAGCGATTCCCATGCGGTGATCAGCACCAGCGGCAAAGCCGCACTGTGCTGCAGGCTGATGTTGGGCGGGGGTGACGCGCAATATTCTTCGTTCACCGTGGCATATTCGGCGTAACAGCCCGGCTCGTCGCCCTGATTCCCGCCCAGTCCGCCGTTGTTGAAATACACCGCATCGCCTTCCCGGAAGCGCGTCACCGCGCTGCCGATCTTCTCGACGATGCCGGCACCGTCGCAGCCGAGTATCGCGGGCAGCCTGTCGGGATAATAAACCGGGCTGGCGCGCAGTTTGGCATCCAGCGGATTTACACCCGCGGCGGCGAGTTTCACGCACAGATGATGCGGCGAGGGCAGTTCGGGCAGTTCGACATCACGCAGGGCCAGTACCTCGGGTCCGCCTGCGGCGGTCATCAATATCGCTTTCATCAATAATCTCGGAGCTCGTTATTCGCAATTAATACGTATGTTAAACTTGACGCCGCTTTCTGACGAGTTCCAATGTGAGCCTCATTAACTGTAGCGAGCCGAGTTGACTGCTAGGCGCCGCGCAGCGAATGACGAGGCATACCGTGTATCGGTAGACGAGGATTCAGCGAGCATGCAACAACGCAGTCAACCAGCGCAGTAAGTTTGTGAGGCTCACAATATGTCTGGAAATACACTGGGGACTCTGTTCACGGTCACCTCATTCGGCGAATCGCACGGTGCGGCGATCGGCTGCGTGGTGGACGGTTGCCCGCCGGGCATGGAATTGTCGGCAGCCGACCTGCAGCACGACCTGGACCGGCGCAAGCCCGGCACCTCGCGCCACGTCACGCAGCGCCGCGAATCGGACAGGGTGGAAATCCTGTCCGGCCTGTTCGAGGGCAGGACCACCGGCACGCCGATCGGGCTGCTGATCCGCAACGAGGACCAGCGCAGCAAGGATTACGGCAACATCGCGAGCACCTTCCGCCCCGGCCACGCCGACTACACCTACACGCAGAAATACGGCTTCCGCGACTATCGCGGCGGCGGGCGTTCCTCGGCGCGCGAGACCGCGGTGCGTGTCGCGGCCGGCGCGATCGCGAAGAAATGGCTGAAGGAAAAGTACGGCGTCGTGATACGCGGCTATATCGCGCAGATCGGCGAGATCGTGATCCCGTTCAGGAGCTGGGACGGGGTCAACGACAACCCGTTCTTCGCGCCGGATCCCGGTGTGGTGCCCGCGCTGGAAGACTACATGGACGCGCTGCGCAAGTCCGGCGACTCGATCGGCGCGAAGCTGACCGTGGTCGCCGAGAACGTGCCGGTCGGCCTCGGCGAGCCGGTGTACGACCGCCTCGATGCCGAGATCGCCTACGCGCTGATGAGCATCAACGCGGTGAAAGGTGTCGAAATCGGCGCGGGCTTCGGCTGCGTGACGCAGAAGGGCAGCGATCACGGCGACGAGATGACCCCGCAGGGATTTTTGTCCAACCATGCCGGCGGGATACTCGGCGGCATTTCCACTGGCCAGCACATCGTCGCGCACGTCGCGATCAAGCCGACCTCGAGCATCCGGTTGCCGCGGCGCACGATCAATCTGCAGGGCGAGGCGGTCACCGTGGAGACGCACGGACGGCATGATCCCTGTGTCGGGATACGCGCGACGCCGATCGCCGAGGCGATGCTGGCGTTGGTGTTGATGGATCATGCGTTGAGGAATCGGGCGCAGAATGCGGATGTGGTTTGTACGACGCCGAAGTTGCGTTAGGCATCAAAGAGCGCAATCATGCCTACGTCATCAGGCCCCGTTTTCTTGCCAGATAACGAGCCGTATCTTGGGAGCGAACTGCTTAAGATTTTTGACATCACTATTACCAAATCCATTGCGGTGCATCGGCAACTCAGCGCGCGAACATACGCAACCGACTTAACTCCACTACAGATCGCAGCGACGGAAATAATACCGCAAGGCGTGAGCATCGCTCTTAGTATGCGAGAGTTGATAAGACAGGGGTATCTATTTTCTGCGGGCATTCTTATGAGGCCGCTTGTCGAGCGCACTGGGATGATTTATTACCTTCATAAAAATCCGGTAGCCGTTACCTCTTGGCATGATGGCTGGCCTCGCAAGACACAGCCGAATTTCGACAAGCTTCTTGACCTCATAATGCCTTCAGATAGTGATGAAGAGCGGAAAGCAACTCTTGAGTTGCTCCACAAGTTGGTACATAGCGACCCTAGATCTGCAGGCTTTAATTCCACTACTAGATCGGATGGACTACGCGCTTCCGCTGCTGGCAAGGAACTCAATGAACCAATAAAAGCTGATGCAATAAGCGCATTTGCCACACGATGCCTTGACAGATTAACCAAGATATCTGTCAAGATTCTTGGCGCACCGAGCGAGCAAATCCATTGAGTCCGCGTAAGGCTAAATGCAACAACCGCCGGGGGTTGCCCGGCAGCAAGTTACCTTTCTTGTCTTGCCAAGAAAGGTAACCCAAAGAAGGCGCCCCCGGTTTGCCGCCCTTCGGGTTCCCTCGATCAGACGCAAACGAGCGGGGCTGCGCAACTCGCACGATCCGCTGCGCGGCCACGTGCTCAAACAGTGCTCGCCCAACCCCACCGCTCGTTCACGTCTGATCGAGGCGGCGCTCAGGGGAAAGAAAAACGGTTTTGTGTGCGCTTTGCGCACGATTTTTTGTGGTGATAAGTCGGGCTTCGCCCGACATAGTGGGCAAAGCCCACCCGTTTTTCGGTTTTGCTTTTTTATCCCCTGAGCGCCGCCGAGTAGCGCAGACTGGTCAGGGGTGGTCGGCGAGGACTGTCTGAGCGCGTAGCGCGAGTTCCGCAGCCGCCTGGCCAGTCGAGCAACACAGGGAACCGCGCAGCGGCGGCAAACCGGGGCGGCGTTTCTTGGATTACTTTCTTTGGCCGCACAAAGAAAGTAATTGGCGTGCGGGGCCACACCCCGCGACTTTGACTTTGGTGCAACTTACGAACCGCAAGGAGAACCGAACATGCAAACCACAGTAGAGATACTCGGCAAGAAAGTCCTAGTGGAATGGAGTTCATCCGCCGACAGGAAGCTGCAGGAGCTGACCGAACCATTGGCGGTCGAGATGGAGTTGTATTTCAGTTGCCTGATCAGGAAAGCGGTTCGCTTCGGGCGCGACGCGCAAGCAGCAGAATTCTCATCCGTTTCGCCGCATCTGAAGGTAGGCTTTCGTCCAATCATGACCAAGGCCTGCAACGTGAAGGATTTTGAGGTCGAGCCGCCAGTGGAGGATTTTCCGATCGTGAAACCCGAAGCCTTCGTGCCGAAGCGGTTGACGATCGATTACAAGGCGGGAAAATGGTCGGGCGACTTTTTCCTGCAGAAGAATCAGTCCGCCTGACCCAAGTTATAAACTATCAATCTTTACAGCCTTTTTACCCCGTTTGCCGATATGCGCTTCGCCGCGCTGTTTGGCCAGCTCGACCTGCTTTTGCCGCTCCAGCGCGGCGGCGCGTTTTTCGGGCGTCAGGCTGTCATAGCAATTCGGGCAGCACACGCCGGCCTGATATTTGGGCGAGGCCTTTTCCTCGGCGGTGATCGGGCGCGAGCAGCCGTAGCACAGTTCGTAATGTCCCGGCGCCAGGCCTTGCCCGACCGCGACGCGCTGGTCGAACACGAAACATTCGCCTTCCCACAGGCTTTGTTCCTCCGGCACGTTCTCCAGATATTTCAGTATCCCGCCCTGCAGGTGGTAGACCTCCGGGAAACCCTGCTGCAGCATGTAGGCCGAGGCTTTTTCGCAGCGTATGCCGCCGGTGCAGAACATCGCGATGCGCGGCTGCTTGTCCGGAGCGAAGTTGTTTTTGACGTAGTCGGGAAATTCGCGGAAGGTGGTGATGCGCGGATCGACCGCGCCCCTGAAAGTGCCCACATCCACCTCGTAGTCGTTGCGCGTGTCCACCAGCAGCACGTCGGGGTCGCTGATCAGCGCGTTCCAGTCTTCCGGTTTGACATACTGGCCGACCAACTCGGTGGGATCGATACCCGGCACACCCATGGTGACGATCTCTTTCTTCAGTTTGACCTTCATGCGGTAGAACGGGGGCAGTTCGGCAGCGGATTCCTTGTGCTGCAGATCGGCCAGGCGCGGGTCGCTGCGCAGATACGCCAATATCCCGTCAATGCCGGCGCGCGTGCCGGCGATCGTGCCGTTGATGCCTTCTGAAGCGAGCAGCAGCGTGCCGTTGATGCCCAGCGCATCGCATTGCGCCTGCAACGGCGCGCGCAATGCCGCGCAATCGGCCAACTTCACGAACTTGTAGACTGCTGCAATGACTAATGAATCCATCTTTACTGTTTCCTTGGGCTGTTGCTTCTGCCGGTTCTTTTTTTGGCACCGGTCGGTTTATGAGTGATGTAAACTAGTTTAATTCAAATAAGGAGTAAAACCATGCAACTCGACGATC
>JBAUQH010000005.1:0-8461 GCA_049580605.1 Gallionella sp. | reverse complement strand
AATGAGTTTTTCAACAGAATCGGCACACAACTGCTATACGCACATACTAACTGCCTTCCGGGAAGCGGTCACTCGTAACGTGATGCCAGCGACACACTCCAGACTTTGAAGGTCGAGCTGATTAGATAAACCCAAATTACCTACCAAGAGTGGGTCTTGCGTCAGCCTCGATCGGGCATTTATGTTCAGGCCGGAATACTCTTGGCATGTAGGTACAGCAACTTGCCCGACCCGAATCGGCATAGGGGCCAACCATTATAGTTGCGCCCCTGCCACACCACCGGGCATGCGGGTCCGCACCGGGCGGTTCGAGAAGTTGAGGTCATGAGAGACGGGGTATACCGAGGCGATCAAAGTAGGTGATGGTCATCACTGTTTTCAGCAGACGGTCGCCGTTACGCAACTACGCGCGACGATTTCAATATTTGGTCAAAGTGCCACTTCTGATCATTGATGACGACTTCGGACTCAAAACCTTGCGATCGCCCGAAGATGAAGATTTCCATGACTTGATCTCCGAACGCTACAAGCGTGCCGCAACCATTCTGACCAGCAATCTCGACTTTGATGAATGAGGTGAAGCATTCGCCTCAAATAAGATGTGCGTGTTTTACTACCCCATTCGTGCCGTTGCTTCATAGTGAAAAGTCGCGCAGTATGCAAACGCATTTCTTGCCTAATCAGTTGAATATAATGGCGTGCAAGAAGAAAATAGAACGCCCGACCCTTTGGTGAAATTCGCGCAAAAGTCGCGCAAAATAAAAATGGGTTAGATCATTTCTGACCTAACCCATTGAATTGATGGTGCGCCCGGAGCGATTCGAACGCCCGACCCCTTGGTTCGTAGCCAAGTACTCTATCCAGCTGAGCTACGGGCGCGCACTTTTGTTACCTTGGCGGAGAGGGAGGGATTCGAACCCTCGATACAAGTTTAAGCTCGTATGCGCCCTTAGCAGGGGCGTGCCTTCGACCTCTCGGCCACCTCTCCGAAGGCGGCGCATGATAGAGTAAGCCACCTGAAAGGTCAAACGACTTGTTGTCTTTTGAACACTCAGGCGTCTTCCTGGTCGAGGCCGAATGCCTTGTGCAGCACCCGCACGGCAAGTTCGAGGTATTTTTCGTCGATGACCACGGAGATTTTTATCTCCGATGTCGAGATCATCTGGATGTTGATTCCCTCTTCCGCCAGAGTGCGGAACATCTTGCTGGCGATGCCGACATGCGAGCGCATTCCGACGCCGACAACCGAAACCTTGGCCGCCTTGTTGTCTCCGATCACTTCGCGTGCGCCGACATGGGGCTGCACCTTGTTCTTCAGGATGTCCATCGCCTTGGCAAATTCGTTGCGATGCACGGTAAATGAGAAGTCGGTGCTGCCGTCCGTTCCGACGTTCTGTATGATGATGTCGACGTCGATATTGGCGTCGGAGACCGGACCCAGTATCTGGTAGGCAATTCCCGGTTTGTCGGGCACGCCGATCACAGTGATCTTGGCTTCGTCGCGATTGAAAGCGATGCCGGAAATAATGGCTTGTTCCATTTTGTCGTTATCCTCAAAAGTAATCAGCGTGCCTTCGCCCTCTTCTTCAAAGCTAGACAGCACGCGCAGCTTGACCTTGTATTTTCCCGCGAACTCCACGGAGCGAATCTGCAGCACCTTTGAACCCAGGCTGGCCATCTCGAGCATTTCCTCGAAGGTAATGCTCTTCAGCCTGCGCGCCTCGGGAACCAGACGCGGATCGGTGGTGTACACACCGTCCACATCGGTATAAATCTGGCATTCGTCGGCGCGCAACGCAGCCGCAACGGCCACACCCGTGGTATCCGATCCGCCGCGGCCCAGTGTGGTGATGTTGCCGTGTTCGTCAACGCCCTGAAATCCCGCCACCACGACAACGCAGTCATTTCCCAAATCGGCATGGATGTTCTGTTCGTCGATGCTGACGATTCGCGCCTTGGTATGGGCGCTGTCGGTGAGTATTTTGACCTGTGCGCCGGTGTAGCTCTTGGCTTTCAGCCCCAGTTCCTTGAGCGCCATTGCAAGCAGTCCGATAGTGACCTGTTCGCCGGTGGAGATGATTACATCCAGTTCGCGTGGATCGGGATGCTTCTGGATTTCGTGGGCGAGCGCCACCAGACGATTGGTCTCGCCGCTCATCGCGGAGACAACGACGACCACCTTATGTCCGAGTGCCTTGAATTTGGCGACGCGCCGTGCCACGTTCTTGATGCGGTCTGGGCTTCCGACCGATGTGCCGCCGTACTTCTGAACGATGAGTGCCACGTTATTTCCATGCCTGACTTGAAAAGTGGCGCGATTCTAGCTCAATTGGGGAAAAAAAACGAGGCGGGCCCCGTGTTTGGTTTGCTAAACTCATCCCGCCTGATACGCCCATCCGGAAGGAATATGACAGAATTCATTGCACGCGAATTTTCCGCGGCCGTTGTGCAGCAACTGCGCGCAAGCGGTTGTTCGCCGGCCATGGCGAGGATATATGCAGCGCGCGGGATCACGGACGGCAAACAGCTGGAAACTGCATTGTCAGGACTGCTGCCATTTGACAGCATGAAAAATGCCACCGCAATGGCACGTTTGCTGGCCGACGCGATTGCGGCAAAAAAGAAACTCATGGTCATCGCGGACTACGATGCGGACGGTGCAACTGCCTGCGCGGTGGCTGTCCGCGGATTGCGCGGTTTCGGTGCGCAAATCGATTTCATCGTGCCGAACCGTTTCGAATACGGCTACGGACTGACACCCGAAATCGTTCAATTGGCTGCAGGAGAAAATCCCGATATCCTGATCACCGTGGACAACGGCATCGCGAGCGTGGATGGCGTGGCCGAGGCCAACCGGCTCGGCATGCAGGTTCTGGTCACCGACCACCATTTGCCCTGCGACACGCTGCCGGATGCGGCCTGCATCGTCAATCCCAACCAGCCCGGATGCGCATTCCCTAGCAAGAATCTGGCGGGGGTCGGCGTGATGTTCTATGTGCTGCTCGCATTGCGCGCCGAACTTCGCCACCGGGGAATAATGACCGACGAGCGGGGGCGGAAGCTGGTCGAGTTGCTCGACCTGGTCGCGCTCGGCACGGTTGCCGATGTGGTCAGGCTGGACCAGAACAATCGCATCCTGGTGCAGCAGGGGCTGCAGCGAATCCGCGCGGGGCGTGCCTGTGCAGGTATGAACGCGCTGTTTCAGGCAGCCGGGAAAACCCCGGCACGCGCATCCAGCCAGGATCTGGGCTTTACGGTCGGCCCTCGCCTGAACGCGGCCGGCAGGCTGGACGACATGAGCCTGGGCATCAACTGCCTGCTGAGCGACGACGAAGCAGCCGCACTGCAGATCGCCGCAAAACTGGATGCGCTCAACCGCGAGCGGCGCAGCATCGAGACCGATATGCAGGACAATGCACTGGCCTTGCTGGAGGATGTCGATCCGTCCGACAATTTCAGCCTGGTACTGTTTGACGCGTCTTGGCATCAGGGCGTGATCGGAATACTCGCTTCCCGGCTCAAGGACAAGTTCCATCGCCCCACCATTGCCTTCGCTAGATCCATTAATGGCGAAATAAAAGGCTCCGGTCGCTCGATCGCCGGATTGCACCTGCGCGATGCACTGGATCTGGTCAGCAAGCGCCATCCGGACCTGATCAGGAAATTCGGCGGGCATGCCGCTGCGGCGGGTTTGAGCCTCGCCGAATCCGACTTCGGTGAATTTGCCGCCGCCTTCGAAGAAGTCGCCGCCAGTCTGCTCGACCAGCACGACCTGGCGCGGCGCATCGAAACCGACGGCGCGCTGAATCCAGCCGAAATGAATCTGGAAATCGCCCGGTTGCTGGAAGGACAAGTGTGGGGACAGGGCTTCCCGGCCCCGCAATTCAGCGACGATTTCATCGTAATCAGCCAGCGCGTGGTTGGCGAGAAACATTTGAAGCTGCAGCTGCGGCACGTTGCTGATGCGACAACCAGCCATTCGACTAGCCGAGGTGGCGACCCTCGCCAAGCCGCTGGTTATGGTGAAGCCAGCCGGTCGGGGGAGCAACTGTCGGGCGGCCCTACCCGAACCGGTAAACTTAATTCCACTGAAACGGGGCCGACCTTGCGTACCCAGGACCTATTGATCGACGCGATATTGTTCGGTCACAACGAATCCCTGCCAGAACGGATCCATGCCGTGTACAGCCCGGGGGTCAATGAATACAATGGAATGCAGCGTTTGCAGCTGATCGTTCGTCACTGGCAGAACGCAAAGGATTAACCGCAAAGGACTCAATAATGGAATCCATGCTCGTGCTCAACAACGGCATTGAAGCCTGGCCGCAGTTTCTGACCAGTCTAGCCATCGGCTTGCTGATCGGGCTGGAACGCGAGCGCAACCCCACGGCCAAGGCCGGGCTGCGCACGTTTGCGCTGGTCGCGCTGTTCGGCACGCTGTCCGCGCTGCTCTCCGCAAAACTCGATTCTCCCTGGCTGCTGATCGCCGGACTGCTTGCCGTGGCCGGCATGATCATCGCGGCATACCACAACAAGCCTGCCGAAGAAGGCGACCCGGGCACCACCACCGTGATCGCATTGTTGCTGTGCTATGGACTGGGCGTGATGACCTGGTACGGGATGTCCAAACTCGCGGTGATGCTGGCCATCGCGGTCACTGCATTGCTCTATTTCAAACCCGAGCTGCGCGGCATGTCGCAGCGCCTGACGCGCAGCGACCTGGTTGCAGTGCTGCAATTTTCCGTGCTGACCTTCATCGTGCTGCCAATACTTCCCGACCAGAACTTCGGGCCGTTCAACGCATTCAACCCGCACCAGGCCTGGCTGATGGTGGTGCTGATCTCCGGCATCAGCCTGGCCGGTTATACCGCGCTGCATCTGGTCGGAACCCGCTATGGCGCACCGCTGCTGGGATTCTTCGGCGGCCTGGTTTCCAGCACCGCGACCACGCTGCTCTATGCCAGAAACAGCAGGAACAATCCTGCGATGGCGCAAATCGCAGGCTTGGTCATCGTGATTGCCAGCATGGTGGTTTTGCTGCGCCTGCTGGTCCTCAGCTCGGTGGTCGCCTATGGCACGGTGCCCGGGCTGATGCCGGTGCTCGCGGGCGGTTTCCTGTTCGGCCTGGCAGTCGCGCTGTACAACTGGCGCACCCGGATCAAAGCGACAAAGCTCAGCATTCCGGAAACGCCGAATCCCGCCGAATTGCGTACCGCTTTGAGCTTCGGGCTGCTGTATGTGGTGGTATTGCTGGGTGCAGCATGGATGCAGGATCTTGCCGGGAGCCGCGGGCTGTATGCAGTGGCCGTGGTATCCGGATTGACCGATGTCGATGCGATCACGCTTTCCAGCCTGCGCCTGTTCAATCTCGGGCAATTGAGCGAACACCAGGCAATCACCTCGATCGCGCTGGCCTTCATAGCCAACCTCGCCTTCAAATTCGGCATGGTGATCTTCATCGGCGGAAAGAATCTCGCCAAGTATGTCGTGACCGGCTTCGGTGCAATCGCTTTGGGCGTGTTGATTGGACTGGTTGCGTTATAATCCGTCTCTTCTCAAGCAAGCGACTAAAGATACCTCATGGAAGCCGAACAACTGAATGCCCTCTCCAACCAGCTGCAAGACCTGGGTCTGCGCAGTGCCGAATTACGGAGGTATCTTTGACTTCGACGCGAAGCAGGAGCGTCTGACCGAAGTATCCGAACTCGCCGAAGATCCCGCCATCTGGCAGGATGCAAAACGCGCCCAGGATCTGGGCCGCGAACGCAAGATGCTGGAAGACGTGGTGCTCGGCCTCGGCAGGATCCAGCAGGACCTTTCCGATGCGGCCGAGCTGTTCGAGATGTCCCAGGCGGAAAATGACGATGCAAGCCTGAACAGCACCGCCGCCGACATCCGGGACATCGAGAAGCGCATCGCGGCGATGGAATTCCGCCGCATGTTCTCTCACCCGATGGACCCGAACAACTGCTTCGTCGATATCCAGGCCGGCTCCGGCGGGACCGAGGCGCAGGACTGGGCGGCCATGCTGCTGCGCATGTACTTGCGCTACTGCGAGCGCAAAGGCTTCAAGGTCGAAGTGCTGGAACAGTCCGACGGCGAAGTCGCGGGTATCAAGGGCGCTTCCCTGAAGGTTAGCGGCGAATATGCCTATGGCCACCTGCGCACCGAGACCGGTGTGCACCGGCTGGTGCGCAAATCACCGTTCGATTCCGGCAATCGCCGCCATACCTCGTTCTCAAGCGTGTTCGTCTATCCGGAAGTCGACGAATCGATCGAGGTCGAGATCAATCCGGCCGACCTGCGCGTCGATACTTATCGTGCCAGTGGTGCGGGCGGGCAGCACATCAACAAGACTGACTCCGCGGTGCGTATTACCCACCTCCCCACCAATATCGTGGTGCAGTGCCAGAGCGACCGCTCGCAGCACCGCAACCGTGCCGAGGCGATGGCGATGCTAAAATCCCGGCTGTACGAGGAAGAACTGCGCAAGCGCAATGCCGAGAAACAGGCGATGGAAGACGGCAAGACCGACATCGGCTGGGGACACCAGATCCGCTCCTATGTGCTGGACCAGTCGCGTATCAAGGACCTGCGCACCAATTACGAAGTCGGCAATACCCAGGCCGTGCTGGACGGCGACCTGGACGATTTCATCTCGGCCAGCCTGAAGCAAGGCGTTTAACCAGAAAATAAAAATCGAGATACGTTATGAATACTGACGACACCACTCCACTGCAGGACGAGAACCAGATCATTGCGGAACGCCGCAGCAAACTGAATGCGATACGCCAGGCCGGTGTGGCTTTCCCGAACGACTTCGCGCGCACGCATCTTGCCGGCGATCTGCACGGCGAATTCGGCGAGATGTCCCATGACGAATTGGAGTCATTGAAAGTTCAAGTCGCGGTGGCGGGACGCATGATGCTGAAGCGGGTGATGGGCAAGGCCAGCTTTGCGACGATCCAGGACATGAGCGGGCGCATCCAGCTGTTCATCAGCAACAACGACTCCGGCGAGGAGGCACACAATGCGTTCAAGCATTACGACCTCGGCGATATCCTCGGCGCCACGGGCGTATTGTTCAAGACCAAGACCGGCGAGCTTTCCATGCGCGTCACCCGGGTGCGAATGCTGACCAAGGCTTTGCGCCCGCTGCCGGAAAAATTCCACGGCCTGTCCGACCAGGAACAGAAGTACCGCCAGCGTTATCTCGACCTGATCACCAACGAGGACGCGCGCAAGGTGTTCATGACCCGCACGCGCATCATCCAGGCGATACGCGAATTTTTCATCCGCAACGGCTATCTGGAAGTCGAGACCCCGATGATGCACCCGATACCCGGCGGTGCTGCCGCCAAACCGTTCGAGACGCACCACAATGCGCTGGACATGAAGATGTATTTGCGCATCGCGCCCGAGCTGTATCTGAAGCGGCTGGTGGTCGGCGGCTTCGAGAAGGTGTTCGAGATCAACCGTAATTTCCGCAACGAGGGCCTGTCCACGCGCCACAACCCGGAATTCACGATGATTGAATTCTATGAAGCCTATCGCGATTACAAATACCTGATGGATTTCAGCGAAAGCCTGTTCCGCGAGGTGGCGCAGAAGGTTCTGGGCCGCACCCGGATAAGTTACCAGGGCAGGGAGATGGATCTGGGCAAACCGTTCCACCGCCTGACCATGGTGCAGGCGATCCAGAAATTTCATCCGCAATTCACCACGCAACAGCTCAATGACCGCGAGTTCCTCGTTTCCGAACTGCAGGATCTCAAGGCGAAATTCAAGCCGGAGGACGGAATCGGCGGCCTGCAGCTGTCGCTGTTCGAGGAACTGGCCGAGGCGCTGTTGTTCGAACCGACATTCATCGTCGACTATCCGGTGGAGGTTTCGCCGCTGGCGCGCAGCAGCGATACAAACCCCGGGATCACCGAACGCTTCGAGCTCTTCATTGTCGGGCGCGAGATCGCCAACGGGTTTTCCGAGTTGAACGATGCGGAAGACCAGGCAGCGCGTTTTGATGTCCAGGTCGCGGCGAAAGAAGCCGGCGACGAGGAAGCGATGTTCAAGGACAACGACTATGTCCGTGCGCTTGAATACGGCCTTCCGCCCACCGCCGGCGAGGGGATCGGCATCGACAGGCTGGTGATGCTGTTTACCGACACCGCCAGCATACGGGATGTGATACTGTTCCCGCACATGCGGCCGGAGTAATCCAGCACCATTTCATCGGAGCAGCTTCGATCGCCCTGCCCGCGTCGTTCGCCGTCGCCTTGTTTGTCCATCGATATGGAGCCGGATCGAAATGCTGGATAACGACACTCAATCCCGCCTGTTGCAACAGTACCCGATGCTGCGCGAGCTGCCCGCCGCTTACCAGACCGAACTGGCAGCAGCGGCAAGTTCGGTGCATATTCCCGCGGGTACCGTGATTTTCGATGAAGAACAGGCTTGCCAAGGA
>JBAUQH010000004.1:0-11419 GCA_049580605.1 Gallionella sp. | reverse complement strand
TTGCAATATCCCGATGTGGGACAGATGAACATCAGCGCGGCATACACCGGCACAGCAGGTGCACTGGATGCGGGGCTGAGCATGATCGGTACAGGTTCCTTTATCGCGGCACCTGCATCGTTTTTGTTCAGCAACCTTCCTGCGGGGCCTATCAAGGCGGGTAGTGCATTCAGTGCCACCATTTCTGCACTTAATAATGCTGGAGCCGTTACGCCCAACTTCGGCAAGGAATCCACGCCCGGTCCTGCAGGCGTAACACTGACCAGCAATTTGGTCACGCCTTCAGGCGGCGCCAATCCAACGCCGGGCAATAACGTGTTATCCGGAACGGAATTTGGCGCGGGCGGAATGGTGAGTGATTCCGACGGTGTGGCGACCGTGAACAACCTGAGCTGGGGCGAAGTCGGGAATATTTCATTGCTCGCCACCTTGACCAACACCTATGGCTATCTCGGAACTGCAACCACGCCGACCAAGGATACGCTCAACAATCTCCTGATTGCGACCGGTACCAGTGCGAACGTCGGCGCATTCATACCAGATCATTTTGATACTGCCGTGGTTGCATCGGCAACTACCCCGATGCCTTGCCCGACCGGTCTGGGCTGTCCGGTTTTGTACAATGGATTCGTCTATTCCGGCCAACCTTTCAGTATGCAGGTGACCGCAAAAAATCAGGCAGGCGGTATAACAACCAATTATCACAGTGCGTATGGCCTGTCGCACAATGTCACGCTAACTGCCTGGGATGCGTTGGGCAGTGTGGTCCAGCAAAATCCGCCCGGTTCGGGTGCGCTGGGGAACGGTACACTGGTTTCCACCGCGTTTAATCATGGGGTGGGCACGACGAGTACGCAAACGTACACCTTCGCTATTTCGCCAACAACGCCCACCAATATTTTCCTTAGGGCGGTGGATGCGATTAATACATCGGTGACTTCGCGACTCGCAAACCCTGCGAATTCTATCGAAGGTGGGGTTCGGGTAGTGAGCGGCAAGGTCAAGTTGTCCAATGCCCATGGGCCGGAAACACTGGATCTACCGATGAACGCAAGTGTCCAGTATTACGATGGTACGTTCTGGCGGACCAGCCTCACCGACAGCGTGACCAGCCTGACACTGAACCTGTCCAACTACCAGCGCAAAACCGGCGCATGGACGACTACGCCATCACCGGCAAGCGGCCAAATCGTTGCCGGGATATTGTCGTTCATACTCTCTGCACCCACAGGCGGCGGAACGGGTAGCGTGGATGTGGGTATCGGCGCACCGACCTATTTGCTTGCTGGAAGCAATAGTGCCGGCGATAATCCGACTCTGGTCGGGCGGGCGACTTTCGGCGTGTACAAGGGTCCGAACAAGTTCATTTACCTGCGCGAAGTCTATTGATGCGCTGTTCTTGTATATTGCTTCTCGGTTGAGTTCAAAAAACACAGCAGCGCCAATCACATCATGGATATAATCGATGTACGGGCAAGTCGCGCCCGATAGCGTATTTGCAATTTCGCGAGGGAAATGCCGTTTGGCGGGGCAAGGGGCGTAAAAAGTCATTGACTCCAGTATGTTATTGAATTACCTTCGCGTTAATTATGAAAATTCCATTTTTACCCGGTTTGATCAAAACCAAGCGCCGCGATGCCGGCTGGTTCGCCATCGGTTTTGGCGAGCGCGGGATTTATCTGGCTGCCATCAAGGTAATCGGCGTGATGCCGAGCGTGGCGCGCTGCGAATATCACGAGACCGGGACGATTACCGCCGCTGCGCTTGAAAAGCTGCGCCACGAGGCGGACATCGACGAACACGACGTCACGACGCTGCTGGCACCCGGCGAATACCAGATGCTCCAGGTCGATGCGCCAAATGTACCGACCGACGAGATGAAAACGGCGGTCCGCTGGAAGATCAAGGATGGCCTGAGCTACCACATCGACGATGCCACCGTGGACATGGTCCGTATCCCGGCCAGCAAATATGCTTCGGGGCGTCCGCAAACCCTGTATGCGATCGCGGCGGCGAACCGTGTGATACAGGAGCGCATCAGGCTGTTCGATGAGGCGAAGATCCGGCTGGACGTAATCGATATTCCCGAGATGGCGCAGCGAAATATTGCCGCGCTGTTCGAGCGTGAGGAGCGCGCGCTGGTCATGCTTGCTTTCGACGACTATGGCGGCCTGATGACGTTTACCGCCGGCGGCGAGTTGTACCTGTCGCGCCGCATCGAAATCGGCGTCCGGCAATTGCTGGATGCCGATCAGGATATGCGCCGCCAGTACCGGGATCGGGTGGAAACCGAATTGCATCGCTCGCTGGATTATTTCGACCGCCAGTACAACCAGCTGCCCGTCGACATGGTGCTGGTCTGCGTGCCGGACAGCACTGGCCTGGTTGAATTCCTCGATTCCGAGCTGGATACAAGTGTGCAGAAGCTGGATCTGTCGCAGGTGATGGACATCAGCGCGGTGCCGGCGCTGGCTGACAGCGAATTCGTTGCGCGTTCGCTGACCACGCTGGGCGCGGCGCTGCGCCAGGAAAGCCGAGTCCTGTGAGGCGCCGCCCATGAGTCAGCAGATCAATCTGTTCAACCCGATTTTCATGAAGCAGCGGAAGTATTTTTCGCTGCTGACGATGCTGCAGGCACTGGGCATGATCGTCGCTGGCTCGCTGATCTTCTATGGCTATGCGATTTACCAGGCCGGCCAGCTCAAGCGGCAGGCGGACGAGACCAGCAATCGCTACATTGCCGAGCAGGCGCGTCTGACAACCTTCATGGCGGAGTTTTCACCGCAGCGCGCGATGCAAGCATTGCAGAACGAAGTGCAGGATATGGACAAACGGGTGGCCGAGCAGAACCGGATCATCGAGACGCTGAAATCCGGCGCGGTAGGCAACACCACCGGATTTTCGGAGTACATGCGCGCGTTTTCCCGCCAGGTGGTTCAGGGCCTGTGGCTGACCGGTTTCAAGGTGACCGGGGATGCCGCCCAGATCAGCCTGAGCGGCGGGGTGGAGAATCCGCAATCGCTGCCCATTTATATCCAGCACCTGGGCCGGGAATCGATCATGAAGGGCAAGACCTTCTCCACCCTGAAAATGAAACAGGCAGGTGCCGACGACGCCGATGGAAAAAGCGGGAAGGCGTCTAAGCCTGCGCGCGACTACATCGAATTCACCTTGTATTCCAGCCCGGGTAAAGAGGCCGACAAATGAAACAATACTGGGACCGCGCCAGCGCTGCAATCGACGACTTGTCGTTGCGCGAGCGCACGATGATATTTGTTGCCGCGGCCTTCGTGGTCATTTCGCTGATCAATGTGCTGTTGATCAATCCGTTGCTGGCCAGGCAGAAATTATTGTCGTCGCAGGTGGCGCAGCGGCAGGAAAAAATGAAGGAAATGCAGGCGCAGATGCAGAATATCGTGCAGGCAAAAAAAGACAGCGAGCATTCTCCGTTGCTAGATCGTTTGGCGCAGCTCAAGCAGCAACTGAAAGAACAGGACAATTATTTGCAGAGCCGCACCGATCGGCTGATCGAACCGGACAAAATGGCGGACCTGCTCAAAAAGGTGCTGGATCACAATGGCAGCCTGCAACTGGTCGAACTGAAAACCCTGCCGGTGAGCCCGCTGATCGAGCCGCCGAAGGGAGCGGCTAAGGCGGGCAGCCAGACCGGCTCGCAACGGCAAATATTCAAGCATGGTGTGCAAATCACGGTGCGCGGCGGCTATCTGGATCTGATCCGGTATGTCACCGCGCTGGAAAAGCTGCCCGAGCAGATGTTTTGGGGCGAAGCAAGCCTGAGCGTGGATAAATATCCCGATTCACTGTTTACATTGACCGTGTACACATTGAGTCTGGACAAGACCTGGTTGGCGGTGTGATGATCGATTATCTTCGGACGGGATACCTAACACGGAACATCGGCGGCGCGCTGCTGAGGTCGCTGAAGGGGATCGCTTTGTTCTGCATGCTGTCCGCAGCGGCAGTACCGCTGCATGCCGAAAATCTGCCCGACCCGACCCGGCCGCCGGCAGAGGTTATATCGGCTTCCGGCGCGAGGCATGGCCGTGGGTTGGCGGCATCTTCCGGGCTGCGTTCGGTCATCATTTCCGACACGCGCCGTGCGGCGATCATAGACGGCAAAACAGTCGAACTGGGAGGACAGCTTGGCAATGCCAGGCTGGTCGAAGTGAATCCCGGCAGTGTCGTGCTGCAGCGCGGCAAAAACAGGCAGGTGATGACACTGTTCCCCGGCGTCAGAATTTCACACCAGGAAATCGCCGGCACAAAAACACCTAAAATGGAATCATCCGGCAACCAAATTCAAGTCGAGCAGCCATCGCCGGCAGACAGTGGCGCATCGCCGAACCGCGAGCTGAAGCCGGCTGCAGAAGAAAATATTTTGTCCGTGCACCCGAAGGAGGAAAAATGAGATCAATGTTATGGCTGGGGGTGCTGCTGCTGGCAGGCTGTGCTACGTCGCGCAGCAACAGCCAGGTGGCTGACTCGATACAGCACGAGTTGAATCAGGCCGTGCAGGAACGCGCGCAGCCGAGCAAACCGGACGAGGTGAACAATGCGCTGCTCCCGCCGCTGGCCATGGGCATACCCAAGTCGGACAGCAAATCGCTGGACACGAAATTCGATTTGACGGTGAACAATGTTCCCGCAAGCCAGGTATTCATGTCTATCGTGGCGGGCACCCGCTACAGCATGCTGCTGAACCCCAATGTCAGCGGCAATATTTCGCTGAACCTCAAGGACGTCACGGTATTCGATGCGCTGGAAGCGATACGCCAGATGTATGGCTACGATTACCGGATAGACAGCAACCGCATCTATATTCTGCCATTGACGCTTCAGACGCGAATTTTCCAGGTCAATTACCTGACTGCGCAACGCGACGGCGAATCGTCGCTCAGGGTTACCTCGGGTTCGGTATCCGATGCGCCCGAGGGCGCGGCGCCCGGCACCACGACGAACACCACCAACCAGGGCTCGCAACCGCGTTCAGCGGAAAGCAGTAAGGTGACCATGTCCAGCAAGTCTGATTTCTGGGGTGAACTGCAGCGGTCGCTGGCAGCGATCGTCGGCAACGGCAAGGGACGCAGCGTCGTGGTCAGCCCGATGTCCGGCGTGATCGTGGTTCGCGCGATGCCGGACGAGTTGCGGAATGTCTCCGCCTACCTCAGGGCATCGCAGATTTCCGTCGACCGCCAGGTGATACTCGAAGCCAAGATCGTCGACGTGCAATTGAACAACAGCTTCCAGTCCGGCGTGAACTGGGCCGCGTTCGGAAACAACCCGAACAGCTTCAGTTCGGGCGGCGTCATCTCGCCCGGCAGCAACCTCGCCCCTGCCGGCGCTTTAACCAACGGACTGCTTTCCGCTACCCCGGGCGCGAACATGCTCCTGGCAGGAACCACGGCAGCGGGGCAGGCGGCCGCGGGCTCGCTGTTCGGGCTGGCATTCCAGACCAGCAACTTTGCCGCGCTGCTGAATTTCCTCGAGTCCCAGGGCAACGTGCACGTGCTGTCCAGCCCGCGGATCGCGACGCTGAACAACCAGAAAGCCGTGCTCAAGGTCGGCACGGATGACTTTTTCGTGACCAATGTATCGACCACGACGACGTCCGGCGTTAGCGCCGCGACCAGCACGCCGAACGTCACCCTGCAGCCGTTCTTTTCCGGCATTGCGCTGGACGTCACGCCGAGCATCGACGAGAACGGCGATATCATCCTGCATGTGCATCCATCCGTCAGCCAGGTCAGCACGGTGACCAAGACCGTAGATCTGGGCACCAGCGGCGGATCGATCAGCCTGCCGCTGGCTTCCAGTTCGGTTTCCGAAACCGACAGCATCGTGCGCGCCCGCGACGGCCAGATCGTCGCGATCGGCGGATTGATGCGCCAGGCTTCCAGCAACGACAACTCCGGCCTGCCGGGCCTGCCCAAATCGCTGTTTGGCCAGACCAACCAGACCAGCGAAAAGCGCGAGCTGATCATCCTTCTGAAGCCGACCATCGTGGGCAACGACAAGGATTGGTCGGATGACATCATGCACAGCCGCGATCGGGTCAACGATATGATGGGAAGGGGAACAACCCCTTGAGATTCCCCTGAGCTATGTATCTGCAACACTTCGGATTGCGCGAAGCGCCTTTCAACCTGACGCCTGATACCAGCTTTTTCTTCGCCTGTTCCAGTTATCAGGAAGCGCTCAATACCCTGCTGGTGGCGGCGCGCAACGGCGAGGGTTTCATCAAGATCACCGGCGAAGTGGGCAACGGCAAGACCCTGCTGTGCCGGAAATTCCTGGCCACGATCAATCAGGGCAAACAATCCACCACGCCGATCGGCACCCAGGATCAGGCCGTTGCCGCGGCATCCGTGCCGCGCTTCATCACCGCCTATATCCCCAATCCCTACCTGGAACCGGCCAGCCTGCTGAAGGCGCTGGCGGAAGAATTTCGCGTGCCGCTGGAAAAAACCAATGACCCGTACCAGCTGATGAAAGGATTGACCCACTCGCTGCTCGAATGCGCGCGCAACGGCCAGCGCGCATTGCTGTGCCTGGACGAGGCGCAGGCTATGCCGCTGGAAAGTCTGGAAGTCTTGCGCCTGCTGACCAACCTGGAAACCGAAAAGCGCAAACTGCTGCAGGTGGTGCTGTTCGGCCAGCCGGAATTGAACGAACACCTGAAACAGCATTCGGTGCGGCAGCTGCGCCAGCGCATCAGCTTTCAATACGACCTGCAGGGCTTGCGCAGGAACGAGCTGGAGCGCTATCTGCGCCATCGCCTGGCCGTGGCCGGCTTTGGCGGCGAAACATTGTTCAGCGAAAGCGCGGTTGCCAAGTTGCACCGCATCACAAAAGGCACGCCGAGACTGGTCAATATCGTTGCGCACAAGGCACTGATGCTTGCATTCAGCGACGGAAGGCAGCGGGTGTTTGCCCGGCATGTCCGCGATGCGGCGTCAGACACCCCCGAAGTTTACCGCGATTGGCTGCCGTGGGCAGTGGCACTGACTGCGGCGGCGGTGGCCGTATCGCTGGGTGTTGCTTGGACCTGGTTGCCGGGACTGGGGCTGTCATGAGCGTGATCAACCAGATGCTGAACCAGCTCGAGGAGCGCGGCGCGCATCAAGTCGCGGAGCAGGCCATGGTGCGCGCTGTGCCAAAGGCCGCACGCAACAACCGCACGTATTTGCTGGCATCCGCGCTGGTGCTGGCGGTCGGGGTCGCGGCGTGGCAATGGATGCAGGCGCAAAAGCCGGTTGTCGCTTCGGCTGGCGTCTCGCTGTCTGGTCAGAACACGGCTGCGCCAGGCAATCATTCCGGCGCTGGCAGACTTGCGAAATCGACGACGCAGCACCAGGTTGCGCAGGTCGTTGCGCCGGTGCAGGGCGTTATCTCAGCCGCCATGCCTGCATCGCGGCTGAGTTTCGAGTTGAGCTCGGTGCCGCTTCCTTCGGTCGCCAGACATGAAACGGGGAAATCCCATTCGAAAGAAAGAGTTGCTGGTGCCTTGGCGCATGCGACATTGGCACCGGCCAGAAAGCCGGCCCGGAATCTGACAGGCAAGCAGGCCAGCAAAACAGTGAAGAATAAAACCGTCCAGATCGCCGGGACGCCGCCTGCTAAAACCTCGGTTGCCGATGCTGCCGAGCCGGCCGCGGACAGCGCACTGCCGATCAAGCAAATCAGTCCCGAACAGCGGTCCGATGCGGAATTCCGCAAGGCTTCGGCCTTGGTTCAGCAAGGGCGCATCGACGAAGCCATGTCCGGATACGAGACGGCGTTGCGTCTGGATGCGGGCAATGATGAAGCGCGGCAGGCGCTGGTCGCTTTGCTGCTCGACAAGAAACGCGGCAAGGATGCCGAACGGTTGCTGAAACAGGGGCTGGATAACAAGCCCGATCAAACCGGCTTCGCGATGATGCTGGCACGCCTGCAGGTCGAGCGCGGCGCGGTGGCGGAGGCGACCGCAACGCTGGATAAGGGTCTGCCCTACGCCGGTTCCGATGCCGCATACCAGGCATTCCTGGCCGCGCTGCTGCAGCGGCAGAACCGCAACGACGAAGCGATCGCGCATTACCAGATCGCGCTGCAGATCGCGCCGAACAACGGCATCTGGCTGATGGGCTACGGGATTTCGCTGCAGGCGTTGAAGCGCAATGCGGACGCCAGGTCGGCGTTCCAGCAAGCGCTGGCTACCCGGACGCTGAATCCCGATTTGCAGGCCTTTGTGCAGCAAAGGTTGAAAGCGCTCTGAATTGCGTTTTTCCCATGAACTTATGATGGGAGAGCACCGATAATCAATAATACACAGCTCGCCCAAATGCCCCGCAAGGGTACGCCGTTCCGCTGCGGGCGAAAGCAGCCCATGCGGAAACGTCAGCCAGGCATGGAAGCGGGGTAAGCAGGCAAGCCGCATCGCGGCGGTTCGCAAAAAAATTCGCCGCGCGCATAGGGATTATATGCAAACAAGAAAACGAAGTTTCAGTGCAGGGCAACCGTCGGGATAGCCGCAACTAAATTTTTTTCGTAACACAGCATTTCCAGCCGCTTGGATGCCGTTGTTTGGCAACTTTGTGGAAAGGCGGGTAACCCCATCAGTCGGGATGAAATGGGGATTTTTAGGCAATCTCCGAATGGGGTAATGTCCTCGCCACCACCCACGCGCTGACCTCGATCGCGCCCGCTTTGGATACGGCCCCGGCAAGTGCGTTCAGGCTGGCGCCCGTGGTCAGCACATCATCCACCAGAGCCACCCGTTTCCCGGCCAGATCCACCTGGCAGGAAAATGCATTGCGCACGTTTTGCTTGCGCGCTTTCCATGGCAGCACGGATTGGGGCGGCGTGTCGCGAACCCGCAGGCAGGCGTGCGTCAGCAGCTTGAGCCCGAGTTTGCTTGCTACGGTGGACGCGAGCAGCAGCGACTGGTTGAAGCCGCGTTCGCGCAGTTTGGCGGGATGCAGCGGCATTGCGATCACGCAATCCGGGAGGCTCTGCCGGTCGATTCCCTGCACCATTTTTTCCGCGAAGGCGTTCGCCAAAGCCAGCTGCTCGCGGTATTTCATGTCCTGTATCAGCCTGTCGAGCGGGAAGGCATAGCCGAAAACCGCGCGGGTCTGTGTAAACAGCGGCGGCTGCGCCAGACAGTGTCCGCACACTGCGCCGCAGGGCGTCGGTATCGCGCAGACCGGACAATGCGGAGCCACAAGATAGGGCAGGGCGTCGTCGCATGCCTTGCACCAGTGCCCGGCATGGCTCATGCAGCCGCACAGCACACAGGGCTGCGCCGGCAGCATGCGCTTAATATTTGTGCGTATGTTCAGGAAATGACGGGTTGAAATTGACAAGCGATCGTCCTTTCAAGGATGATGCGGTTCTGTCCAATCAGGTTCGACGTATCCGTTTTCCGGCAGTTAGCATTCCGCGGATGGCGGTCGTTGAAGTTAGCACATCATACCCAACACACTTAACTTTATGAACACACAAACTATCGAATTTGTCCGTACCGCCAAACCCTCCGGCAGCGATGTACCGCAACGCTGGAGCGTGGCCGCAGTGGAGTCCTTGTTTCTGCTTCCTTTTGCAGACCTGCTGTACCGCGCGCAGCAGCTGCACCGCGAGCATTTCGACCCGAATGCGGTTCAGCTTTCCACTTTGCTGTCGATCAAGACCGGCGGCTGTTCCGAGGACTGCGGCTATTGCCCGCAATCGGCATTTCATTCCACCGGTGTTGAGAACAGGAAGATGCTGGCGCTCGACGAAGTGGTCGCCGCCGCGCGTGCCGCGAAACAAAACGGCGCAGACCGATTCTGCATGGGCGCCGCATGGCGCGAACCCAGCGATGAGGATATGGCCAGCGTGGTCGAGATGGTCAAGGCGGTGCGCGATCTGGGCATGGAAACCTGCGCGACGCTGGGCATGCTGAACGACAGGCAGACCGAGCAGTTGCGCGATGCCGGACTGGATTACTACAACCACAACCTGGATACCTCGCCGGAATTTTACGGCGACATCATCAGCACGCGGGATTACCGGGACCGACTGGATACCCTGGAGCGGGTGCGCAACGCTGGAATGCACGTATGCAGCGGCGGCATCGTCGGGATGGGCGAGAACCTGACGCAGCGCGCCGGCCTGATCGCGCAGCTGGCCAATCTTCATCCCTATCCGGAAAGCGTGCCGATCAACAACCTGGTCAAGGTCGAAGGCACACCGCTGGCGCAGACCGAGGACATCGATCCGCTCGATTTCGTACGCACCATTGCGGTTGCGCGCATCACTATGCCGAAGGCGCGCGTGCGCCTGTCGGCCGGACGATCACAGATGTCGGATGCGATACAGGCACTGTGTTTTCTCGCCGGTGCGAATTCGATCTTCTATGGCGAGCAGTTGCTGACCACCGGCAACCCGGAGGTCGAGCGCGACCGTGCGTTGCTGGACAAACTGGGAATGTACCCGTTTGCCGGAACAAACAATTAGTCGAAGAGAACACAGAGCTCACAGAGAAAAGCAATAAAACGCGGAGGTGTTCTTTCCGTGATCGCTGTGTGCGCTGTGGCAAAAGATGCCTTTCAATGAATTGCAAAATGAACTGAACGAACGCGCATCGCTGGGCCTGCTGCGCCAGCGGCGCATGCTGCAAAGCCCGCAGGGACCGCATATCACCGTTGACGGCACATCCTGCCTGTCGTTCTGCAGCAACGATTACCTGGGCCTGGCCAATCACCCGCAGCTGATCGCGGCGCTGCAGCAGGGCGCGCAGCAACACGGCGTCGGGGCCGGAGCCGCGCACCTGGTCAGCGGGCACGGCGAAACCCATCACCAGCTCGAAGATGAACTGGCGGCTTTCGTCGGCAAGCCGGCCGCGCTGCTGTTCTCCACCGGCTACATGGCGAATCTGGGCGTGGTGCAGGCGCTGGTCGGCAAGGGTGACACGGTGTTCGCCGACAAATTCAACCATGCTTCGCTGAACGATGCGATGCTGTTGTCGCGCGCAAGCGTGAAGCGCTACCGCCACAACGACATCGCGCAGCTGGCGCAGTTCATGGAGCAGGCCCGCAGCGGACGCAAGCTGGTGATCACCGATGCAGTGTTCAGCATGGACGGCGACCTCGCGCCGTTGCCCGAATTGCTGACCTTATGCGAGCAACACGACGCATGGCTGCTGATCGACGATGCGCACGGCTTCGGCGTGCTCGGTGCGCGGGGCCGCGGCTCGCTGGCGCATTTCGGCATCGCGTCGCAACGCGTGATCTGCATGGCGACGCTGGGCAAGGCGGCAGGCGTGTTCGGCGCGTTCGTCGCGGCGGAACAGGCGGTGATCGACACGCTGGTGAACCATGCGCGCAGCTATGTCTACACCACCGCCACGCCGCCGGCGCTGGCCAGCGCGCTGCTGGAGAGC
>JBAUQH010000003.1:0-7467 GCA_049580605.1 Gallionella sp. | reverse complement strand
CTCGACGTCATTGCCGAAGGGGTGGAGACGGAAGCACAGCGGGAAATTCTCTTTTTTTACGGTTGCCGGCATTACCAGGGCTACCTGTTCAGCAAACCGGTCCCGATCGAACAGTTTGAGGCATTGTTAAGGCAGGGTTGAAAGGCGGCCTTGTACAGACTGAATGGCCGGATCATGCCGAAAGCGGAACCGGCAGAATGACCGTTCTCGGAAGGGAGCATTAATCAGAACCGGATCGGCAAAAGCGATCGAATGCGGCAGGCCTACTCCGGCAAGGGCGAGACATGCATCGCCCCGGCAACCACTTCCCGGGTCAGTTGCGGTGCGAACAGTTCGATGAAGTCGTACGTGTAGCCGCGCAGGTATTCGTTTTTGCGTATTGCGACACGCGTGGTGCTGGGCTTGAACAAATGTCCGGCATCCATCATGCGCAGCTGTTTGTCGCGCTCGGGAATAAACGCCATTTTCGCCAGGATGCCTATCCCCAGCCCCAATTCCACATAGGTCTTGATGACGTCCGCGTCGATGGCGGTCAGCGCGATGTTGGGCTGGATGTTCCCCGCCTTGAATGCCGCGTTGATCTTGCTGCGTCCGGCGAACGCGAAATCGTAGGTGATGATCGGGAATTGCGCGATCTTCGCCAGCGTCAGTTTCTTTTCCGACAGGATCGGGTGCCTGGGCGGCGCGATCACGCAGTGATTCCATTCGTAGCAGGGAAGCGTGACGAGTTCGTCATACAGTGCCAGGCTCTCGGTGGCGATGCCGATGTCGGCTTCCCCGCCCAGCACCTGCTCGGCGATCTGCGTCGGGCTGCCCTGGTGCAGGCCCAGCTTCACGCCGGGATAGCGCCTGGTAAATTGCTTGATTGTGTCGGGCAAGGCATAGCGCGCCTGGGTATGCGTGGTCGCGATCGTCAGGCTGCCGCTGTCCTGCGAACGGAATTCCTCGGCCACCTGTTTGAGGTTCTCCGCATCGTGCAGCATGCGCTGCGCAATTTCGAGCACGGCTTTGCCCGGCTCGGTGATTGCGACGATGCGCTTGCCGTTGCGCACGAAGATCTCGATACCCAGTTCGTCTTCCAGCGATTTGATCTGTTTGCTGACGCCCGGCTGGGACGTATACAGCGCGTCGGCGGCATCGGAAATTTTCAGTCCCTGGCGCACGATCTCGTTCAGGAAACGCAATTGCTGCAAATTCATCTTGACGGCCTCTTATATTATTTGGTTATAAGATACTAACATAAAAGTATTTAAAGATATAAAGAGTGCAGCCTAGAATCCGTTCACGAATTCTGCATGGATGGCGGCGAATGAACGGCATGTACACATTATCCGGCCTGCTGGTCGGTCTGATCGTCGGTGTCACCGGTGTGGGTGGCGGCTCGCTGATGACGCCCCTGCTGGTGATGCTGTTCGGGATTCCCCCGGCGACCGCAGTCGGCACCGATCTGCTGTATGCCTCACTGACCAAGACCCTGGGCGGCTGGTTGCACGGGCGGCGCGGATCGGTGGACTGGAAAGTGGCGGGCCTGCTCAGCCTGGGCAGCCTGCCCGCCAGCCTGATCACTGTCGCGCTGCTGAAATATCTGGCCCTCGACAAACAGGCATTGGGCGGATTGGTCAGCAGCGTCTTGAGCGTGGCGTTGCTGCTTACCGCCGTCGCGCTGCTGCTGAAATCAAGGATCAGGAATTACGCGCAGCGCAGGCCGCACGCCATGAATCATCTTCATCTGCCTGCCGCGACGGTGCTGACCGGCATCGCTGTCGGTACGCTGGTGACGATCTCTTCGGTGGGTGCGGGGGTGCTCGGCACGGTCGCGTTGATGTTTCTATATCCGCGCATGCAAACCGCAAAAGTGGTCGGAACGGACATCGTGCACGCGGTGCCGCTGACCCTGCTTGCCGGGCTGGGCCATCTCGCGCTGGGCACGGTCGACCCGGTTTTGCTGGGCAGTCTGCTGCTCGGTTCCCTGCCCGGTATCTATGTCGGCAGCCACCTGGGCGCCAGGATGCCGGAAAGAATTCTGCGTCCGGTGCTGGCAACCATGCTGCTGGCGATCGGTTGCAGGATGGTGTTCGTATAGCCGGCTGGAAATCATTCACCCGTGTTTATTGCAACAATCAGATACAGGAAAAACGACTATGTACCGTTACGACAAGTTCGATCACCAGATTGCCGGCCAGCGCATCGCGCAATTTGCCGGCCAGGTTCGCCGGCGCCTGTCGGGCGAGCTGAGCGAGGACGAATTCCGCATCCTCCGCCTGCAAAATGGACTGTACTTGCAGGTCCATGCCTACATGCTGCGCGTGGCCGTGCCCTACGGTTTGCTGAATGCGGAACAGATGCGCATGCTTGCCTGCATCTCGCGCAAGTACGACCGCGCCTACGGCCATTTTTCCACGCGCCAGAATGTCCAGTTCAACTGGATCAGGCTGGAAGATGCGCCGGCTATCCTGGCCGACCTGGCCCGCGTCGAAATGCACGCCAACCAGACCTCGGGCAATTGCATACGCAACATCACCTGCGACGAATTCGCCGGCGTGGCGCGCGATGAAATCGTCGACCCGCGTCCCTATGCCGAGATCCTGCGCCAGTGGAGCACGTTCCATCCCGAGTTTGCCTACCTGCCGCGCAAATTCAAGATCGCGATCACCGGCGCGGGTGAAGACCGCGCCGCAACCCTGGTGCACGACATCGGCCTGGCGGCGGTGAGGAATGCGCGGGGCGAAGTCGGCTTTCGCGTGCGGGTGGGCGGCGGCCTCGGGCGCACCCCTGTGATCGGAACGGAAATTTGCGATTTCGTGCCGTGGCAGCATGTCATCAGCTACCTCGAAGCTATCGTGCGCGTGTACAACGAATACGGCCGCCGCGACAATCTCTACAAGGCGCGCATCAAGATCCTGGTGAAGGCGATCGGCATCGAGGAATTCAGGCGCCGGGTGGAAGCCGACTGGCAATTCACCAAGGATGGGCCATGCACCATCACGGCGGCGGAATTGAACCGCGTCGCGGCATTTTTCTCCGCCCCCGATTATGAGCAGCTGCCTGAAAACGATGCCGTGATCGCGGCCTGGGTCAGCGAGAACCGGGCCTTCTCCAACTGGCTGCAGCGCAACGTCAAGCCGCACAGGGTAACCGGCTACGCGGCCGTGGTGCTGTCGCTGAAGAAGACCGGCATCGCACCCGGCGACGCGACCGCAACCCAGATGGAGGCCGCGGCGGAACTGGCGGAGCGCTTCAGCTTCGGCGAATTGCGCGTCACGCACATGCAGAACCTGGTGCTGGCGGATGTCAAACAATCCGACCTGTTCGATTTGTGGCAAGCCGCCCGGGAGCTGGGCCTGGCGACGCCCAACATCGGCCTGCTGACCGACATCATCTGCTGCCCAGGCGGGGATTTCTGCTCGCTGGCCAACGCGCGTTCCATCCCGCTGGCCAGGGCGATCGCCGAGAGATTCGACAACCTTGATTTTCAGCATGACATCGGCGAGATCGAGCTGAACATGTCGGGCTGCATGAACGCCTGCGGACATCATCACGTCGGGAATATCGGCATACTCGGCGTCGACAAGGACGGCGAGGAATGGTACCAGGTGTCGATCGGCGGCGCGCAGGGCAATGACAGCCGCCTGGGCAAGGTGATCGGGCGTTCCTTCAGCTTTGCGCAAACCCCCGGGGTGGTCGGCCGCCTGCTGGAAGTGTATGTGCGCGAACGGTATGCCGACGAACGTTTCATCGATACCGTGCGCCGCATCGGCCTGGAACCGTTCCGGGAACATGTCTATGCCACGCCGGTACAGGACGATGCAGGGCTGACCGGCGCGGAATACAGCCTGCTGACCGCGGGCGCACCCCATGACACCCCTTTGTATGCAACGGGAACCTGAAACATGATCATCAAAAACAATACGATCGTCTCCGACGACTGGACCGTGCTTCGCCTGGGCGAAAGCGACACACCGAACGACGTTGCCGTGCCGAACGGAAGAATCATCGTGCCGTTGAAGGTCTGGCAGGCGCAGCGCGAAGCGTTGCAATCCCGCAGCGAGCTGGGCGTGTGGCTGGCCAGCCATGAACGCGCCGAAGACCTGAAAAGCGATCTGAAAATGTTTCGCGTCATCGCCGTGGATTTTCCGAAATTTGCGGACGGGCGCGGCTACACGATTGCAACCCACTTGCGCACCCGGCTGGGATATGGCGGCGAGCTGCGCGCAGTCGGCGATGTCTTGCGCGACCAGATGTTCTATATGCAGCGGGTCGGGTTCGATACGTTTGTACCGCGCCCGGACAAGGATATCGGCGAGGCGTTAAAAGGATTGGGCGACTTCTCGTCAAGCTACCAGGCGTCTTCGGATGAAAAATTGCCGTTGTTCCGCCGGGTGCAACGCGGGAGCGCACCATGACACTGCAACATAAAGTCCGCCGGGTCGAAGCCGTGCTGGCCGCGGCGGTCCGCGACTTTTCCCCGGTGGTGTTCGCCAACAGCCTGGGTGCGGAAGACATGGTGCTGACCGATATCATCGCCACAAGCCGCATCGGCATCGGCATGTTCAGCCTCGATACCGGCCGCCTGCCGCAGGAGACCTATGAGCTGATCCAGGCGGTGCGCAACCATTATCCGGTTCCGCTGCAAGTCTATTTCCCGGACAGAACGCTCGTCGAAGCCTATGTAACGCAGCACGGCATCAACGGTTTTTACGACAGCATCGAAAATCGCAAGGGCTGCTGCTTCGTGCGCAAGGTCGAACCGTTGCGCCGCGCGCTGGCCGGCAAGGGCGCATGGGTGACCGGGATGCGCCGCGACCAGGCGGTGACCCGCGGCACGCTGGAAGTCTCTGCCTGGGATGCGGACAACGGCTTGCAGAAATTCAATCCGCTGCTGGACTGGACCAGCAAGGAAGTGTGGGCATACATCCGCCGGCACGATGTTCCCTACAACAAGCTGCACGACCAGTTCTATCCGAGCCTGGGCTGCGCGCCGTGCACGCGCTCGGTCACGCCGGGCGAGGATATACGCGCCGGACGCTGGTGGTGGGAAGACCCGCAAAGCAAGGAGTGCGGCCTGCATGCAAGCCAGGCTTCGAAAGTCGCGCACGGGACCGGCGTTTCCGCACCCACCAGCAACGCGCGCAGCGCCGAGACGGCGTGAGCCGCATCCCCCACTGACCAACCCCTTTGCGGAATTCATTATGGAATTGATCGAAACAAAAAGCATGAATGCACACACCCTCTCCCATCTCGACGCGCTGGAAAGCGAGTCCATCCACATCATGCGCGAAGTCGCGGCCGGGTGCATAAATCCGGCGCTGCTGTTTTCCGGCGGCAAGGACTCCATCGTGATGCTGCGCCTCGCGGAAAAGGCGTTCCGCCCGGCGAAGTTTCCGTTCCCGCTGGTGCATATCGACACCGGGCACAACTTTCCCGAAGTAATCGCGTTTCGCGACAGGCGCGCCGCCGAACTGGGCGAGCGGCTGATCGTGCGCTCGCTGGAAGACTCGATCAACAGGGGCACGGTGGTGCTGAAAAGCGCGCTGCAAAGCCGCAATGTGTTTCAGTCCGTCACCCTGCTGGAGACCATCGCGGCATTCGGTTTCGATGCCTGCATGGGCGGTGCGCGCCGCGACGAGGAAAAGTCGCGCGCCAAGGAGCGCATCTTTTCGTTTCGCGACGAATTCGGCCAATGGGACCCGAAGAACCAGCGTCCCGAACTGTGGGACATCTACAACACCCGCGTGCACCCCGGCGAGAACATCCGCGTTTTCCCGATCAGCAACTGGACGGAAATGGACATCTGGCAATACATCGAACGCGAGCAACTGGAAATACCGGACATCTATTTTGCGCACGAGCGCGACGTGATCCAGCGCCCCGGCGGGCTGATGCCGGTCAGCGAACTGGTGCAGCCGCTGCCCGGAGAGAAGGTGGTCAGGAAAACCGTGCGCTTCCGCACCGTCGGCGACATCACCTGCACCTGCCCGGTGGAATCGTTCGCCGCCAACGCACGGGAAATCATCGCGGAGACCGCGGTGACGCGCATCACCGAACGCGGTGCGACGCGCATGGACGACCAGACTTCGGACGCCTCGATGGAGTTGCGCAAGAAGGAAGGCTACTTTTAAGGAATCCATACCATGAGCAATACCACACAACTGTTACGTTTCATCACCGCCGGTTCGGTCGACGACGGCAAGAGCACGCTGATCGGCCGTTTGCTGCACGATTCGAAATCGATCTTCGAGGACCAGCTTTCGGCCATTTCAAAAACCAGCGCAAAGCGCGGCATGAGCGCCGTCGATCTGTCGCTGCTCACCGACGGCCTGCAGGCCGAGCGCGAACAGGGCATCACCATCGATGTGGCCTACCGCTATTTCGCGACACCCAAGCGCAAGTTCATCATCGGCGACACGCCCGGCCACGAGCAGTACACGCGCAACATGGTGACCGCCGCCAGCACCGCGAATCTCGTTGTGATCCTGGTCGATGCGCGCAAGGGCGTGCTGGTCCAGACGCGCCGCCACACCTATCTGGCGAGCCTGGTGGGCATTCCCCACATCGTGCTGGCGGTCAACAAGATGGACATGATTGAATACTCGGAGGAACGCTTCAGCCGGATTTGCGCGGACTATCTCGAGTTCGCTGCCCGCCTCGGCCTGGACGACATCACCTGCATTCCGCTGTCGGCACTGAACGGCGACATGCTGGTGGAGCGCGGCGACAACATGGACTGGTATCAGGGCACCACGCTGATGAACCTGCTGGAAAACATCGTGATCGACCATGACCTGAACACCACCGACTTCCGCTATCCGGTGCAGTGGGTTTGCCGCCCGCAAACCGGGGAACTTCACGATTTCCGCGGATTCATGGGGCGCATCGAAGCCGGCGAAATCGCGGTCGGCGACGCGGTGACCGTGCTGCCGTCGGGCCGGAGCAGCCGGGTCAGGGAGATCGTGACCTACGACGGCCAGCTGCAACACGCGTACGCGCCGCAATCCGTCACGCTGACGCTGGAAGACGAAATCGACATTTCACGCGGTGACATGCTGGTAAACGGGGGCGCGATGCCCAAAGTGGCGAAGGAATTCGAAGCGGTCGTGTGCTGGCTGTCCGAAACCAGGCTGGACACAAACCGCAAGTACCTGGTGAAACACACCACGCGAACCGCGAGATGCCTGTTCTCAAGCATCGATTACCGCGTGGACGTGAACACACTCGAACGGCACAGCGCCGAAACGCTCGACATGAACGACATCGCGCGCGTTGCAATCAAGGTGCAGCAACCCCTGGTGTTCGACAGCTACGCCACCGACCGGGCGACCGGCAGCTTCATCGTGATCGATGAAGCGAGCAACAATACCGTTGCGGCAGGCATGATTGCCTGAGTTTTTCCGGCTGCCCGCATCGCGTCGGCCAAGTGTCGCCACGGTCAGCCCCTGAAGAAAAGTCCGCGCCGGTCGCAGCCTGCCC
>JBAUQH010000002.1:0-4659 GCA_049580605.1 Gallionella sp. | reverse complement strand
ATCGGCTACATGTCGCAGAAATTCTCGCTGTACGGCAACCTCAGCGTGGCCGAAAACCTGCGCTTCTTCGGCAGCGTCTACGGGCTGTCGGGCAAGCGCGGCGCGGCGCGCATCTCATGGGCGCTCGAAGAATTCGAACTGACCGATATTGCCGGCTTCACCAGCGGCGAACTTTCGCTGGGCTACAAGCAGCGCCTCGCGCTGGCCTGTTCGCTGATGCACCGGCCGGAAATCCTGTTCCTCGACGAACCCACTTCCGGCGTTGATCCGCTGGCGCGCCGGGAATTCTGGTCGCGCATCAATGCGCTGGCACAACAAGGCGTGACCGTGATGGTCACCACCCACTTCATGGAAGAGGCGGAATACTGCGACCGCCTCGCGATCATGGCGGCGGGCGAAATCCTGACGATGGGCACGCCGGCCAGCGTCAGGCAGCAGGTACGCACCGAGTTACGTCCGGCCCCGACCCTGGAAGATGCGTTCGTTGATCTGATTCTCGCACACGAACAACGGGGGGCGGCGGCATGAACGCGGTGCGCGCAGCGGCGGTTCGGGTAATGCCGCCTGGCACCTCCTCCCGCAATCGGCTGGCTACGCCAGTAAAGTGTCGGAGGTGCCGCATGAACACGGTGCGCAAAACGGCGGTAACAAAGTCAGGCAATCCACTATGCGACAAGTCGCATGTGAAATTGACACTGCGGGTAATGCCGCCTGGCACCACCTCCCGCAATCGGCTGGCTACGCCAGTAACGTGCCGGAGGTGCCGCATGAACACGTTGCGCAAAGCGGCGGCAACGAAGTCAGGCAATCCACTATGCGACAAGACGCAAGTGGAATTGACACTGCGGGTTATGCCGCCAGCCACCGAAAACGTATGGCTGAAAGAACCGCATAGAGGAATGGAGGTGGCGGCATGAGCAGCCGCATGCGCCTGCGCGGGCTGATCCGGAAAGAATTCCTGCAGATCGTGCGCGACCCGAGCAGCATCGCGATCGCATTCCTGATGCCGATATTCCTGCTGCTGCTGTTCGGCTATGGCGTGTCGCTGGATTCCGAGCACATCCCGCTGGCGCTGGTGACGGAGCAGCCCGGCGCGGAAGCCGCTGACTTCGCCGCCGCGTTCCACCAGTCGCGCTATTTCGAAGCTGCGGTGTATCCGAGCACGCGCGATGCCGAACAGGCGATGATGGCAGGCCGCGTCAATGCAATCGTGGTTTTGCGCCAGGATTTCGCGCGGCAGTTGCGCGAGCAGGGCGGCGCGCCGATCCAGCTGATCGTCAACGGCGTGGATGCGAACACCGCGCGCATCATTTCCGGTTACGTGCAGGGGGCGTGGGGAAAATGGCTGGAGCATTACGCGCTGCAGCGCGGACAGAAACCGGATTTGCCGGTGCAGCTGGAACAGCGCGTCTGGTTCAACAGCGAACTGCGCAGCCGCAACTTCCTGGTGCCCGGGCTGGTCGCGGTAATCATGACGCTGATCGGCGCGCTGCTGACTGCGATGGTGATGTCGCGCGAATGGGAGCGCGGCACGATGGAAGCGCTGCTGGTCACGCCGTTGTCGATGAGCGAGGTGATACTCGGGAAATTGATCCCGTATTTCATACTGGGCATGGGCGGGTTGCTTTTGGCCGTGGGCATGGCGCTGTACCTGTTCGGGGTGCCGCTGCGCGGCTCGATGTGGGTGCTGTTCGCCGCGTCCGCGCTTTTTCTCGTTACCGCGCTCGGCATGGGACTGCTGATTTCCACCGTGGCGCGCAGCCAGTTTGTCGCCGGGCAGATTGCGCTGATCACCACCTTCCTTCCCGCCTTCCTGCTGTCCGGATTCATCTTTGACATCGGCAGCATGCCCGGGGTGGTGCAGGCGATCACCCACTTGATCGCGGCGCGCTACTATGTGGCTATCCTGCAGACCGTGTTCCTCGCCGGTGATGTCTGGACCGTGATTCTGCCGAATGCACTGGGAATGGTGATCCTCGCCTCGGTGTTCCTCGGCCTGACCTGGCGCAACGCGCGCAAGCGGCTGGAGTGATCGTGCTGGGCAGAATATTCGCACTGGTGAAAAAGGAATTCCTGACGCTGCTGAAAGACAAGCGCAGCAGGATGGTGCTGATCGGCCCGCCGCTGATCCAGTTGATGGTATTCGGTTATGCCGCGACCTTCGACCTGAAGAACGTGCCGTTCGCGGTTTACAACGAAGACAGCGGCGCCGCATCACGCCAGATACTGTCCTCCTTCGACGGATCGTCCAGCTTTACCCGGGTTGCGCAAATCACCCACGAGGAAGAGATTGCACCGCTGATCGACAGCAAACAGGTATTGATGGTGGTGCATGCCGGACCGAATTTCAGCTCGAACCTGCTTGGTGGGCGGCCGGCCGAATTGCAGGTGATCGTCGATGGCCGCAATTCGAACACCGCGATGCTCGCGATCAACGACGTGAGCGTGATGGTCGAGCGCTTCAACCGCGACTGGGTCGCAAGCCATGACGGAACTTTGCCGCCCGCGCACATCGAGACCCGCGCCTGGTTCAACCCCAATCTGGAAAGCCGCTGGTTCTTCGTGCCCGGCATCGTCGGCGTGTTGACCCTGCTGGTGACCATGCTGGTCACTGCGCTGTCCGTTGCACGCGAGCGCGAGCAGGGTACATTCGACCAGCTGCTGGTCACGCCGCTGCGGCCGGTGGAAATCCTGATCGGGAAAACGCTGCCGGGCTTCATCATCGGACTGGCCGAAGCCAGCGTGATCATCCTGGCGGCGGTGCTCTGGTTCAGGGTGCCGCTGCTGGGCAGCATGTTGACGCTGTATACCGGTATATTCCTGTTCCTGCTGTCCGGCGTCGGCGTGGGATTGATGATCTCTTCGTTTGCGGCCACCCAGCAGCAGGGTTTGCTGGGTGCTTTCATCTTTATGGTGCCGGCGATAATATTGTCCGGTTTCGCGACGCCGATCCGGAACATGCCGGTGCTGGTCCAGGATATCACGCTGTTCGATCCGATGCGCTATTTCCTGGTGGTGTTGCGCGGCGTGTTCCTCGAGGGCATGCCTTTTCATCTGCTGCTCCCGCAGTTCTGGCCGATGGCGCTGATCGGTATCGCGTCGTTCAGTATCGCCGGATGGCTGTTCCGGCACCGCATGTACTGACGGATGGAATTGTTGGCAGCCCTGAAACATTTTTGCGCTTCGGCTGTCTGCATCTGCGCAGTCAGACCATTCCGGATTAAATCAAGGCCGGATTCAATGTGGTCAAATAGCGCGCTTCAACCCCGCCCGTGCGGGTGTTGCAGCCGTTGGCGGAGCGCGGCAGCGCAATAGCCGCAACAAGATTATCGAAACGAAACGGGAAATTCAGCCATGCATGACTTCATACTTCGCATTGCCATCGCACGCAGCTTCCGGCGCATGGCCCTTGTCCTGATTTGCGGCCTGCTGCCGGTCTGGGCGGTACCCGCAGCGCACGCCGCGGATACACACGATGTGGTACGCGCGACCCTGGATAACGGGCTGCGCGTTATCCTGGTCCGCAACACGCTGGCCCCGGTCGTGTCGACCTCGGTCAACTACCTGGTCGGCGCCGACGAGACCCCGCCGGGATTTCCCGGCACCGCCCATGCGCAGGAGCACATGATGTTCCGCGGCAGCCCCGGCCTGTCCGCGGACCAGCTGGCCAATATCGGCAGCCTGATGGGCGGCAGCTTCAATGCGCAAACCGGCCAGACGGTGACGCAGTATTACTATACCGTGCCGTCGGAAGATCTCGACGTCGCGCTGCATGTCGAGGCGCTGCGCATGCGCGGCGTCGTGGACAGCGAGAAGGACTGGGACCAGGAACGCGGCGCGATCGAGCAGGAAGTCGCGCAGGATCTGTCCAATCCGCAATACATCCTTTACACCCGGCTGCGCGCCGAGATGTTCGCCGGGACCAGCTACGCGCATGACGGCCTGGGCACCAAGCCCTCGTTCGACAAGACCACGGCCGCGATGCTGAAGTCATTCCATGACCGGTGGTATGCGCCCAACAATGCCATCCTGGTCGTCGCCGGCGATTTCGACCCGGTCGCAACACTGGCCACGGTACGCAAATTGTTCGGCACCCTGCCCGCCAGAATCCTGCCGGCACGGGTGCCGTTGCACTTCCAGCCGGTCAAGGCGCAGTCGTTCACGCTGAACAGCGACCTGCCTTACGGGATGGAGGCGATCGCAATGCGCATGCCGGGCATGGACAGCCCCGATTACCCCGCGCTTGAAGTGCTTGCCGACGTGCTCAACAGCGAACGGGGTGCGCTGTACGGACTGGTTCCCGAGGGCAAGGCATTTTCGGCCGGATTCTCATTCGATGCGCTGCCCGGGGCCGCCGTGGCGTCCGCCGAAGTGACGTTTCCGGCCGGCGGGGATGCGGCAAAACTGGAACGCGAGGTGCGCACCCTGCTCGCCGGAATCGCGAAGAACGGCGTGCCGGCCGACCTGGTTGCGGCCGCCAAGCTGCAGGAACGCAGTGCCGCCGAATTCCAGAAGAACTCCATCGAGGGACTGGCTTCGGCATGGTCCGAAGCGGTTGCGTTGGACGGACTCGATTCCCCGGAAGAGGATCTCGCGCGCATCGAACAGGTGACTCCGGCAGACGTGAACCGGGTCGCGCGCCGGTACCTCGATCTCGAC
>JBAUQH010000001.1:0-2376 GCA_049580605.1 Gallionella sp. | reverse complement strand
CGTCAAATGCTGGAAGCCGGTGTTCATTTCGGACACCAGACCCGTTTCTGGAACCCCAAGATGGCACCGTTCATCTTCGGTCACCGCAACAAAATACATATCATCAATCTGGAAAGGACCGTCGCGATGTTCGCCGCGGCGGAAAATTTCGTGCGCAAGCTGTCTGCGAAGAAGGGCACCATCCTGTTCGTTGCGACCAAGCGCCAGGCCCGCGAGATCCTGCAGGAAGAGGCGGTACGCGCGGAGTCCCCGTTCGTGAACCACCGTTGGCTGGGCGGCATGCTGACCAACTACAAGACCGTTCAGGAATCCATCAAGCGTCTGCGCGAACTGGAGCAGATGACCGCCGACGGCGCGGCCGATAAGGTTTCCAAGAAGGAAGCGCTGATGATGAAGCGCGAACTGGAAAAGCTGGATCGCAGCCTGGGCGGCATCAAGGACATGAAGGGTCTGCCCGATGCGCTGTTCGTGATCGACGTCGGCTACCAGAAGGGTGCGATCGTCGAAGCGCAAAAACTGGGCATTCCGGTGATCGGTGTTGTCGATACCAACAATTCGCCGCTGGGCGTGGATTACGTGATTCCCGGCAATGACGATTCCACCCAGGCGATCCGCCTGTATGCCCGTGCCATCGCCGACGCGGTGCTGGAAGGACGCACCCAGGCGATGAATGAGCTGGTCGAACAGATAGCCGAGCAACCGGCCGAGCAGCCTGCCGAACAGGCAGTCTGAGTTTAACCAGGCCTTAAAAAGGGGCGCGAGCCCCTTTTTTTATAAGTAATTTATCAAGGCGAATATCATGTCTGACAACCGCAGAAGCAAAATCGTCACCCAGGGTGTGCAACGTTCACCCAACCGCGCGATGCTGCGGGCGATGGGTTTCGGGGACAGGGATTTCGACAAGCCCATCGTCGGTCTGGCGAACGCGCATAGCACGATCACGCCGTGCAACATGGGGATCGGCGCTTTGGCGGACCGCGCCGAAGCCGCATTGAAAAAGGCCGGCGCGATGCCGCAGCTGTTCGGCACGATCACCGTTTCGGACGGCATCTCGATGGGCACCGAAGGGATGAAATATTCGCTGGTGTCGCGCGAGGTGATCGCCGATTCCATCGAGACCGTATGCAACGGCCAGAGCGTTGACGGCTTGCTTGCGATCGGCGGATGCGACAAGAACATGCCGGGCGCGATGATCGCTATCGCGCGTTTGAACATTCCGGCCATCTTCGTATATGGCGGCACGATCAAGCCGGGTCATTACCATGGCCGGGACCTGACCATCGTGAGTTCGTTCGAGGCGGTCGGACAATACACCGCCCACAAGATCGACGAAACCGAACTGACGGAGATAGAACGCCACGCCTGTCCCGGCGCCGGTTCCTGCGGCGGCATGTATACCGCGAACACGATGTCTTCCGCGATCGAGGCAATGGGCTTGAGCCTGATGTATTCCTCGACGATGGCCGCCGAAGACCTGGAAAAGGCCGAGAGCACCGCGAAGTCTGCGGCAGTGCTGGTGAATGCAATCAGGAAGCAGATCCTGCCGCGCCAGATCCTGACGCGCAAGGCGTTCGAGAATGCGATCGCGCTGGTCATGGCGGTGGGCGGCTCGACCAATGCGGTGCTGCACCTGATGGCCATCGCGCATGCCGCGCAGGTGTCGTTGACCATCGACGACTTCGAGATGATACGCGCGCGCGTGCCGGTACTGTGCGACCTGAAGCCGTCCGGAAAATACGTCGCGACCGACCTGCATCGGGCAGGCGGGATTCCGCAGGTGATGAAGATTTTGCTCGCGAACGGCGCGCTGCATGGCGGTGAAATGACCATTACCGGGCAGACCATAGCGGAAGTGTTGAAGGATGTGCCCGACGAGCCGCGCAAGGACCAGGACGTGATCCGCCCTTGGGGCAACCCGCTTTATGCGCAGGGGCACCTCGCGATACTGAAAGGCAATCTTGCCGAGGAGGGCGCGGTTGCGAAAATCACCGGCGTGATACAGTCCAAGATTACCGGGCCGGCGCGCGTATTCGATTCGGAGGAGGCCTGCATGGAAGCCATCCTCGCACGCAGGATCAATGCGGGCGATGTGGTGATCATCCGCTACGAGGGTCCCAGGGGCGGCCCCGGCATGCGCGAGATGCTGTCGCCGACCGCGGCCCTGATCGGTGAAGGCATGGGCGATTCCGTCGGCCTGATCACCGACGGCCGGTTCTCGGGCGGCACTTACGGCATGGTGGTCGGCCACGTGGCGCCCGAGGCCGCAGTCGGCGGCGTGATCGCGCTGGTCAACGAGGGCGACCTGGTGACCATCGATGCGCACCAGCGTCTGCTGCAGCTCAATGTGAACGACGAAGTACTGGCACGCCGCCGCGC